>JBBQDH010000082.1:0-23236 GCA_038319515.1 Bryobacterales bacterium
AGGAAGGCTTCCCGACCATCTCGTTTCCGGTGACCGAATCGCCCGGCCAGTTGATCAAAGCATTGGGCGCGCAGGCCGACGATGTCGTATTCATTTCGGCCGTCCCCCCATTTTCTGGTGGGCACGCCCGCAAGGTAACGAAGGAAGTCCGGGAAAGCGGCGTCGAATCCGTCATTATCGCCGGCCTTTGGGGTTACTCTTCGGCGGCGGAAGGCGGGTCATCCTCCCGGCTGACCCGGCTCCAGACGTCTCTTTCGGCCACCGTCGCCGCCAGTTTGTCGGAATCGGTGTCCGTGGTCAAAATGATCGAAGAAAAGTCGGGCCAGGGTTTATCGTCATAATGTCATAATTCAGTTATGTCATGCCCCCGGTTACTGGCCGCCTTTGTCTTGTTTTGCCTGCCAGGATACGCTGGCAGCCTGCACCTCAATTCTTTCGCCCTCGATACCTCTCGCTTCAGGGTCACAGAGTTTGCGGTTCTGGGCCTGCCGATTTCCATGCTTCTTCTGGCCGATGGCAGCCTGGCAGTGGGGGGCTATGCGGATGGAATTGTGCGTTTTGCGGACTTTAACCATGACGGTATCGCTGACGGACCCGCCACCACTATTTATGCCGCTCCGGGGGCCAGGCTGGGCCTGATTCAAGCCGGTACCTTCCTGATTGACAGCAACTTTGGTGCTTACTTTTCCGGCAATAACACGCCCTCCATCACGGTCCTTAAGCCCGGAGCAACACCCGACGCACCGCTCATGCCTATGGGCTCCCTGCAATTCGGATTTCCGCCCGATTGGGAACACAATCAGCCGGGAATCGCGACGCGCCCCACGCCGGGACAGCCCGGGTCTTTCGACCTGGTCTTCAACGTCGGGTCCGAGTACGACCATGTGCGCTCCAGCCATACGGTGCAATTGAGCGGTCTGCTGGCGGGAACTGTCGAGGGGGACTCCCTTTACATGGTCACTCTGAACCTCAGCGGATCGCAGCCAACGGCCTCCGGCCTGCGCAAAGTGGCCGGTGGCATTCGCAACGTCGTGGGCATGGGCTTTCAGCCCGGAACCGGCGATTTCTACTTTCTCGACAACGCGATAGACGGACCCGGCCCGGACGGTGATGAGCCGCCTCAGGCGGAGGAGATCAATCGGATTGTGTCCGCCGATTTCGGCAATGGGACGCCTCCGGATTTTGGCTACCCAAACTGTTACGTGGAGTATCGGACCGGGGCTCACATTGGTTCCGGCTGCATACAGCCGTTCTTTGCCATCCAACCCCTCGCCAATGGCACTTTGCTGGGATCGGAGAGCGAAGGGGTAACGCAGTTCGATTTCGCCCCCGCCAATTTTCCTGTCGGTTTCAATAACGGGATCTTTATCGGTTTTTCGGGTAAAGGTGGTACAGGCGCTGCCAACGAAGAGAACGCGGTTGGCTACTACGACTTCAACAGTGGCAACTACATTCACTTCTCTGAGAACAGCCAGGACGGTGTCTACAATCCCATTGGCATCCGTTCCTCAGTGGATGCCCTGTATATCGCAGACTATGGAGCCGGTGTCGTTTATCAGGTGACGGCGACCTCGCCGGAGCCGGGCTCACTTGTCCTCGGAACGGCAGGCATGACGGTGCTGCTGCTCTCTAGGAAGAAAGATCGGCCTTCCCCGCCAACTGTATAATCATTTGACCAGAGGAGCACATTGGAGTTTCGGACATTTGACGACGCGTACGTGAAGAAACTGGCCTCCGGGGACCCCGAGACTGAGGCGCACTTCCACACGTACTTCAGCCAGTTTCTCTCTCTCAAAATGCGTTCGCGCCGTATCGATCCCGATACCGCAGCCGACATTCGACAGGAAACATTGTTTCGGGTTCTCAAGGTTTTGCGGGTCGGAAACGGGGTTTCGCAGCCGGAACGATTCGGCGCGTTCGTCAATTCTGTTTGTAATAACGTCCTGCTCGAACTCGGGCGCCGCGAGGCAAAAATGCCGGATTCCACCGAGGACTCGCCGGAGGTGCCGGATCGGGCGATGGACGCCGAGCGGTCCCTCATCACTGCAGAGCGGAAGAAGATCGTAAAGAAAATTCTGGATGAATTGCCGGCCAAGGATCGGGATATTCTGCGCATGGTCTTCTTTGAAGAGGCCAGCCGCGAGGAGATTTGCGCGCGTCTCAGTGTGGAACCAGGGCATCTGCGGGTCCTGCTGCATCGGGCGAAGGGTCGTTTTCAGGCTGCCGGAGCCAAAGGCGGAAGAATTATTTCACAGATTCTTATGTTGATTTGCAACGGAAGCGCATTCCGCGTAACTACCGGGTGAAGCAACTGGAATAAATGGACCACGCGAATACAATCGAAGCGCACTTACCGGAGCGCTACTACCTTGGTGAACTCGCCCCGGCATTGCGGGACGAGTTCGAGGAACACCTGGCGGACTGTCACGTCTGCAGGCAGGAGGTGGCGACCATCGATCTGTTCGCCGCCAACGCGGTGGGGGTTTTCGAAGACGCTCTGCAGAAGAAGGCCGCGGGTTCCCGTGCTAAAGAGTCCGGTGGCTGGCTGGATTTCCTGCGACTCCGCTCCTGGCCGGTGCTGGCATTCTCCGGCGTCCTCAATTGTGCCTTGTTGTTCTTCGTCGCTTACGGTGTGACGCAAAACCCGGGCCCGCGAACGGGTGTCGCAGAGGTCTTTGCCGTCCGTCCTCCCACCCGGAGTGCCGATGTGCAGACCTTCCCGGTGGACAAGTCGAAGTCATTCGCCGTACTGCAGTTTGATCTCCCGCGCAGGTATCAGCGCTATTCGTGGACACTGGACGGTGCCTCGCAGGATCTGAAGAGCCCGGTTTCGGCGACTGCGGAGACCCTGGCGCTGACCGTGGCCCTCACGTCTTTGCCGGTGGGCGACCACCGTTTGCGGCTGACAGGCTGGGATGGACAGCAAAGTTTTGAACTCGGAGTTTGCAATCTTCGGGTGGCGGACGCAAAATAAGAGGCGCGAGGTTTACATTTGGCCGAGATCAAACGTTTTCGTTACCATGCTTCCACGGTCGCTGTTTCCGGCCACTTCACCTTGCCTTTTCAGGAAGATATTCCTGCTCAGGCTTGCCTCTCTCTCAAGGAGGCGGGCGGCTTTCTCCATACGCACGTCAACGATTTCAACTTCCGCGACATCGTCACGTTCCGCCGCGCACTGGCGTTTACGGCCGGCTCATTCAGCCCGAAGGATCAGGCTTTTGATGCCACTGCTACGGTGCTCATCGAAGGTCTGAATATTCTGAATGTCGTGACCGCCGACCGCATCGTCGCGCGCGTGGCTTCCAGTCATCCGAAGAGTGGGGAGGAACCGGGAATTACCCCCATCGGCTGTTGCTTTGAGGGCCTTCGAATTGCGGGTCACCCGGTTCAAATCGAACTCGCCGTCGACATTTTCGCGAAATTCCGAACTATGAGCAGTTTCCGGGAGGCCTGTGATCGTGACGGCGAATCGGCACGCCTCTTAACCGCCGCAGACCACACGAAGTCGATGGGACTGGCGGAGTTACCCTGCACCCTGGTCCGCTCCATCCGCGGGCTCGGGTCTGAGCTGGAACTGATCTCGCCGAACAAAATCCGCATCCGCGATTTCGGTGTTCTGACACTTGGCGCCATCTCTGTTGCGGAACGCAAGCGCACTGTTAGTATGCTGCAGTTTGAGCTTGGCAGCACACCAGAAGGAGCGGGACAGATTGGCGGTGCCGAAGGCAACGGCACCGGGAATTAATTTCCGGCTGTTTTGCCGGGCCGCCGCCTGCATCTTCATCGTAGTGATAACTGGTTGCCGGAGCTGGCTGCCGGAATCGCCGCAGGCCCTCTACGATCACGCATCGAACCTTTATCGAACCGAGCATTTCGCGGAAGCGCTGAAGCTTTCCGCACAGGGCATTGAAAGCGCGAAACCGGAAGCGGAACTTTATTGGCGCTTTCGAATTCTACATGCTGCCATCATTCTGGGACGGCGTGAGGCGAAGCAGGCGCAGACTGCTCTGGATTTCAAACTTCCGCTCGTTGCCGCTAACGCGCGAAACCAGGCTCGTGTCCTTCTGTGCCAGGGATTTGCATCCGCGCTTCTGCACGAGAATGACGACGCTGATCGTTTTCTGGCAGAGGCGGCTTCGCTCGCGCAGACTGCTGATGATGGCGAGCTGTTAGCAGAGGTACAGAATCGCCAGGGCTACGTTGCCGTTGGCGAAGGCCAGGGTGCGGCAGGGGCGGCCTTGTTCCACAAAGCCCTCGACTACGCCTCCGCACACCACGTTCAGTGGCTGGCTCTGGCGGCCACCGGAAACGTGGGCTATCAATTGATGGCTTCTTTTCACTACGCCGAGGCCGCACCATGGCTCGAAAAGGCCGCCCACCTCGCCCGCCAATCCGGAGCCGTCGAAAGTGAAGGTCGTAACGTCGGGAATCTGGGGTGGTGCAACTACCGGATCGGCGAGGTGGACAAAGCGCTTCAGGCATTCGAACAGGTCAGCGCCGTCTTTGGGCGCACCGGCAACCGGTCCGAGCAGCAGAACTGGCTGGGAAATATCGGCAGTGTGTACCTGCTGCGACAGGACTACGAGACGGCCGAAAAGTACTATCTGCGCGCTTTGACGATTTCGAGAAGCCTGGAAGACCGGGCGTCTACCGCCGTTTGGGTCACAAATCTCTCCAGAACCTCGCTCGACCGGAATGACCTGGATTCGGCGGAACGATATAACAACGAAGGCCGTGCTCTGAAAGAGGAACTGGGCCTCAGCACTGCAACCACATTTAACGCAATCAATGCGGCGCGAATTGCCTTCGCACGGAAACAGTTCGACAAAGCTGAAGGCATTTCCCGCGAAATTCTTTCCACTGTTTCTGACGACCCCTTGCCGTTACTGCAGGCGAGGAACGAACTTGCGCTGGCTTTGTCGGCAATGGCGAAGGATGCCCCGGCGGAAACCGAATTTCGTGCCTGCATTCGGGAGATTGATCGGCAACGGAACAAGTTTCGAGACAGCGATCGACGGGCCTATCTTGCAAGCGCCATCGGTTTTTACGAGGACTACGTCCGGTTTCTGATGGACCGGGGCCGGTCACGGGAGGCGCTGGAAGTTGCCGAGTCGAGCCATGCCATGACGCTGCGGGACCAGCTTCGGCTGAACCGACCCACAGGCCAGGCCGCCAGAGCTGAGGAACCGCGCCATGCTGCGGATTTCCAACGTCTGGCTGCCCTCTCCGGCAGCACTTTTCTCACCTATTTCCTGGGCACGGAGAAATCGTTCCTTTGGGTGATTACCCCGTCCACGGTGCAGGCGTTCACCCTGCCCCCGGCTTCCGAACTGCGCCGCTCCGTCACCGCGTGGGATCGCGCTATTCAGGACCTTCGGGATCCTCTGGCCGCGCACAATGAGGCGGGCGCGGCTCTTTCCCGTGCCCTGATCGCGCCCGCTTTATCCCTGATTGGTAAGGCGGGACGAGTAACGATTGTGCCGGACGGGTTCCTCTATTCTCTGAATTTCGAGACCTTACCGATATCCGGCGAAACGATATCCGGCGAAACGACACCCGTCGAAACGACACCCGGCGAAAGGCCTCACTACTGGATTGAGGATGTGGAGATTTCCGTTGCACCCGCGCTTGGCCTGCTTCACGCGGTCGGGGTACGCACCGGTCGCCGGCCCGCGTCATTACTCCTGATCGGAGCACCGTCCTCACCGGATCCCGAATTTCCCGCTCTCGCCTTCGCTCCGCAGGAAATGGATTCCGTGCGCCGCAGCCTGCCCGATGCAGAAATCACCGCTTTTCAGGGAGCGGCGGCAACGCCCGGTGCCTGGTCCGCGGCCCAACCGGGAAGGTTTTCGCTCATCCACTTCGCCGCGCATGCAGCCGCCAACAGCGAAGAGCCCCTGGAATCCGCCATCATTTTGTCGCGCGATACAGCGTTGCCTGGTTCGAATGGGGCACCTTCGAATTTTCGTTTGCGCGCCAAAGACATTGTCAGGACTCCGGTAACGGCCGGCCTGGTCACCATTTCCGCCTGCCGCAGCGCCGGGGCGCGTATCTATTCCGGGGAAGGGCTGGTGGGCCTGGCTTCGGCTTTTCTGCAGGCTGGCGCGCATAACGTCATTGCCGGATTGTGGGACGTCAACGATGAGTCAGGAGCCCGAATGATGTCGCGTTTGTATTCGGGCATGGCTGCGGGCGAGTCCCCGGCAACCGCCCTCCGGAATGCAAAACTCGATCTGATCCGGGCAGGGGGCGTGTACCGAAAGCCCTGGTATTGGGCACCGTTTCAGATCTTTACGACAGACTCCGGCACTTAGTGCTGAAGCGATTCCTCAAGGTGTTTCAGCCGCGCGTCCAGCACCTGTTCGATGCGGAACATCTCGGCGCGCAGGATATCTTTCGTGTCGTCAATCCGGCGGTTCACTTCGGAGAAACGAAGGTCCATGTTGCGGTTTAGGTCATTCAACCGCTGGTTATTAATCAGGATGCCGATGAGCACGGCAAAAGTGGGAAAGGCGGCTGTAGCAAGCGCTGTCACCAATTGATCTGCGACGATCATGATTAGTTTGAGTGTACCTCGCCCACCCGCCACCTGACTGATATGATGGCTTTTCACTCACTTGAGTCAGAAAATCCCCATTAATTCACGTTTGCCCAGGGTCAGTAAGGCCCCGGTTCTTAAACCCCCTCCTCCGCAGGAGTTGGCGCCTGCGGCAGCGCCCGCACCGCTTGTTGCCGTCATTATGGGCAGCAAGTCGGACTGGGATACCATGCGCTCCGCCGCCGATATTCTGTCCGATTTCGGGGTACCCCACGAATGCCGGATTATCTCGGCGCATCGCACCCCGGAACTCATGGCCGAATTCGCCGCCTCCGCGGAAGCCAGGGGCCTTGAAGTGATCATCGCCGGAGCCGGCGGCGCGGCCCATCTGCCGGGCATGACAGCGGCTCACACCACCATTCCGGTGCTCGGCGTGCCGATCGAAAGTAAAGCGCTGAAGGGCATGGATTCGCTGCTCTCCATCGTCCAGATGCCGGGCGGCATACCCGTCGCGACACTGGCGATTGGAACGCCTGGCGCAAAGAATGCGGCATTATTGGCGGTATCAATACTGGCCAACAAGCACCCGGGCTATCGGGCAAAGCTGCACGCGTTTCGGGACGCCCAGAAGCGTAAGGTTCTGGAAGATACGCTGCTGTGAAAACTGTTCTTCCGGGTTCCACTATCGGCGTGCTGGGCAGCGGCCAACTTGGTCGAATGTTCGCCATTTCCGCGCGGCGTCTGGGCTACCGCGTCCACACGTACTCTCCGGACCGCGACACTCCAACCGGGCAGGTTGCGGATCTGGAAATCGACGCTCCTTATGAGGACCTTGATAAGGTGCGTGAGTTTGCCTCCGCCGTCGATATAGTCACCTTTGAGTTCGAGAATGTGCCCGCAGCAACCGCGGAGACGGCGGCACTTCATGCTCTGGTGCGCCCGGCGGGCGACGTGCTTCACACCACCCAGCATCGTCTGCGGGAAAAGACATTCCTGCGGCAACACGGGTTTCCCGTCACTCGTTTCGAAGCAATTCGGGCCGAAGAGGATCTGCGCGGGCTTTTCCCGGACTTCGGCCCGGCCATCCTCAAGACCGCTGGTTTCGGATATGACGGCAAGGGCCAATATCGCGTCAGTTCTTTCGAACAGGCGCTGACTGCATGGCAGATTATGGCCCGTCAGGAAGCTGTTCTGGAGGCCGTTGTGGCCTTCGAAGCCGAGCTTTCCGTAGTGGGTGTACGCGGTCAGAACGGCGACTGCGCCTTCTTCGCCCCCAGCGCCAATGAGCATGTGAACGGCATTCTGGATGTTTCCGTGGCGCCCTCGCCGTTCAGCCGTGAAGTGGCCGAAGCAGCGGTTGAGATCACTCGGGGCCTGCTGGAACAACTCAACGTGACCGGAGTGCTCTGCGTGGAATTCTTCCTGACGAAAGACCACCAGTTGCTGGTGAACGAACTGGCTCCGCGCCCGCACAACTCCGGGCACCTGACCATTGATGCCTGTGTGACCAGTCAGTTTGAACAGCAGTTGCGGGCCGTTTGTGGCTTGCCCCTGGGCAGTACGGAAATGCTGCGGCCCGCAGCCATGGCGAACCTTTTGGGCGACATGTGGGGTGCTGCGGAACCGGACTGGGCGTCAGCGCTGGCCTTGCCGGATGTGAAGCTTCATCTTTACGGGAAGACCGAAGCTCGCCCCGGTCGCAAGATGGGCCACCTGACGGCCACTGCCGCCACACCCGGTGAAGCCGCGGCACTGGTCCGCACCGCCCGAAACCGCCTACTTCGCTAGCTTGCGCACGCGGGACCAGTACCACCAGTCGCGCTGCTCTTCCGGCAGATTCGGATTGCGCGCCTGTTCGATTGCGCAGCGGTAGGTGTCGAGCACGCAAGGGTCCTGCCGCGTCGCGGTCAGTTCGCACATCCGGTCGTAAAGCCTCTGTGCGTCTTCCGATTTCAACTGCGCCACTGAACGCACGCCGAGCAGGTTGAAATCCTCCAGCATCTTTCTGCCGATACCGCGCAGGTCTTTCAGTTGTCGCGCTTCCATACCGGCTATTCTAATCGCCATGAAGCCAAAGCCGCGCGGGATCGATTGGGGGCTCACCATCATCGGCCTTTTCAAGTTGCTGAAAGGCGTTGTGATGATCGCCCTTGCCGTGGGATTGCTCCGGCTTTTGCACCGCGACATTGAAGCGACCGCGACCCACTGGATCGAAAGATTGCGCCTCGACCCCGGCAATCATTACATCCACGGCGTGCTTGTCCGCATCTTCCGCGTGACGCCTCTGCAACTGAAGGAACTCAGCGCGGGAACGTTCCTCTACGCCGCTCTCTTTGTAATTGAAGGTGTTGGATTGTTAAAGCGTCGCCACTGGGCAGAATACCTGACGGTTTTGAGTACCGCGCTGTTTATACCGCTGGATTGCTATGAACTCTGGGTCCGGCTCACATGGGTCCGCGTGGCGGTACTGGCAATAAATCTGGCGATTGTCGCCTATCTTGTCTATCGCCTGAAAAAGAACTGATTTCTACTTCTTCGGCGTGCCTGGATGGGCTTTCTGCCGTTCCCACTCGGTACGAAACTCCTGCTCCTTAGCTGCCACCCATGCCGTGTAGCCCGCCGGATCGTAAAAAGCGTTCGTGCCGGCCTTGTACTTGTCGTACTTGGCTTTCAGCCCGAAGTACTCACCATGCGCGCCCAGGAAGATGTCACAGGGCAGGCTCCTGAGCACCGCGAAAGTCTTTACGTAGTCTTCGGCTATCTGCGGGTAGTTCTTGTTTCCCACCAGATAGTATCCGGAATTGACGTTCGGACTGCCCACGATCACCACATTCAGTAAGCGGTCCTGCTCGTTCACCTGCATCGTCCAGGTGGTGCAGCCTTTTGTGTGGCCCGGCGTATGGCGCGCCGTCAGTTTAGAGGAGCCCAGTTCGACGGTGTAGCCATCCCGCAAGGTGCGGTCAACCTTCGCGTTCGGGCGCCCGGGGGCAATGCTCTGCACTTCGTCCGCGTCCTGTTGCATCACCATCAGTTTTGCGCCGGTTTCGCGTTGAATGGTCCCGATGCCGCCGTCGTGGTCGCCGTGGGCGTGACTGATCAGCAGGTAGGTGGTGTTCGAATACTGGAAGCCGAGTTGTGCGATGCTGCTTTTCAGCGCGGGAAGATCCTGCCCGAAGTTCGAATTAATCAGAATGTTTCCCTGGGGGCCTTGCACCAGATAGGCCGCCAGGTCCGTGGTGCCAACGTAATAGAGGTTTCCGGCGATCCGAAAGGGTGGAAACGGGCGATGCCAGTCGGGGTTTTCCGGCTTTTGCTGCGCCCGGATGGCCGGCGACGAAAGCGCAATGCCCAGCAGGGTTCTTCGGGTCAGGTTCACTCCTCATAGTATCTTGCTTTACGTTATAAAAGTACTTTACAATATAAAGCATGGATCGTTTCTACCTGTCTTTTCTCCTCGTCGCTTCGGGGTTCCTTGTCTGGGCTCACACGCATACCGATGAGCTGCCGATGGTGCCGGGCTTGGTTTTGCTGATGGCTGCGGGTCTGGCCGCAGCATACCCACGGCGGTTTCTCACAACAAGCCTGGTGCTGGGCGCGATGTTGTTTGTCGCCGAGACCCTGGTGCACTTCGGGCTGCTGCGGGCGCCTTATCCTGCAAGTGCAGGGCTGCCATGGGTGGCTCTGGTGGCCTACGTGCCTGCGGTGATCGGAGTCGGACCTGGCGCGGCCGGGCGCAGATTGTTAGTCTGAAAGGATGACAGCTCAGCGACTCATCGTACCTATCGTTGCCACTGCCCTGACGTGCCTTTCGGCTCTCGCTGCCGACGTGACCGGCCACTGGAACTTCGACGGTGACGTTTCCGGTAATCCCATCAAACTGGCCTGTGACCTGAAACAGGACGGCGGCAAGATGGAAGGAACCTGTAAAACCCCGAACGGCGACGTGAAGATTGCGGGGGAAGTGAACGATCCGAAGGTTCGCTTCAGCTATGCAGTGGACTACCAGGGCAGCACTTACACTCTTTATTATTCCGGCACCATTGAAGCTGATGGCACTATGAAGGGCGACATCCAGGTGAGCGGAACGACCGGTAGTTTTGCGGCCCGCAAGGATGCTGCGAAATAAATTCCGATCGGGCTGCAAGCAGCATTGAAGGCGTCCGAGGCAGCTGCTGTGAACCAGATCTTCCGGTGCCGGACTGCGTTACTGCGAATTGCCGTGCAGCAGCCGTGCGGCTATCTGGCGGAAGCGCAGGCAGGCAACCCCGATGAGCCGTTCGGGGGCGAGTTCGTCGCCGGCCTGGATGCGGCGAATGAGATGCGTGCGGTCGGGTGGGGGGAGTATAACCCGGGCGCGTGCCGGGGAAAAAACGTAACATGTCAGTTTGTTCAGCGCGAACGGCTGGAGTTTCTGCCCGGCAGGATGCCCAGCACTTTAATGCGGGAGGTTAAGGTGGCGGGGTTTACGCCTAACAGTTCCGCGGCACCGCCGGTGCCGGAGACCCGGTTATTTGCCTGCTTCAGTGCGGCTGCGATGTTGGCGCGTTCCCGGTCTCTCCATTCCTTTTCGGTGATGACCGTCGTGTTCGCGTCAGTTGGGCGAGTGTGGGGAGGCGGGGCATTTTCGCTCTGCAGTTCCAGTTCGATCTGGCCGCCGCGGGCAAGGATGACGGCTCGTTCTACAACGTTTTGGAGTTCCCTGACGTTGCCGGGCCAGGCGTATGCTACGGCGCGCTCTATTTCGCGCTGGGGCAGTTTTGGCTCCGGCAGGTGGAAACGGGCGCAGGAATGGCGGACGAAGTGCGCCACCAGCTCGGGGATGTCTTCCCGGCGCTCTCTGAGGGGCGGCAGGTCCAGGGGGAAGACACCGAGGCGATAGAAGAGATCGAGGCGGAAGCGGCCCTCGGCAACTTCCTTGCGGAGGTCGCGGTTGGTGGCGGCGATAACACGGACGCTGACGCGGCGGGTGAAGTCTTCGCCGACGCGTTCGAATTCTCCTTCCTGCAAAACGCGAAGTAACTTGGATTGCAGTTCGAGGGGGATTTCGCCAACTTCGTCAAGAAAGAGCGTGCCACCGTCAGCCAGTTGGAAGCGCCCGATGCGATCCTTTACGGCTCCGGTGAAGGCTCCGCGAACGTGGCCGAAGAATTCACTTTCGAAGAGTTCGCGGGGGATGGAGCCGCAATTGACTTTGACAAGCGGCTTGCGGGCGCGGGGGCTGCGGGTGTGGATGGCGCGGGCGATGAGCTCTTTGCCTGCGCCGCTCTCGCCCAGGATAAGGACGTTGGCGTCAGTGGGGGCCACGAGAGCGACCTGCCGCATGGCGCGTTCAAGGGCCGGGCTGTGGCCGAGGATTTCGCCGAAGGAGCCCGCTTCCTCCACTTCTTCGCGCAGGTAGTCACGTTCGAGTTCCAGTTCATGGCGCAGTCGCTCAGCCTCTTCGAAAGCGCGTGCGTTGGCGACCCCGACCGCAGCTGCGTCCGCGAGAGTGGCAATCCATTGCCAGCAGTTCTCGTCCGGCTCCACGCGGCGAAAAACGGCGAGGACTCCCAGTACTTCACCGCGGAAAATAAGCGGACGGCCGGCAAAGCCGATGAGTTTTTCCTCTTGAATCCACTCGGGTTCGCGGACCCACTGACGGTCGTCAGCGAGGCGCATGATGCGAATCGGCTGGCCGCTGTTGGCGATGTGGCCGATCTTGAGCGTCTCCCGCAATTCGATGCGGTGAAACCGACCGTTTGTCCGCGACCAGTCTGAACCGGGCTGCAGCGGATGCCCCGCGCTGGCCCGCAGGTGAAGACAGCGTCCCGTGGAAGAACTCTCGCGGGAGCAGACCGGACAGTCGCGATCTCCGTCGAGCAGCCACAGGCGTGCGAGCGCCACGTCGGGCTGTCGCGCCACCGCTGCCACGATGGTGCGGAGCACGGCGTCGAGAGAACGCTGTTCGGCGAGCGCGAGCAGAATCGGCGGGAGCAGCGCGAGGTCCATGGCGTTCTGATTCGTGAAAAAACACGAACGACTCATGAGATTTCATGATTCGTGAACTCTCATGAGTGGCCTTGGTGGGGCCGCGCTTTTATTCTCAGTGGTTTGCGGGTTTGGCGGCTTGGCGCTGCACCTGCACAGAGGGAAAGGGCAACAACAAAAGGAAAGCACAAAATGAGCAGAATTACAGCAATTGAAACCGCAGAAGCCACCGGCAAGGCGAAGCAGCTTTTGGAGGGCGTGCAGGCCAAACTTGGCATCACCCCCAACCTGATGAAGACTCTGGCGCATGCGCCGGCGGCATTGGAAGGCTACCTGAACTTCAATGGTGCGCTGGGACACGGCGTGCTGAATCCGAAGTTCCGCGAGAAACTGGCCATCACGATTGCTCAGGCGAATTCGTGTGAGTATTGTCTGTCTGCGCATACTGCAATCGGCGGGATGGCCGGCGTGCCGGCGGCAGAACTGGCGGAGAGTCGCTCGGCTCACTCGGCGGATCCGAAGCAGGATGCAGGCTTGCAGTTCGCGCAGAAGGTGGTGGTGCAGCGCGGCGAGATTTCCGACCGTGATCTGGAGCAGGTTCGCACGGCAGGCTATAGTGACGCGGAGATTGTGGAAATCATCGGCCATGTCGGGCTTAACATCTTCACGAACTACTTCAATCACGTGGCGCAGACGGTGGTGGATTTCCCCCGCGTTCCGGTGGCCATGGAGCAGGCGGCGTGAAGCCTCCGTTTACGGAAGAGACGGCTCTCGCGAAGGTCCAGGCGGCGGAAAACGCCTGGAATTCGCGGGACACGGAGCGGATTGCTCTCGCCTATTCCACGGATTCGGAATGGCGTAACAGGACGGAGTTTTTGCGGGGCAGGGAAGAGCTCAAGGTTTTCCTGCGGCGTAAGTGGGAGAAGGAATTAGACTACCGGCTGAAGAAGACGCTGTGGGCGTTTCGGGAAAACCGGATCGCAGTGACCTTCGAGTATGAGTGGCATGACACGGAAGGCCGGTGGTTCCGGTCTTATGGCAATGAGCTTTGGGAGTTTGATGAGGAAGGGTTGATGCGCCGACGGATGGCGAGCATCAACGACGCGGCGATTGCGGAAAGCGTACGGCGCATTTTCTAAAGGCGGTGAGTGATGTACGTGAAGGAATTGTGGCGATATCCGGCGAAATCGATGGCCGGGGAGCAGGTGCAGGAAATTGTGGTCGACCGGTTGGGGTTTGCCGGGGACCGCAGGATCCTGGTGCAGGGCGCGAACGGTCGGGTGATTACGTCGCGAACTCATCATCAGTTGCTCGGCTTGAAGGGGAGCCTGGATGTTGACGGCAAGGCCCTGATTTCGGGATATCCGTGGGATTCACCGGAAGCGCTGGAACTGGTTCGGAAGGCCGTGGGGCCGGGCGCGAAGCTGTTCGGGCATGACGGGGCGGAACGCTTCGATATTCTGCCCCTGTTGGTCGCGACCGATGGGGCGATTGCCCATATGGGTTTTGACCGGAGGCGGTTGCGCCCGAATATTGTGGTGGGCGGGGTGGAGGGTCTGGAAGAGCGGAACTGGCCCGGCCAAACGTTCCAGATGGGCGAAATTTTGGTACGTCCCGCGCAGTTGCGGGGGCGTTGCGTGATGACTACTTATGACCCGGACACGCTGCAGCAGGATTCCGGTGTGCTGCGGAGGATTGTGAAGGAACTGGACGGGACCATGGCGCTCGATACGGAAGTTCTGACGGGCGGTGTGATTCGGTCGGGCGATACGGTGACATTCGTTAATTAAGGGCTGCAAAGGCTCTGAAGCAGTTCCCCATGATCGGAGATGCCGGCGCGGCGAAGATTCTGCTGTTTTTCGGCCTGGCATGCGGCTTGCCTCCGGAATCGAATGGCCCGCAAAGTCAATGCGCCGGCTTGGGGCAGTCGCGTTACGGTCAGGATGTGTTCCCACGAAGCGGAATTGCTGCGCTGGAATTGCGAAATGCGGATCCGCACAAGTCATTTTTTGCTGTACGCGGCAGTTCAGTGCTTAAATGCACAGGATTCCCGGGATTTCTCCGGTATCTGGCAACTGAACCCGGCGCGAAGCGAAATTCGCGACTTCTCCTCACCACCAGCGCGGATGCTCAACGTGGAGAAGAGTACTGTGGCGGTGACGGTTTCGGCCAGTATGGAACCGGGCGTTCCGTCCAGCACCTTCGTCTGCCCGCTGGACGGAAAACCCCGCAAGAGTCAGGTGAATGCCACCACCTGGAATGTGGTGAGCAAATGGGAGGGCGATGCACTGCTGATGAACATTATCGTCAGCGGGCCGCCTGCTGAGTATTCGCTGTTTGAACGCTGGTCGCGATCCCGAGACAGGAGCCAGTTGACGATCACGCGAAACGTAACGCGGCCGGGTGGTGAAACTGAATCGATATTTGTGTATGACAGTGGCGTGGCGATTCAGCCGATTTCTCCTGGTGGCACTGCGCGTGCCTTAGAACCCCCGGTGACGCTTTCGCGCGAGTCGCCTGCTCCCCCCACCATGCGCTACCGCCCTGTGGGAAATCCACCGGATGCCGCGCCCGGCAATGAATATGTGGTGCGTGCGGGGACACGCATCCTAATGCAACTAACCAACCCGGTGAATACAAAACACACTGCTGCCGGCGACCGGGTCTATCTGCAGACGGCGGTTCCTGTGTTTGTGAATTCGCGCCTGATTATTCCGGTGGGCAGCTACGTTACGGGTACGGTCACCGAATCGCAGCGGGCGGGTCGGTTGAAAGGCAGGTCTTCGCTGAACCTCCGGTTTGAATCGGTGACGCTGCCGAACGGGGTGACGCGGGATTTTCTGGGTCGGGCGGGCAGTGCGGATACGCAGGGAAGTCTGGACCGGACGGAGGGCAGGATTCAGGGGGGAGGACGATCCGGGCCGAATGCGCGTACGGTCGCGCAGACCACGTCTGTCGGGGCGGGAATCGGGTCGATCGGTGGGGTTGCCGGGCTCGGAATCGGAGCGGCTGCCGGGGCTGCGGCGGGATTGGCTGGTGTTTTTGGGAGAAGGGGGGCGGATGTAGTCATCCCCCGCGGCACTTCGATAGAGCTGGTGCTGGATCGGGATCTGACGTTTGGGTCAGCCGATTTACGACCGGGCTTATATTGAAGAATTACTTCGCCGGAGCCGGAACGGGCTTTGGCACAGGAATCAGCAGGACCTGTTTACGTACCTTGTCGAAATCACCGGTGGCATAGCCGTAAGTCCGTCTGGGAAGCGCTTTTGACTCGGCCTGGATGGCCAGCTCGCGATTGACCGGGTTAGGGTGATCGGACGTGAACTGCTGCAGCATTCTGGCGGTGTTGGAGCCGGCTTCGGCACCGTTCAGCTTCAGAAAGAATGAAGCCAGATTCTGCGGATCCCAGCCGCTTTGCGCCATCAACTGAGCGCCGAGTGCATCGGCCTCGCTCTCGGCATCGCGTGAGAAGTGCAGCATCCAGGAATTCGCTCCCAGGTTAATGGCTCCGTCAAGGATCTGCGCCATGGTCGTCTTATCGCCGACTGCGGCAGTGGCCAGCGACGCTACCATCCCGATACCTTTCGCTTTGGTGGCCTCGTGGGTGCCGTGGCGAAGAATCACGTGCGCCATTTCGTGCGCCATCACGCCGGCCAGCTGGGCTTCATTATCCAGAGCGGAGAAGAGACCGGTCTGAATGAACATGGATCCACCGGGCAGTGCAAAGGCGTTCACTGAAGGATCTGCAACCATGGTGAAGTTAAACGGGAATCCACTGTCTTTGGCTTCGGGCGTGGCTGCCAGGCGATCTCCGATGCGCTTCACGTAATCCTGCAGGTTCTTGTTTTCAACAAGTTTATATTTCTTGCGGACTTCTGCGGCAGCTTCATTTCCCAGTTGGGCATCCTGTTCTTTGCTGAAAAGGTTGAAGCCCGGTTTGAGCTTATCGCCCGGCTTGCGTGCGAACGCGGGTGCGCAAACGAAAGTGAAGGCGAAGGCGGAGAAGGTGGAAACGATAAGGGCGCGATTCATAATGGCAGGGAACATGGATGACTGGCTCGCCTTCCAGTTTGCCTCAAATCGGCGGAAATCACACCTCACAAACGGGGCTTTGCAAATGGGGCTTTTGCTCCTGAGGCCATATCCACTACAATGAACGTTTTATGCCTGTGTTCCGCATTCACCGGATGAAGGAGTTGCCACGCCAGCAATTTCGCTGGGCGCCGCATGTTTCCGGAGCAGCGAACGTGAAACCCAAAGACTACGAACCCTCGGACGAAGTGAGCGCCGAGAATGAGTATGCAGCATGGGCGCTGCTTCGCACCTCCGACAGCCCCCTGAGTGTGGGCGATCTTTTGGAACTGCCAACAGGCCAGTTGCGTATCTGCAAATACGTCGGTTTTGAAGAGGCCCGCTGGATACTGCCGGAGGTTGCGGCGGCTATATTGAACGCAGTCCCGCCCGGTATGGCTGATCTCTCGCCGTCGGTGCAGGCATGAGCCTGACTTCAGGTATGCCACCAAGGAGTTTTCCCATGCGCGCCAGGCTCGGCGATGATATCGATGATTTCTGTGTGAAGTGCAAGCGTGTGATGAACCATGCGGTGGTTTCGCTGGTGGGCGAAGAGCCGGCCAAGGTCCGCTGCCGCACCTGCTACGGCGATCATGACTACCGGCATGAACAGCCGCCACCGCCGAAGGTGGACCCCCGGAAGGCCGCTCTGTTCAATCAGGTGCTGCAGAATGTGACGGGCGCCGTTCCCGCCCCGGCAGAACCGGAAGCAGCAGTGGTTCCGGCGGAAACGGCCAAGGTCAGCGAGGCGTAGGTTTCATGCGTCTGGCGGGTTTTTGGGCCGTGCTGATGTTGATTGGTTGCGGCTCCGCGACGACTCCCGAAGCAGTTGCAAAGAAGGAAGCCTCTCCCGCCCCGGTTGTGGATCACAGCGCCGTCCTGCCGCAGCGCGGGCTGGTAAGTTCCCGAATTGTGCCAGACCACATTCTTGATTTGCCGAAGCTGCCCGGCGGTGTGCTGGGTGACTATTTGGTGAAAGGGAAGCAGTACCAGATATTCATCGTTGACGCGGGCACCAATCAGAAAGCCGCGTTCCTCATGCTGGACCTGAAGGCCACTCTGAAAACGCCGGAATATCTGGCTTATATGGGCGGCTATGCCGGGTCTGACGGGAACCGGGAAATCTACACCTTTGCAAAGAAACAGTATCTGGCGGGCGTGGTGGGCTTGAAGAAGGCCGACGCCGATCCGATCGGGATCGAGCTTGCCGGCCATCTGAATTAGGACTATTTCCCCATTGCCTGCTGGATAGCAGCGACGGCGACCGGGGCCAGCAGTTCGTAGCCTTTGTCAATCGGGTGCAGTCCGTCACGGGAAAGGACTTCCTTCAACATTCCTTTGTCATCCACCAGCGCGCTGAAATAATCGGCGTAGACCGCGTGGGTTTTCGCGGCATAGGCTTTGAGCCAGGCATTGAGCTTGATGATGTCTGATGGCGGGCGTCCTTCGGTCATCTTGCGTGGCCCGTAATCGCTGACCGGCGTGATGGCGCAGAGGATCACTTTGATGCCGTGCAGTTGCGCCAGTTCGGCCATGGCCTGGAAATTTTCTTCGACCATTTCGAGCGTTTGCGGGCCGGTGTTGCGGGCGATGTCGTTGGTGCCCGCATAGATCAGCACGGCTGCCGGTTTCAGGTTGATGACGTCTTCAAACCAGCGGGAGAGCATCTGGGGCGTGGTCTGGCCGCTGATACCGCGGTTGACGTAGGGTTTGCCGGGGAAATACTGGCTGAGTTTCCAGCCGTCGGTGATGGAATCGCCCATGAAAACAATGCGGCCGGGATCGGCAGGCAGCGCTTTCAGTTTTTCGTTGTCGGCATGGTAGCGGCTGAGCTGGTTCCAGTCGAGGAGTTGATTGGCAAGGGTCTGGGCGGTGCCGGCGAGGCAGCAGTTGGTTTTGGGCGGATTGAAGTCTTCCACCAGTTGGGCGCGGCCCGCCGCGGGCAATAACAGTGCGGTGGCGATCAGAAAATGACGGGGAATCATATGTTTGGAATTATATAGTGCGACCCCGCTGTTAGAGTACTGATTTGGGCTCCGTCCTCGCCTTCCTTCCCCGATTTCTGCTCGCGATTCCGCCTGTCTTCGTCTTCCTGTTCCTGCTTCGCCTGAGCGATAGCTTTCGCCTGGTGCCGCTGATGCGGACTGGCTGGCACGTGTCGTGGCGCCGCTGATCGAGGAGGTGCTGAAGGCGGCCTACGTGCTGTGGCTGATCCGGACGGCGCGGGTGGGTTTCATGGTGGATGCGGCAATTTGTGGCTTCGCGGTGGGGGCCGGGTTCTCTCTGATCGAGAATATCTACTACATCCGCGCGCTGGCTGAGAGTAGTTTGTCGGTCTGGACGCTGCGTGGTTTCGGGACGGCGATCATGCATGGCGGCACCACTGCGATTGTGAGTGTCGTCGCCATCGGAGTTCCGGACAGCACCGGAAGGAAGCAGGCGATCCGGTTCAGTCCAGGTTTGGGACTGGCCGTGGCGATTCACATGGCCTGGAATTTTGGGCTGATGACCCCGCTCGAATCGAGCCTCATCGCGCTATTGGGCTTGCCGATTCTTTTCGTTGCTGTCTTTGCGCGTAGTGAGCGGGATCTGAAGCGGTGGATGGGCCTGCGGCTGGATCATGACCTGGAATTGCTGAAAATTGTTCGGGAGGGCATTTATGGGGAGAGCCGCACGGCGAGATACCTGTTGAGCCTGCAAACGTTGCTGGCTCCGGAAATGCGTGTGAATGTATTTCGACTGCTGGAGCTTTCCGCGGAACTGAGCGGATTTGCGAAGGGCAATATGATCCGGGTGGCTTCGGGAATGCCTGCTTTATCTGACCCGACCATTGTCCTGAAGATGCGGGAACTGCGGGAACTGGAGAAGCGTGTGGGGCCTGCGGGATTGCGCGCGCTCGCTCCGCTACGGACGCGGTCGGCTCGGGACCTTTGGGAACTCAATCAGCTGGATGCCTGATTCGACTACTGACTGGTTGGCAGCACGCGGATTTATGGCGGATGAGACGCCGGTAAACGGCTGCGGCAGTGGAGGGATGGAGCTATCAGCGTTCACCGGCGTTTATCCGGTTCACATTCGCGAGCGGACTGCAGGGCACGGGAACGAGGCGAATCACTGCCAACGCAGAGTTAAATTGGGTGACGTCGCCTGGATTTTGGGCACTCCCGGGACTGGCAGGTAATACGCGGATTTACTGCGGATGAACGCCGGTGAACGCGGATGCGGCCGATGCCGCCACGGCCCTGGCCACTGATGCCTTTCGGTGGTGATCTCAAAGGTGAAGCCCGCGTCGGCTCATGCCAGGTAAAGTCTATTTGAGTTCGAGGATTTCTTCGAGGGGCTTCTTCGTGATGGTGGGGACGGTTGCGTCGCTGGCTGGATAACCGACGGGGATGAGCAGAAACGGGCGCTCGTTCTTTGGACTGCCGAGGATCTCTGCGAGAAATCCCATGGGGCTGGGGGTGTGGGTCAGGGTGGCGAGGCCGCTGAGATGCAGGGCTGAGAGAAGGAATCCGGCTGCGATGCCGACGGACTCCTGCACGTAGTAGTGCTTGATTTTGCGCTGCTCGTCCAGGCCATAATCCACCCGGAACAGCACGATCAGGTACGGGGCGGATTCGAGAAATTCCTTGTGCCAGTCAGTGCCGAGCGGCGCGAGCGCTTCCAGCCAATCATCAGGCATGCGGTGTTCATAGCTCTCGCGCTCTTCCAGTTCGGCGGCTGCGCGGATTTTTCGCTTGGTTTCGGGGTCGCGTACGACGACGAAACGCCACGGCTGCTGGGTCGCGCCGCTGGGCGCAAGGCCTGCGGCGCGAACGGCGTTTTCGATGAGTTCAAAGGCGACTGGTTCGCTGGAAAAATCACGCACGCTGCGTCGTTGCTTCATGCGTGCAAGGAAGTCGCGGGAGTCGGCCAGTTGCTGCGGTTCCGACCGGCGCACGAACCGGAGGGGTTCGGGTTGGTAGCTCACGCGGGTGTGCGCTCGCTGTCGAGCCAGTTCGTTTGCCCGGCCCCGTAGCGCGTGCCTGCGAAGGCGTCGGCGGGGATGGCCTCTTCGATTTCTGTCAGATCAGACGGGTGTGAGGTTGAGGTGTTCACGCCGGCGTTGAGCGCGGCCTGAATTGTCGCAATATTTTTATTTTCATCGGTCGGGCCATAAAAATCTGACATTCCCATGCAGCCGAGTCCGACGGCCGAAACCACCGTGCCATTCTTTCCAATATTCCGTGTTTGCATTCTGTCTCTGGTCTGGGATGATCAGGAATTGAAAAGGGTTTCAGGTAGCGGTTTGCGGTACCTGTCGTTTTTACTCACTGAGTTGTCGCCGTCAGGTTGACCGGTGGCCCACCTCTGCTGTGGAAACCCGAACTGATCCGCAACTGAAGCCTGGTAGCAGAGAAAATGGAGATCCCGTTCCCCTCCGTCGTCGCCTGCCGCCGGTTTGGCGTACTGTAGGGCCGGCAGCCATGGAAAAGTGGAAACCAAAAAGCAGGATTCCCACTTTCCCAAAGCTCATTTTTGGATTAGAGGCCTCTGCAACTGCGGCCAGTATCGCTCCGCTGATAAGAGAAGGCGGCGCCGGTCCTGTTCCCACACCATTTGTACGGCCTTGTCGAAAAACACGTAAAGTTTCCCGTCCACGACTTTATAAACCCGCGGGTCGGCGGTTGCCGGATAGCCCCGGCCCACTGAATAGGCGCAGAATCCGCCATACTCGGGCACGAAATGTTCAGGATCGCGGCGAAACTGGTCACGGTGTTCCGCGGACGCGAACTGCCAGCGGACCTCACCGTATTCGACGGAGAACTCCTTGTTGCCCTTCTCAGCGTGCCGTTCGAGGTAAGAAATTACGTCATATCCCTGAAGGGCCGCGCCTGCGCCGTCCCTGCTGAACCGATCCACTTTCGGGCGCTGGTGCGTCCGCCATTTATCCAGGTCTGTGACGCCCGCTGGCTCCTCGACCAGATAGATAGGATCGCCGGGGGGCTGCAGTTGCAGAATTGCCGGCCGGACACCACTTTCCGACGTTCCTGGTTTCTTCGGCGCTTCAGCTTGCCTCGCGAAGTGCGGCTCCGTCAGAGGCTCCGAGGGTACAAGTTTCAACGGCGCCCCGCGCGGCGTTGCATCTTGCCCCACCACATCTTGCCCCGCCATGACTGCCGCGAAGGCCGCGGCAGTCAAAAACATATTACGAATATTCATCACGATTCTGCGCCTTAGAGGAACCGAAAGACGATCGGGCAGTTGACGATGAACCCGCTCGAACCATACTTTGCTCCGCCCGGCCCGGTGATTGCGCCCGCCTCGACCAGCGCCAGGATCTGGAACTCGTCGATCACTCGTGAGCGCCAGCCTTTGTCGATCGCCTGCTGCGTCCATTCGCCAACGCTTACGTCCCAGAGCGGGCTGTAGTCGGTTGCCACCGTTGGAATTCCGCCCAGCACATTCAGGGGACCGCGACCGTCGGTGAGCGCACTGAAAAGGCCCTGGCGCTGCGGATTATCGCAGCCCGTGGGACCGTTAACCGTCAGGAACAGGCGCTCGATCGCGCTGAATGCGCTGTCGTCGTTGCCCAGATCAATGTCTTGCAGGCCGGGCGCCAACGTGGCCCCCTCAAGCGCCGCAGGCAATTCCGCCGAGGACTCGGTACTTAGATACAGCACGGGCTTGGCAAAGCTGAACCCGGTAGCAAGAGCCAATGTTACGGTAGAAGCGAACTGATTGTTGCGGCTGATGTTGATTGCCACCACCTTGTCATGGACGAAGGCATAGTTTGGTTGTCCGGTGGAATCGGTGAAATCCTGTGTGTTGTCGCCCATGGCAATGATGGGTGCGTTGTAGATATGACCGCCCGAATTCGTGATTCGTACCAGCGGGCTGTAGTTGGCATCGCCCACCGAGCCCGGTCTTGCGATCGAAGGCGGGAAGGGACGGGGCTGCGGCGCAGGGAGAACCGTGCGCACAGGGGAGAAATCCACGGTTCCGGCTTCAAACAGCAGGGTGTTGTCCTTCTGCAGGGTGGCGGTTCTAACCGAGCGGGAGGAGACAGCCGAATAGAACAATTTAGCCGAAAAATTGAGGCCGAGAGCGGCGGCATTTTCGCGGTCAGTGGTGTCGGTAAGAATGTACCAGACAGTGCGATCGCCATCCCGGACTTTGCCTTTGTAAAGTGGCAGCGTGATAGTGGCCGCCCTTTGGTCCAGTTTGCCGGCTGTGAGCAACTGCAGGGGTCCAACCAGTTCCTTTTGTACCGTCGAAGGGGGCGGACCGAAGTAGGTCGCCGGGACGTCAGCGCCAGTGGCCGCGCTAGCCGCGCCCACCACGCACCCCGCGTTGGATTGCTGAGCCAGGGCGGTCATCCCGGCGCACACTGTCAACAGTCCCACTCTTAGTAGTACCGTCTTGTTGGAAGCCGGGCGCAGCCCCGCCTTTGTCAAACTCATGTTGAAACTCTCCTCTTGTGGAATTGTGAGACTCGTTTGGCTCAACACCGCGCCGTCTCAGTATGTGTGTCGCGGGATGCGAACCGGTTCCCCCTCAATATTTTGAGAAATTCGGTGGCGAGGGGGATTTTCGTTACCTCCGCGACATACTAATAAGAAGCAAGATTTTGACGGCACAAACCGCACGTATCCATCAATCCGATCATGATCTTGTAGC
>JBBQDH010000083.1:0-22933 GCA_038319515.1 Bryobacterales bacterium
CGAGCGGGGCGGTGACCATGTTGACCGGGCTCGGCGCTGAACGGCCTGCGACGTGCCGCTGGATCTGCTCGAATGGGATTACCTTGTGGTCACTACCTCCGAATAGTCCGGGCTGCACGGGGCGGTTCCGTTGCGTTGCCCCGGCAACGGGCAGTGGCAGGAAATCCTGGGTTTCGTCGGCGTCGAAGGAAGGCATCACCGCGAGCGCGTTGGCCCCGGAATAGCCGGGAGGAGCTGAGATGACAATGCCGGCGAGCCGACGTCCGCAGCGCAGACAACGGTGGTCATCCTCACCATTTGCGAAACCACAATGTTTGCAATGCATCTCTTGTATCTTGTCCTCTGTTCGTGCCCAAAAAGTTGCTACGTTACTTATGCCGTGCTACGGTTGCCAATTGAGACAGTTTCCGCGCAAAGTCGCTATTACTCTGAGTAACACAATCAGTGTTGCTTGTCACGGGAAAATTCTCACGCAAACATGCGTTTTAGCCCTTATTTTATTGAGCGGTACGCAAGTTGCGTCACCCCAATTAAGCAGAGTGGCTATTCCCGCCGAAAACGTGGTTCCCCAGCCTCCCGCCGAAAACCTCGCCACTGTGGACCGACCGGATTTCAGGGTGCCCGTGAAGCGCCCGGATGCCCCGATGAAGGGCGACTTCACAATCACGTCCCGCGATAAGCAGGTTTCTGACAATGGCGTCTATCACCTGGAAGGCGACGTCGTAATTGAATTGCACAACGCCACCTTCAAGGCCGACTCCGCCGAGTATGACGAGAGCACCGGAATCTTCAAAGCGCACGGTCATGTCTACTATCGCAACTACGAACAGCACGAAGTGATCTACTGCGAATCGCTCGAATACAACAGTGAGACCGAGCGCGGAACTTTCAAAATCGTACGCGGCTATTCGCAGACCAAAGTGGTGGCCCGGCCTGGCGTATTGACCACCCAGGCACCGTTCTATTTCGAAGGCGAGTGGGCGGAAAAACTGGAAGACCGCTATGTGCTGTACAACGGCTTCATCACGGACTGCACGATGCCCAATCCCTGGTGGACACTGCACAGCAGCAAGTTCGATATCGTGCCGGACGAGCGGGCCGTCACACACAAGGCAATCTACAGGCTGCGGAAGATCCCCGCATTTTACTTTCCCTACTTCTACAAATCGCTCAAGAAAGAATCGCGCAAGAGTGGCATCCTGGCCCCGAACTTTGCCCATAGCAACCGGCGCGGTTTCATGTTTGCAACAGGCTACTACTGGGCCATTAGCCGCAGCATGGATGCCACCTATATCTTTCAGGACTTCAGCTCCCGGGGCATAGCGCATCACGTTGATTTCCGGGGCAAGCCCAGTCAGAAGTCAGATTTCAACATGATCTTCTACGGGGTGCAGGACCGGGGCCAAAAGCAGGGCAGCACCCTCGTCAAAGCTCCCGGCTACAGCCTGACGGGCACCGGTCGGACCGAGTTCGCAGGCGGCTGGATCGCGCGCGGGAGCCTGAACTACATCAGCTCACTGGCTTTTCGGCAGCAGTTTACGGAGTCCTTCACGGAAGCGATCTTTTCAGAGACGCATTCCTCTGCATCGGTGGAGAAGAACTTCGGCTACTACAACTTCAATACCTCGATCAAACGGACGGAGACGTTTGAAGACGCCACACCCGGCAACTCAATTGTCATTCGCAAGTTCCCGGAATTTGATTTCCGGGGCCGTGATCGCCAGATCCACAAGGGTTCCCTGCCGGTCTGGTTTTCCTTCGACACCAGCTTTTCCCTCAACTATCGGACACAGCCGAAACCGGAGGGTCGACCGGTCACCAATTTCTACCAGACTAACCAGTTCAGCCCCCGTGCCGACTTCCAGCCGACCCTGACGACGGCGGTCCGGTGGAAGGGCTTTCACCTTTTGCCCAGCCTGACGATGCATGAGACTTACTATGGCCAGCGCATCAGCAACAGCACCGTCAGCGGGGAGAAGCTGACCCGCAGCGCGCCGGAAGTGAACGTCGAACTGATCATGCCGACGGTGGAGCGGATCTACAACCGAAAGACTTTTCTGGGTGACAAGCTCAAGCACGTGGTGGAGACACGCGTGAATTACAAGTACGTTTCCAACATCAGGACCTTTGCCGATACGCTGCGTTTCGACCCCATCGATCTGCTTTCTGACACACATGAAGTACAGATCGGGCTGATCAACCGACTCTACGCCAAAAAGGGCGAAGAGGTCCGCGAAGTGTTGACGTGGGAACTGTTTCAAAAACGCTATTTCGATCCGACTTTTGGTGGCGCGGTAATACCAGGGCAACGCAACCTGCTGCTGTCTTCAATTGAGCTCACCGGCTACAGCTTTCTGGATGGCCGGCGCAATTATTCACCCATCGTTTCCATCCTGCGCGGCAGCCCGCGCAACGGCGTGGGCTTCACCTGGGAGAGTGACTACGATCCGCTGCTGCAGCGTTTCGTAAACAGCATTTTCTCGGCGGATGTGCGTGTTCGGCGGTACTTTGTTTCTGTGGGCAGCGACCTGGTACGGCCCAACCCGCTGCTGGCGCCCCCGGCGAACCAGTTCCGTACGACCTTTGGCTATGGCGACCCGAACCGAAAGGGCTGGAATGCAGCATTTTCGATGGTGTACGACTACCGTCTGGCGCAACTGAACTTCGGCGTCGCGCAGGCCACTTACAATACCGATTGCTGCGGGCTTAGCTTCCAGTTGCGAACGCTGAATTTCGGAACCAGAAATGAAACGGTCCCGCTGGTTTCGTTCTCCATCGCCAACATCGGGAGTGTGGGAACGTTGAAGAAGCAGGAGCGACTTTTCTAGATGCGCTTACGTTTGATCACCCTCTTGTGCGCTGCGGCGAGCTTCGCGGTTGCACAAAGTCCTGATGAGCTGGAGGCCGTTGTGAATACGGACATGGGGACGTTCCGTTTCGAATTCGCTGCAGCTAAAGCCCCGAAACATGTCGAGCAGTTCATAAAGCGGGCACGCGCAGGTTATTACAACGGCAGCGCCTTCTTTCGCGTGGTGGCCAACGGACTGATCCAGGGCGGCGATCCGCTACTCAAAGAACCGAAGACCCCAAAGAAGCTTTGGGGCACGGGCGGCCTGAACCTGATGCCGGGCGAATACAGCGACATGAAGCACGAGCGCGGTGTGGTCTCCACCGTTCGGATTCCGGAGAAGCCGGACAGCGACGGCAGCCAGTTCTTTATCGTGATCTACCCGCAGCCACAGCTCGACGGCAAGTTTTCCGCATTCGGGCTGGTGAACGAAGGCATGGACGTGGTGGAGAAAATATCACGCCTGCCTGCGGGCGAGAACAACTTCACCGAAAAACCAGTTCGGATAATTTCGATAACCATCGGGAAGAAGAAAGTGCAGCCGTTCCTCAACGCCACGCCTGATGAATTGCGCAGAACGGTCACGTTGAAGACGACCGTTGGCACCATCAAAATCAAAATGGAGCCGGACTGGGCTCCAAACCACGTGCGCAATTTCCTGATGCTGACCTCAACGGGCTGGTTCGACGGCACTGCATTTCATCGGCTGGTGAAGGGTTTCGTCGTGCAGGGCGGCATGGGAGATCAGCGTTCCAGCGGCCCAACCCATCTGGCGGATCGCTGGGTCCACACTCTTAAAGGGGAGTTTCAGCCAGATGTAAAGCACACACGAGGCGTGGTTTCCATGGCCAGAACCAGCGATCCGGATTCGGCGGATACTTCGTTCTTTCTGATGCTGGGGGATGCTCCGCATCTGGATGCGAAGTACTCGGCGTTTGGACGAATTATCGAAGGCCTGGATGTCCTGGACGCCTTCGAAAAGGAAGAAGTCGAGGGCGAAACGCCGAAGCGGCGGATTGAAATTATCGAAGCTACAGTCGACCCCGTTTAGCGGACGCCATCCGCACCGCTACAGCGAAAGCGGCCGCTGTCGGCCCCACGTTCGCAATTCCCTTCCCCGCGATATCGAAGGCCGTGCCGTGCGCAGGTGTTGCGATCGGGACCGGCAAACCGGCGTGAATCGTGACGCCGCGTTCAAAGCCCAGCAGTTTTGTCGCGATCTGGCCCTGATCGTGATACATGGTCACAACGCCGTCAAAATCGCCGCGTCGGGCTGCAATGAACAGCGTATCGGCGGGGTAAGGCCCGGAAACCAGAATTCCTGCGGCCTTCGCGCGCTCCACCGCCGGCTGAATGACGTCAATTTCCTCGGTCCCCATGAGTCCACCTTCCCCGGCATGCGGATTGAGTCCGGCAACCGCAAGACGCGGCGCGGCATGGTTCGCGGCCCGCATCACGCGGTCGAGCAGAGTAATCGCGTTGACGACCGCCTGTTCCGTAATGAGGTCAGCCACGGCCCGCAGAGGCACATGGGAGGTGACCCGGTTTGTCCACAACGGATCCGCCACGTTGATCTCCGAGCACAGACCGGTGAATTCCAGCAGATGCGCGAAATAGTGCATCTCGTCTTCCTGCTTCAGTCCCGCCAGTTTCATGGCCTGTTTGTTCAGTGGCGCGAAGACGATGCCCTCGAGTTCACCACGCTGCACGGCTTCGGCGGCCAAACGTAGTGTCGCCAAAGTCCAGGCTCCGGCTTCCACGCTGAGCGCGCCGAGTGGCGGAACCGTATCCAGCGGCCATTCCAGCAAGGGCAACTCACCGCCGGCCCCGAACAAACGCCGGTCACCAATCAGAGTGATCTCAGCGGACTCGCGGGTTTCCGGCATCTCCAGCAGTTTCGTCGCGACTTCCGGCCCGATCCCGGTGGGATCTCCGGCCAACAACCCGATGCGGGGTTTCACAAATTCCCATCTTTGTCGAACTGCATTTTAAATGCCGGGCCGGTGATTTCCAGATCCGGATTCCGTTCAATCTCCGCCCGCAGATTTTCGCTCACCACCATGGTCCCCAGCTCCAGAGTATTGCGAATCCAGGCGACGGTGACCTCCGCCGGATCAAACCGGCCCACGGTTGCCGCCGCCATTTCGAAACACTCCCGGTCAGATGCGAAATGCAGCGGCGTCTTTACCAGAGAGAGGGAACCGGAAGTGACCGCGTTCACGCGTCCGGCATTTACATCGATTTTGGACAGCATGCGGTCGTGAATCACATCGGCGGCGCCAATTCCGACAGCGTTGCCATAACTCAGGGGCGACAGATCCCTCACGAAGATGCGCTCCACTCTTGGCTCGCCCGGCCACGGGTTGTATTGCCCGGTCGTCGCCCGGTTGACGATCTTCAAATCCATGCCGGTGCCGCTGATGTTCTTACCAATCTCGTCCACAATCAGCACGTCGACGGCAGGCACGGGCAGGCGAACCATCCAGGACTTCACGGTGCGCAACAGCTCTTCCTCACCAGCGATCAAACCTTCCGCCCGCAGCACCGCCACCTGCGAGGTGTCGTGAAAAGCGTCTTCCAGGATGCCAAGGCCACCGAGGACTTTCCCGGATTGCAGCAGCAGCCCGGCGACGGAGCGAATGCAGGCTTCCATCCCATGGGTTCGTGCGTGCGCATGCACAGACTTCGCACCAGCCAGTTTGCCGAGACCGATTGCCAGCATCTTCGAGACGCCGCTCTCAATGCCCCCCGCGAAACTGGTATGCCATTTCACTCGGCTGACGAGAAAGATGCCATCGCTTTCCCAGGCTTCCCGGCCCGCAAAAGCTTCAATACCGAGGGCCGTGCGACCCGGCGAAACGACATCAAATGTGGTGGCCACCGGGCAGCCCATGCCGGCTTCGTCGATGCCATAGTGCGCCAACACGCTCGCCTGTCCTTCCGGCGTGCCCGCTCCGTGGCTGCCCATCGCAGGGAAAAGGAAGGGCTGCATGCCGTGGGCTTTGAAGTAGTCGACAACCGCACGCACAATTATTGCGATGTTGGAGATCCCCCGGCTGCCCGCGCCAATTGCCACCCGGGCGCCTGGCTGCAGGTTCGCAGCGATCCCGCTCTCCTCCAGTTCGAAGCGAACCGAGCCCGAAATATCTGAAAGGCCTCTGTGGATAAAGTTCTGACGAATGGGTAACAGCACCATTTCGATCATAAACGCAGAGATGATAAACTCAGCCCGTGATCAAAACGTTCGTCACCCTCACACTCTTCGCGGCCACTCTTGCTGCCCAAAAGCCGGTCTTCACAGAAAACTTTGAATCGGGCAAGATCGACCCCGCAGTTTGGGACAGCCGCGTCGCAGGCACCGCCACCGTTGCCGTCGAAGAGGTGGAAGGCGGACACGGCAAGTATGCCCTGCATGTCCACTATCCCGACATGGCTGCGGCCAGCTATGCCTTCGTAGTGGCCACGCACCTGCCGGATTCCGTTCGTACACACTTCTTCGGCCGCGCCTATATGAAAGTCTCGCCGGGTCTGGGCACCACCCACAATCCGCTGATCTTCGCCGGCGAACCCGGCTGGCAGATTTCCAAATTCCATGAAATCGGCACTTCGCGCGGCATGTGGATGCCTTCGTATCAGGAGAACAAATCGAAGCGCGGCGAGGGTCGCGGCGAGATCACGTATCGGACCGAAACCGCACCGGCGTACGGCAAATGGTTCCTGATCGAGTGGGAATTCAACGATGACCCCTCCACCATTACGTTCTGGATCGATGGCGAAAAGATCTCGACCACCGTGGCCGGTGAAAAAGTTGATACCGTGAAGTTCGACTGGCCCAGGGGCAGCGGCACCGTGAAGAACCTGGTGGGCGGCTATTCGGAATTCGGTTTCGGAGCTCGCGTGTGGGGCGCGCCGCCGGTTGGTTTCGATGTCTGGTACGACGACATCGCGATTGGCACTTCGCGCCTGGGCCCGGTCAAATAGCCCCGCCAACCAGCAGATTGATAAACTGGCGTTCTTGAACCACTCCGCCTCAAAATCACCCCTTGTGACCGGGATGCAGGTCATCCCGGTCGCTGGCCACGACAGCATGCTGCTCAATTTAAGCGGTGCGCATGGCCCTTATTTCACGCGCAACATCGTCATTCTGACTGACAACAGCGGCAACACCGGCGTGGGCGAAGTGCCCGGCGGCGAGCGTATCCGGCAAACGCTGGAAGACTCCCGGGATCTGGTTGTCGGGCAGTCGATCGGCGCGTGGAACAACATCTTGAACACGGTTCGGAAGCAGTTTGCCCACCGGGACCAGGGCGGGCGCGGGAACCAGACTTTCGACCTGCGCACCACCATCCATGCCGTCACGGCTCTTGAAGCCGCGCTGCTCGATCTTCTCGGCCAGTTTCTGGGCGTTCCCGTCGCGGCGCTGCTGGGCCAGGGGCAGCAACGAAAGCAAGTGGAGGTGCTGGGATACCTGTTTTACGTCGCGGATCGCCGTAAGACAGACTTACCGTACCGGAGTGACCCCGATGCCTCTGACGACTGGTTCCGGCTGCGTCACGAAGAAGCATTAACGCCGGAAAGCATCGTGCGCCTGGCGGAAGTGACACAGGCACGCTACGGCTTCAATGACTTCAAGCTGAAGGGCGGCGCGCTGCCGGGCGAGGCCGAAATCGAAGCTGTCACCGCCCTTGCTGAACGCTTCCCCGACGCCCGGATCACGCTGGACCCGAACGGCGCCTGGTCGCTCAAAGAAGCCATCCGCCTCTGTCGCGACCAGCACAAAGTTCTCGCTTACGCCGAAGATCCCTGCGGCGCGGAGAACGGCTACTCCGGGCGCGAAGTGATGGCAGAGTTCCGCCGCGCAACCGGCTTGCCCACCGCCACCAACATGATCGCGACCGACTGGCGCGAAATGGGCCATGCCATTCAGTTGCAGTCCGTTGATATCCCGCTTGCCGATCCACATTTCTGGACCATGCAGGGCTCTGTCCGGGTCGCGCAGATGTGTGATGAATGGGGGCTGACCTGGGGGTCGCACTCCAATAATCACTTCGATATTTCGCTTGCCATGTTCACGCATGTGGCGGCGGCGGCACCGGGGAAAATCACGGCGATTGACACCCACTGGATCTGGCAGGATGGCCAACGCCTGACGCGGGAGCCGTTCCTGATTGAAGGTGGCCTGCTGACCGTTCCAGATAAACCCGGCCTTGGTGTGGAGCCCGATATGGAGCAGATTCAGAAGGCGCACCAGCTCTATCTTGGAATGGGTTTGGGGGCACGGAACGACGCGGTGGCGATGCAGTATCTGATCCCCGGCTGGCAGTTCGACAACAAACGCCCCTGCCTGGTCCGGTAGAAATCGTAATAGTATTGGAGCAACGGTTATGAACAGAAGACACTTCATCATGAACTCGGCGGGGGCCCTGGGTGCCTCCGCACTGAGAGCGGAGGCCGCTCCGAGCGACAAGATCCGCATCGCCGTCGTCGGCATGAACGGTCGCGGCAAGAGCCATCTGCAGGCGTATACATCGCTGCCAGGCGTTGACCTGGTGGCCATTTGCGACATTGACGATGCCGTTCTGGCGAAGTCTTCGAAGTTCGTGGAAGAGAAGCGCGGGCAGGCTCCCACGCCCTACAAAGACCTGCGCAAACTTCTGGAAGACAAATCGATTGACGCGATTTCCATCGCCACGCCAAACCACCTGCACACCCTGCAAACCGTGTGGGCGTGCCAGGCCGGTAAAGACGTCTACGTAGAAAAGCCCTGCGCCCACGATATGTGGGAAGCAAAGCAGGTGGTGGCAGCAGCCCGTAAGTACGACCGCATCGTCCAGCAGGGCAGCCAGAGCCGGTCAAACCTGGCGCTGCAGGAAGCGGTTCAAAAGATGAAGGATGGCCTCATCGGCGATGTGTATCACGCGCGCGGACTTTGCTACAAGTGGCGCAACACCATCGGAACGGAGAAGGAAGCCCCCGTGCCCGCCGGCGTCGATTACGACCTGTGGCTGGGCCCTGCACCGAAGCGCGCGTTCACCAACAACCGTTTCCACTACAAGTGGCACTGGCACTGGGACTACGGCAATGGCGACCTGGGCAACCAGGGGATCCACGAGGTCGATATCGCCCGCTGGGGCCTGGGTGTGAAGTACCCGACGAAAGTCTCGGCCGTGGGCGGCAAGTACATGTTCAACGACGACCAGGAGACGCCGAACACTCTGGCGGTGGCGTACGAATTCGATGAAGGCGGCAAGAAGAAGCTGATGACTTTCGAGGTTCGGCACTGGATGACGAACCATGAAGCGGATATCCATGAGTTCGACACCAGCACCAAAAGCAACACCGTGGGCAATATCTTCTACGGCTCCAACGGCTATCTGGCAATTGACGGTTATACGAAATACTATTCGTATCTCGGCAAGGAAGCCGAGCCCGGACCCACGCGCAGGGATGGCGGCGACCACTTCGCGAACTTCCTGAATGCGGTCCGCAGCCACAGCCGCGGCGAACTGACGGCGGAGATTGAAGAAGGCGCCATTTCAACGACGCTGGTGCATCTTGCCAACATTTCGTACAAGCTGGGCCGGTCGGTCCACTTCGACGCCGCGACATATTCCTGCCCGGGCGACAAGGAAGCTACCGCGCTGTTCCGGCGTGAATACCGGAAGCCGTTTGTGGTTCCCCAGTTGGCGTAGTTCGTATGGGTCGCAGCCGCGTTCGGAGCAGCATTCCGAATGCTGCTGCGACCCACAACCACCCGAAAACATCTCCGTCCTGGGCGTAGAATGTCGGTTCCGGTGGCCCGAGGGGGACGTCCGGAATGAGACCCATACCGGGGCCAAAATCGCTCCGCTTCCGTCCGCTGGTTCGACCGTGGCGGTCGGTGATATTCAGATAGCTTTCGCGCCCCGCCCCAATCACTGCATAACCGTTTTCCACGCCACGCATCCCGATAAGAGTCCCACCCGGGCGCCAACCTTGCAGAGACGTTGAAGGTACCGTACTTCCGAACGAAACTTTTGAAGAGCAGCAGGTACGCTGCCGATAGCGGTCGGCAAACGGGGTCCACGGCACAGGGTCACTGTGAAGGTAGCCGCAAAAAGGCCGGGTACGAACTGAATGCCGGCGAGTCCCGCGACAGAAGCGATCTGAATCACCGGGGTGACGTCGGCCTGCGTGTTAGGCGTAAATGCTCCCGGTGGCGTGCGGTGACAGCAAAGAAATCAGCTGCTTCATTGCTGCCATCAACACATTGCGGCCCACTCATTTCCGGCGCGGACAGCGGCGCCGGTTCTGGCGATGCGAAAACCACGGAGCATCATCTGCAACACGGTTACAACATTCGCGGTGACCGGGCCGGTGGTGACAGCAGGCCGGATACCAGGGTCAACGCAATGCGACCTTTCCGGCTCTCCAGCCGTACCTGCATTCTCCTGGCGCCTACTTGAGTTCCGTCGGTCGGGCGCTGCCGTAATAAAGCCCGTTGAACAGGAACTTGAACGTGCCGTGCGGCTGCGCCCGGAAAGCAACTTCAGGCCCCAACAGTACAACTTTCCCTTCCCCTACGCTGGCCTCCGCAATGGCGGTGCCGCCGTTCAGATACTGCTGTCCCCAGGCCCAACCACTGGAAAGCAGTTCGGTCCCGCTGTACCATGCAACTGACGACGTCTTTTTCTGCTGCGCGTCGGGACTCAATTTGAATACCGGGCTGTTGTCGAAGAACACATCCACCTTGTCCGGCATGCCGTACGCGAGCGGGCTGGTATTGTCTACAGTCACCTTCAACAGCGATCCCGGGATATAGAACCTGTCGGCAGGCAGCGCGTGTTCCTTACCCTCCGGCCCCATTTCCGTAAGCGCATTCTTCACCGCAACTCCCAGGAATTCCGCCATGCTTGTGGAACTCCCGATGGTGACTACCTGACCGCCCGATTCGAGGAACTTCTTCAGTTGGGGCAAAGTCTTGTCGGTGGTAATCCGGCCCGTGGTCCCTTTATATTCGTCCGGGATACTCTCCGTCACGGCACCCGCCACGCCACCGCGACCGCCACCCCGACCAGAGGCATTATTGCCCATGCGCGCCGCGCCATCCACAAATACCAGCACGTCGAAATTACTCTTCAGATCACCGGCATCCAGCGTCTGCGGATATACGCGTTCGAACGGGAACTCGAACTGTTCGAAAATCCACCGAGTCCAGCCGGAAGGCATCAGCCCGCCGTACTGGTCATAGAGACCAATGCGGATGGGCTTCAGCTTCAAAGCTTCTCCCGTCGGAGCAGCAGCCACGCCATGTGCAGCCACGCCGAACTGCTTCGCGCCCGCCATCAGAATCGCCGGGGCGGCGGCGCACTTCGGAACCCACACCGAACCGGTGCCAAGATCCTGCCCGTCGGCAATGGCTGCGCGCTTCAGCCAGTAGACATCGCAACCGGCCTTCAACAGCCGGTTCACCATGATGAAGGAATCGTTTTGCTTGTGGCTCAACAGCCAGCCTGCCGGATTCGATGGGCCACTGACTGGCGCGGCCTGAACATCGGAAACGTTCCTGACCGGCGTGAACGGGCCATCGAATTTGTCCATGATGCGGTCGAACTGCACGCCCATTTGAAACGCCAGCGTCCAGCCCGTGACGTCATACGGACGGTTCGGCGGCCCGCCCGGGTAGGCGAAGTCATTCGGGTGATCCTGAGGCTCAAACATATCGAGCACGTGCGGTCGGAACGCCTGGGCTGTCTTCACCACCAGGGAACCGGCGGGGTAATTCCTGCCGTTCACCGTAAACTCCGCCGTGGCGCGATGGACCGCCACGCCGGTCTTCATCAGGGCATTCACAAACTTCGTAGCCGTACCAAAATCCGCCTGATCAGAGGGAATGACGTAGCCGCGCGGGTCGCGGAATTTCGGGTCATGCAGAACTTTCGCGTACAACTCCGTGGGTACCCCGCCACCACGCCCGCCGCCACCTGCACCGGGCCCCGCGTCACCGGAGGGCGCATCCGCCACCCCGCCACCGCGCCCGCCCGCCGGCTTTGGGGCAGCCGCCTTCAGCGCTTCAATACGCTTTGGAGTAATGGTCCAGGTATCCGTTGAACCCCGCTCAATGGAGTTCATCCCCATGCGCCACTGGTTAAAAAGGAATGTCTCCCGATACCGCGAAGCAAGATCCAGAATCGCGTAGTTGTTGGTGATCTCGTAATCGATGGACTGCCGGTAATGCCACTTGCCCGGGGCAATCGGCAGCGGCCAGTCGCCGGCAGGCAGTTGCTTCTCGGGCACCAGCGCGATATCCATCGGGGTCGGGCTGCCGATGATCTCGGTCAGCAGCCCAATCATGTTGTGAAAATAGGTCACGGTCCGCAGCCCGCCGTTCCACCATGTGGAATAGCTGGAACCACTGCGCATCGCCGACCCGCCCTTGCCTTCCGCCACTAAACGGCTGTGCATGGCCGTGCCAACCAGTTCAATCCCCAAAGGCACCAGCGGATCGAAATTGTAGTTAAACGGATCGCGGAACGGGGGCATGAAAATCACCGCGCCGGCTGGACCTGTCTGGTGATGGTTATAGACAATCTGCGGGAACCATTCAATGAACATCTGACGGTTCATGTTGGTGGTTTCCACCATGGCGGACATGTAGAAATCGCGATTGTCGTCGTGCCCGATGTACTTGTTATAAAGCCGCGGCAGGTTGTTCATGCTGCGCTTCAGCGGATCTTTCTCCCGCATATACCAGTCGGCGACCAGTTCCTGACCATCGGGATTTGCCTGCACGCAAAGCACGATATCGTCGTTCAGAATCCGCATGGTTTCAGGGTCTGTACGGCTGACCAACTGGTATACCGTCTCCATCAGCTGCTGTGACCCCACAGTCTCCGTCGCGTGTAAACCACCGTCAATCCAGATGATCGATTTGCCATCGTGCGCAAGTTGGCGGGCCTGCTGCTCACTCACGCCCTGCGCCAATGCCAGCTTGCCCACAATCGACTTGTACTTTTCCAGATTCTTCAGATTTTCGGGCGACGTGATAATCGCCATATACTGCGGGCGTCCCTCGCCTGTCTTGCCGATCTCCACCAGCTTCATGCGGTCGGATTCAGACGCAAGCTTCTTCCAGTACGCTTCCAGCTGCGTGTAGTTCGCCATCTGATAGTCGTCACCGAGACTGAAGCCCAGCGCTTCTTTGGGCGTAGTGATTTTCGGTGCCTTCTGGGCTACAGCGGATACGCCGGTAAGAAGCAGGATGACAGAGATAGAAAGACGATTCGGTTTCATGGGCCAGCTTTCGAAATCCGGCGCAGGCATCACGGGGCCTGAACCGCCCGGAGGGAGTTATTCGATGAGTGTACCGCGCGTGCTGAGCGCGTATCCTAAAGCACGTATCCTGAGTAGGATGAGATTGCCGCTTGTCGTTGCCATGCTGCTCGTGTTCTCCACCACCCCACTTCACGCCCGGTCCATGCGTTTGCGAAGTTCCAAAATCACGCTGCAGAAGCGGCTGCATGTGAATACGCTGATTACGGCACCGGGGACTGCGGAACTGGATTGGGGCAACCTCTACTCATTCACATCAGGCAACTACACGATGCCGTCCGGTTTTCGCTATACACCAGAAGGCAGCAACCTGCTTTGGGGTCGCACAGAATACAGTGTTTCTTTCGACAGTCTGGCCTCAACACCTGGGGGGAGCAACCGGCTGAATCAATTCGGCCAGGCATTGACCGTCGCCGCTGTCACGGTTCTGCATGACGGTCCGAAGTTTGATTTCGCAGTGGCGCCGCAGGCTACGTTCTTCCTGCGGGACGAACAGGGTTCGCGGCTCGGTGGCGTTGCTATTGGCCGCTATGACACCGGCAGGAACAGCATCGGCGCCACCACCAGCTGGTCCGGAGCCACCCATAGCTCGGCCAACAATCCGGCGGGCACGTTCGACCTCAGCCTTGGCTTTGGCCGTCAGCTTTCGGGTTCGCATTTTCTGGAGCACCTCACGCCCCACACCAACGTCGAATTTGAAAAATCCACCGGGCTGACGAGAGGGTTTTTGGTATCAGAAGGCATAGAATTGCAGATTACCGATCAACTGGCATTCGATGTCTCCGGCCAGCATTTCCGGGGCGCGGGAACTCCCGCCGACAACCAGATTGCGTTTGGATTGACTTATAACCTGGGCAAGCTGAAGTAACGTGAATGTAGAGTGGAGACTGAGGATTCCGGAATGAACATAAACCACTGGCTGAGCGGCAAAATTGCTGCCTCGAATTCGGGACGGACCGGAGTCGTTTGGAATCCCGCGACCGGTGAAGCGCAGGCCCGTGTTGCGTTCGCCGATATTGCCGAAGTGGATGCCGCTGTTGCCGGCGCAAAAGCCGCTTTCCCCGACTGGCGCGCAACACCTCTCTCCCGCCGTGCTGAGATCCTCTTCAAGTTCCGCGAACTGGCCGATGCGAACCGCAATGCGCTTGCGCAAATCATCTCCCGAGAGCACGGCAAGACGATTCCCGATGCCCTGGGCGAGGTCGCACGGGGCATCGAGAATATCGAGTTCGCCAGCGGGATTCCGAACCTCCTGAAAGGCGGCTTTTCGGAACAGGCCAGCCGGGGCATTGATGTTTATCAAATTCGGCAGCCGCTCGGTGTCGTCGCCGGCATCACGCCCTTTAACTTCCCCGCCATGGTGCCCCTGTGGATGTTCCCCAACGCGATTGCCTGCGGGAATACATTCGTTCTGAAGCCATCCGAAAAAGATCCTTCTGTCAGCTTGCTGCTGGCTGACCTGCTGCGTCAGGCCGGGCTGCCGGATGGCGTGTTTAACGTGCTGCAGGGAGACCGAGTCGCGGTGGAGCGCCTGCTGGAGCACCCGGACGTGAAGGCGATTAGTTTCGTTGGCTCCACGCCCATTGCACGAACGATCTATGAAACGGGCACCCGCAACGGAAAGCGCGTGCAGGCCCTGGGGGGCGCGAAGAATCATATGCTCGTGCTGCCGGATGCCGATATCGGCATGGCTGCCGACGCCGCCGTTTCTGCAGCCTTTGGTTCAGCGGGAGAGCGCTGCATGGCCATTTCGGTCGTGGTCGCGGTGGACAGTGTGGCGGACGCGTTGATCGCCGCCGTTTCCGAACGCATGGCGAAAATCAAAATCGGTCCCGGCGAGGAAGCAGGCCAGGCTTTAGCAAACGACATGGGTCCCCTGATCACCGGCGAGCATCGTGACCGCGTCGCCGCTTACATGGACTCAGCCGCGGCGGAAGGCGCGACCGTCACTCTCGATGGCCGGGAGCACCCCGCGGCCTCAGGCAAAGGGTTTTTCCTGGGCACGTCACTCATCGACAACGTGAAGCCCGGCATGAAGTGCTATCAGGACGAGATCTTCGGGCCTGTCCTCGAAGTGGTCCGCGTCAAAACCTATCAGGAAGGCCTGGATCTCATCAACGCCAATCAGTTCGCCAACGGCACCGCTATATTCACGCGGGACGGAGGCGTGGCGCGTCAGTTTCAGTTCGACGTGGAAGTCGGCATGGTGGGGATCAATGTGCCGATCCCGGTGCCGGTTTCCTACTACAGCTTCGGTGGCTGGAAGGCCTCTCTGTTTGGCGATTTGCATATGTACGGCCCGGAAGGCGTGCAGTTTTATACGCGCGGCAAAGTCGTCACCAGCCGCTGGCCGGACCCGGCGACCAGCAGCGTGAATCTCGGCTTCCCCCAGGTCCGGTGAAGCTCGTTGATAATGGTCCGATAACCCCATGCGGCGCACTCTCGTTTTCTTTCTGACTCTTTGCTCCGTCGCCTTCGCGCAGGAATCCGGAACCGTCAATCCCGCGCTCTGGTCGGGCATGCAGTACCGGCTTATCGGTCCGTTTCGTGGCGGTCGCGTCACCACCGTAACCGGTGTTCCGTCGCAGCCCCGCACGTTCTACATGGGCTCCACGGGCGGCGGTGTATGGAAGACCACTGACGCGGGGCACACGTGGAACAACGTCTCCGATGGCTTCTTCGCCGTCGCCTCCATGGGTGCGGTGGAAGTGTCACTCTCAAATCCGAATGTGGTCTATGCGGGCACCGGTTCTTCAAAGATCCGCAGCAACGTGTCGATCGGACGCGGCATCTACAAATCGACTGATGCGGGCAAGACCTGGACTTTCGCGGGGCTGCGCGACGTTGGGCAGATTTCGACCATCCGCGCGGACCCTGCGAACCCCGATCTGGTCTATGTCGCGGCCCTGGGCAATCCGTTCGCTGACAATCCCGATCGAGGCGTCTATCGGAGCGCAGACGGCGGCAAGACGTGGAAGAAAGTGCTGTATCTTTCCGACAGTGCGGGCGCGGCGGATCTGGAACTGCAGCCAGGCAGCCCGAAAACGATCTTCGCCACCATGTGGCATGGACAGCGAAAGCCCTGGACCATCATCAGTGGTGCGAAAGAAGGCGGGATTTACAAGAGCACTGACGGTGGCGACACCTGGGCGAAGCTGGCGGGCGGACTTCCCAATGACATCTTCGGTCGCGCCAACGTGGCTTTCTCCGCGGCCAAACCCAACCGCGTTTATGCCCTGATTGAAGCGAAACCGGGCTCCGGCCTGTATCGTTCGGAAGACTCCGGCGCAACCTGGACGCTCATCAACGGCGCGGGCAATCTGATCACCCGCCCCTTCTATTACGACACGCTCGGCGTGGACCCCGTGAACCCGGACGTCGTCTGGGTCGGCAACGAAGGCTGGTTCAAAAGTACAGACGGAGGCAGGACGTTTCGCAGTTCCCCCGTGCCACACGGCGATAACCACGACGTTTGGATGAATCCGAAGAACCCGGACATCATGATCCAGTCGAACGACGGCGGCGCGAATGTTTCGCAGGATGGCGGGCGGACGTGGACCGTGCAGTCGAACCAGCCCACCGCTGAGATCTATCAGGTGGCCGTCGATAACCAGTTCCCCTATCGCGTCTACGGTGCCCAGCAGGATGACGACACCGTGATCATACCCAGCCTTCCGCTGGGCAATGGCGTCGATTTTCGCGCGGGCCCGGGGTGTGAGACCGGCCCCATCATTCCCGACATATCGAATCCGGAGATTGTCTACGGCGGCTGCAAGGGCCAGTTCAGCCGGTTCAACCTCACCACGACCAACGAGCAGAAGTACTGGATTGGCGCTGAATCACTCTACGGCAATGGCGGCAAGACACTGATCTACCGCTTCCAGCGCGTCTCCCCCATGGATGTTTCGCCGTTTAATTCGAAGGTAGTTTATTACGGGTCTCAATACCTGCACCGCACCACGGACGGCGGTGTCACCTGGACCACCATCAGCCCGGATCTGACCGCATTTCCGCCGAACGGCCAGGAAGCAAGCGGCGAGCCGATTACGCGCGACGCCACCGGTGAAGAGACATACAGTACGCTTTACTCCATCCGCGAGTCTTCGAAGCAAAAGGGACTGATCTGGACCGGTTCGAATGATGGTCTGATCTTCGTTACCCGCGACGACGGGAAGACGTGGACCAACGTCACTCCAAAAGATCTGCCGCCTGGAGGGCGCATCCAGAACATCGAGCCGAGCCCGCACAGGCCCGGAACGGCCTACGCTGCGATCTACCGCTATCTGCTTGGGGATTTCCAGCCTTATCTCTATCGCACGGACGACTTCGGAAAGTCCTGGACAAAACTGGTGAACGGCTTCGGAAAAGACGAACCCATTCGCGTGGTTCGTGAGGACCCGGACCGCGCCAAACTTCTCTACGCGGGCTCGGAATTCGGCATCTACGTGTCGTTCAACGACGGTGCGAACTGGCAGCCGTTCCAGCTCAATCTTCCCGTAACACCAATCACCGATATCAAGCTGACACATAAAGACCTGGTGCTCTCCACCCAGGGACGATCCGACTGGATTCTGGACAATCTCACGCCACTCCATCAGATTGACGCGAAGCTGGCCACTGCATCCGCGCAATTCTACAAGCCTCGCGAAGCTTACCGTATCCCCGGTCGCCAGACGGGCGCCAACCGTGCACTGCAATACCCTGCATCGGGCGCGCAAATCGACTACTACCTGGCATCCGCGCCCGCAGGCGACGTCACTCTTGAAATCCTTGACGCGGCAGGAAAGACCGTTCGCACCTTCTCAAGCGCCTTTGGCACGGAGCGCGTGGCTGGTGGTGGAGAAGCCATCGTGGATGAGGAAGGCGGCTTCCGGGCACCGCCCCTGCCGACCAGGCTCAGCAAGACCGCAGGCATGCACCGCTTCGTCTGGGACCTGAAGTATCCGGGCCCCTGGGTCAACGCACAGCGCCCCGAGGGCCCGAACGGCCCGGTGGCAGTGCCTGGAGCGTACTCAGTTCGGTTCACATCAGGCGACTACACTGCGGCCCAACCGCTTACGATCATCGAAGACCCACGGGTCACCAGGGACGGCGTCACCACCGCACACCTTCGCGAACAATTCGAACACAACATCAAAGCGCGCGACCTGGTCAGCAAGGTGAACAAAGCCGTCGCGCGGCTTCGCGACGCACAAAAAACGAAGAAAGACCTGGACACACTGACGAAGCTGGACAAACTGGCGGCGCGGATGATCACACCAACCATCCGCTACAGCAAACCGGAGATTCAGACGCACATCCAATACCTTTACGGCATGACGAACAGCGCCGACCAAAAGATCGGCAAGGACGCAGTGGAACGTTACGAAGTCCTGCGGAAAGAGCTCGACAGGGATATTACAGATCTCATCGAACTGATTGGCCCGGAGCCCAGGTAAAACCTACTCCATCAGCAGTTCAACCAACTGATGGACGCCGTGAAGGGCGCCGGACTGAAGGAAGAACGCGAGCGCGAGGCCGACAAGCAGGAAGGCGAGAACCCGTACGGTGTGCTCCTGTTGACCCCGCTGACGAACCTCCAGCAGACGGCCCACGCGAACAGCAAGATCCTGATTGCAGCAGAGCAGAGACGAAGTAAGGGCGGGCACCGCGCCTGGGCTTCCAAGGCGGGCGCAACGTACCAGCGCCTCTGCGAGGGTTAGTGAGTCGGCAGTGCTTCCCGCCACCGCGCAGTCATCCGCAGCCCATTCGGTGAGCCTCGCACGGCTTGCCTCAATCCGGCGGAATCCGCTGAGGACCGGGAACAGATCCGGGGCCAGCAGTACCACGAACGACTTCAGATTATCTCTGGAAAGGAGATGCGCCTGCTCATGCCGCAGGGCGACCGACAGCGCCGTTTCATCCAGTGCGTTCAACAAGCACCGGGAAACAATGAGGCGCGGCCGAACGATCCCTGCCAGCGCCAAAACAGGACGGGGGCTTTCAATCAGCCAGGCTTCTTTACGCCATCCGGACAGCAACGCCGGTGTTGCGTGAGTGAGGCAACTGCGTACGAACCCGCGGGATTTCACCAAAGCCCTGCCGGAGCGCCACAGGGAATAGCCACCCAACACAAGACCCATCAACGAGAGAACAACCGAACCCATTCCGGCCCGTTCCGTCGCGATATCGGGCTCCAGCCACAAATAGCTCGGGACACAAAGGCTGCCCACAAACAGCAAAGCGGCCAGCAAAGGCAGAAGCCGAACGGCCAAAAGCAGGCGCGCGCCGAACCGGGGGGCCATCCGTTCCGCCATTCTGATGACCAGCGGCGCCAGCACCGAAACCAACAGGCTCAGCACTGCGGAAATCAGAAAATACGACGCGAGGGAAATGCAGAGCAGTCGCCCAACGTACCCGAAACTCACCACTGCCCCCGCGTCTTCATCTCCTCACGTTTGGCGCTGATCTGCCGCTCCAGTTCCTCCAGAAGCGCCGCGTCATATTGGCCCACGGCGTCAACGAGGCAGGAAATCAACAACTCACGGGACGACGAAGACTGCTGCAGCAAACCGGTCACCAGATCACCGGTCTGACGCCGCTCCAGTTCCGCAGCCGTGAATCGCGGAGAGTACAGAAAGGCCCGATCCACCTTTCGGCGATTCAGAAGGCCCTTCTTATGTAAGCGATCGAGCGTTGTCATCACGGTGGTGTAGGCCAGATTGCCATCCAGGCTCAGACCGGCGTTGCGCACACTCAGCTCACCCCTCTGCCACACAAGGTCCATCGTCCGCTTTTCCAGCGGACCCAGTTCAGGAATCGCAATGCGTCTGATGAAGCTCATTTCTTAAATTATGCGTCGTTCAACCCGATGCCGGACGTGGCGAGCTGCTCGTAGAGTTTCCGCGCCTGGATGTCTTCCAGTGCCGCCCTGACCTTCTCCAAATGGAATTCGGCGGTGCTCCAACACCTGGACGATGTGATGGCCCCGGGAAGTTTGAAAGGTTCGTCCGCGGGCCGGACCGTGGATCAATCTCGTTCCGAGATGAACCTGATCCTGAACCGGCTGAGCGAGACGCGTACCCACGATCCCGCCCACAATGTGACCGATGTGGTTCGCTACTCAGACATGAATGCCAAAGGCGATGTCAAAATTCTGATGGCGACCGTACTCTGCGCCTGCTTCTGCGTCAGTTTGATCGCGTGTGCGGATGTGGCGCATCTCCAGCTCGCCCGCGCCTCGCGCCGCATGACGGAGTTCGCTCTGCGCTCCGCCCTGGGCGCCAGTCGCCGCCAGATTGTCATCGGCCTGCTCAAAGAAAGTCTCTTACTGTCCGCCGCGGGTGCCGCCGGAGGCATCGTCTTCAGCGTCTTCGCGCTCCGTCTGTTCCGGTCGGCCATCGAACGCGAAGCGCTCCTCACTCAGAGCAACCGCCCGTGGGTGACCTTCGAAACGGACGGATGGGTGCTGCTCTTCGTGGTGGTGCTGACTCTGGTCGCGGGCATCGCCGCCGGATTGATTCCGGCGCTGCGGGTCTCACGCATGGACCTCGACCGCCTGCTTCGCGACAGCGGCGGAATTACCAGCCTCAGAGCCGGGCGCTTCGGACGCCTGCTGGTTCACGTACAGCTTGCGGGCGCGCGGCGTCGAAACTGTCGCCTTTGAAGGCTCTGCGGTTGGATTGAACCGGTATCTGGCAGGGCGGAGACCCTGCCCCTGGATAGGTTAGGGCACCATCGCGGGACGGTACGGGCAAGCCCCAAAAATCTTTTCCACCCCACACCCTCGCCGACCAATTAAGATATATATTTGAGAACGGAGCGAAACTGATGGCCTTCAAACTGAACGTGAACGGGCACACAAGCACGGTCGACGTGCCCGGTGATATGCCCTTGCTTTGGGTCCTGCGCGATGTGCTGGACCTGAAAGGCGCAAAATACGGTTGCGGGATTGGCCAGTGCGCCGCCTGCACTGTGCAACTGAACGGCGTGCCGACCAAAGCCTGCCTCACCCCGGTTTCTTCGGTGGGCACCAAAGCCGTCACCACAATCGAAGGGCTGTCGGTCGATGGCACACACCCGGTTCAGGTGGCATGGCAGGGGATTGACGTCCCCCAGTGCGGCTATTGCCAGGCGGGTCAGATCATGGCCGCTTCGGCGCTGCTTGCAAAGACCCCCAAGCCCACAGATAAAGATATTGATGCCGCGATGAACGGCAACCTGTGCCGCTGCGGCACCTACGTGCGCATCCGGAAGGCGATCCACAAGGCTTCTGAACTCGCTACCAGCGCTTCGGCCAAAACCGCTCAGTCGGCAGGCCAGGAATAGAAGGGAGACGCAAACCCATGAAAAACACACTCAATCGCCGTTTCTTCCTGAAAGTCAGCGCTGCCGCCGGCGGCGGTGTTCTGCTGAGCCTGGACGTTCCTGAAATTCTCGCCCAGGGTCGCGGCGGAGCACCTGCTCCCGCCATCAACGCCCACAATTTTATTAAGGTAGCGCCGGATGGCATCGTGACCATCATGGCCAAGAACCCCGAAACCGGTCAGGGCGTGCGCAACATGCTGCCCATGCTGATCGCGGAAGAGCTGGACGTCGACTGGAAGTCGGTTCGGCTGCAGCAGACTGACCTCGACGAGACCAAATATTCCGGCCAGTCCTCCGGTGGCAGCACCGCGACACCGACTGCGTGGATTCCCATGCGCCAGGCAGGTGCTGCGGGGCGTGCGTTGTTTGTGGGTGCCGCTGCACAGGCCTGGGGAGTTCCGGCGTCGGAACTGACCACAGCCTCCGGCCAGGTGATGCACAAGGCGTCGAACCGCACCGTAAGCTATGGCGAACTGACTTCGAAAGTCGCAGGCATGAAGTCGCCGGACGTTTCGACTCTGAAGCTGAAAGACCCGAGTGAGTACAAGATCATCGGTCACCCGCACGTCGCCTACGACGTGAAGGCGATCACACTCGGCAAACCGATTTTCGCGATGGATGTGACTGTGCCCGGCATGCAATATGCCGTTTTCGAAAAGTGCGGTGTCTTCGGCGGCAAGGTTGTCAGCTCGAACATTGAAGAAATCAGGAAGCTGCCTGGTATCAAGAGCGCGTTCGTGGTGGATCGTCCGGACTTCCCGACCACCGCTCCCATCCCCGGCGAGCCAGGCCTCGAAAGCGGCATTGCAATCCTGGGGGAAACCTGGTGGCATGCACAGAGCGCCCGCCGCAAGCTGAAGGTTGTCTGGAACGAAGGTCCTCGCGCCAACGATTCCAGCACGGCGCACGCGGTCACCGCCGCCGAGATGATCACGAAAGGTCCGCAGCGCACGATCCGAACCGATGGTGACGCTGAGGGTGCCCTCAAGTCCGCCGCGAAAGTGGTGGAAGCGACCTATTCCTATCCGCATATTTCTCATGCTCCGCTGGAACCGCAGAACTGCACTGCCTGGTTTAAAGACGGCAAGCTGGAAATGTGGACCAACAGTCAGCAGCCTGCCCGCGGGCGGCAGTTGGCGGCCGACACGATTGGCATTCCGACACAGGACGTCACCGTTCACATGGTGCGCGCCGGTGGTGGATTCGGGCGGCGACTTTACAACGACTACATGGCGGAGGCCGCGTACATCGCCAAACAGGCCGGCGTGCCGGTGAAACTGGTTTGGAGCCGTGAAGACGATATGGCGCACGATTACTTCCGTCCCGGCGGCTGGCAGCATCTGAAAGCCGGACTCGACGCGAACGGCAACATCGTGGCATGGAAGAATCACTTCCTCAGCTTCGGCGTTGGCGAAGCCTTCGTCGCTT
>JBBQDH010000084.1:0-22750 GCA_038319515.1 Bryobacterales bacterium
AGAAGTTGATGGGGATATCGTCCTGCAGATCCCGCAAACCGTGAAGGTGCAGGGTATTGACGATTGTGACGAAACAGAGGGAAGATGCGAGCAAACCGCCAACGGCGGGAACGGCCAGTGGTTTCAACAGGTTATCGAAGAATAGCCAGGCACGGGAGGCGAAGTGGGCCAGCCGGGCGCGCAGGTTGCCGTGCGTGATGCGTCGGGCCTGCTCACGGGAAGCGAGCACGCGCAACTGCATATGGAGCAGGGGGGGCGCCTTCCGAACCGGAAGGTACCTGAGACCCAGATTGTCGCTGTTCAAATCCATAACATCTCTCTAAAAACGTCCACTACTTTAAGAGCCTTGGTACAAGCTCCATCGAGGGGGCGGGTTCCAGCCGGTTGGCCAGATAGCGCCGGAGTGCCTCTCGGCCCCGCAGGATTCGGGACTTCACAGTCCCCATGGAAACCTGGAGGATTTCCGAGATTTCCTCGTAACTCATTTCTTCAATTTCGCGCAAAACGAGCGCGGCCCGAAAGACGGGGTTAATCGACGCAAGCCCTTCTTCCAGAAGGAGTTGGGCTTCGCGATTCATGGTGAATTCGAAGGGGGTTTCGCCGGAATCCATGATCGGGCGTTCGCGGGTTTCGCAATCTTCGAAGGTCTCTTCGAGGCCTGTTTCGCCTCGGCGGTGCCGGACCAGCCAGCGGCGGCGGTTGTGCGATTCATTCACCGCGATGCGGTACACCCAGGTCCGTAAAGTGCTGTCGCCACGGAAATTATCCACGTTACGAAAGATCTTGAGGAAGACTTCCTGGACCACATCGGAGGCATCGGACGGGTCACTCAGCAGCCTCCACGCGAGGTTATATACGGGGGTCTGGAAGCGTTCGATGAGCTCTTCGTAAGCGCGTTCGTCAGCGGCCTGGAGGGCGCAGATGAGGCGCTGGTCTTCGAGAGCGGCTTCCTGCTCAGGAGTCAGGGTCGAATTAAGATTCAGACCAGTCACAATGCTCACCATCATAGACTCGTCGGGGGTGCGGATTGTTCCCGCACCTGTGCAAGTAGTCCGAAACCGGGTGGTACGATTCGGAATACCCTGCCCCGTGCGGTGGCGATGTCGTTCATTTGCTGGACGATCATGCGGTGGAAGGCGGGGTCGAGCCAGGGGAGCCAGCCGTGGTGACGGCAGATGGCGTGGGCGGCTTCGCGGGTGGTGGCGCCGGTGCGTTTGACCTCGCGGACATGGAAAGGGTCGGCGATGACGGGGCCGTCGGTGGCGTCGAGGGCGCGGGTGACCAGGGCCACAGGATCGCAGGGGAGGATGGGCGCGAGGGTGGCGAAGACGTCGATTCCGGCGGATTTGAGGGTTTGAATGGTCGCCCAGCGGGATTCGATGGGCGCGCAGAGTGGTTCGAAGATGCGGCGGACATCGTCACGGTCCGTGGTGATGGAAAAGCTGACGCGGAGAGTGGTTCGGCCGGCGACCTGGAGGAGGAGATCGAGATCCCGGAGGATCAGAGGACCTCGCGTCTGGATGACGAATACCTGGGGCGGGTGGTCCCGGACTGCTTCGAGGATGCCAGGCATCAGGCGCTCAGTAGCTTCAGCGGGTTGGTAAGGGTCAGTGAGCGGGGAGCAATAGATGCGCTGGCCGGGCCGGAGGGCCTTCGCGAGGAGGGCCGCGGCGTTCGACTTGAAGGTGGTGAACTGCCCCCAGTGGTTCCAGTCTTCCGGTTTGAGGCCGGCCTGGACGCGCATGGTGGGGACGTAGCAGTAGGTGCAGCCGAAGGTGCAGTTGCGGGCCGGGCTGAGGGAGTGGGTGAAGCCCGCCTCATCCTGGGGTGAGAGCCGGAGGAATCCGGAGACGGGCGTCAGGATGGATTTGGCGTCTGCCCTACCCGATGTCATCGTCTTCGGCGTCGTCCTCGTTCTCTTCCTTGTCTGGGATCAGGTTGATGATGGATGGGAGGGCTTTCCGGACGGCATCCCAACGAGCGAGGGCGGTGGTGGCGTCGGCGGCCAGCTTCGTGACGGCAGCGGCCTGGGCTGCGGTGGGGAGAGCGTCGACAGCGGCAAGGTCGTTGTAGAGGGCCAGCATCTGGCCGTTGACGCGGGTGAGGGCGGTGAGAGCGTCGCGGGATTTTTGGACGTCGGGAGGGTTCTGGGAGACGACCTTCGCCGCGACTCGGCCATCTTCGTGAGTCTCTGAGATGAGGTTCACGAGTTTCACCTGGGCGTTAAAGAGGGGGAGCAGGTTGGCCTTCACGCGCGGGTCCATGCGGACGGTGAGTGGTGCGGCGTAGGACTGGGTGCCAACGGTGAGCTTTACGGTGTAGACGCCCGGCAGCGCCATGGGGCCTTGTGGCAGGCGCGGCGTGTGGTGAGGGACGGCGGCAATCGGGTAAGTATGGCGCTCGGTTTCGGGGCCGGTGTAGTGGAGATCCCAGACCCAGCGGTGCATGCCGGACTCCCTGGAAAGAGTTTGGGGGCGTTCGGGCCAGTAGTCTGGCACGGCGAGATTTTTGAGGGAGAACGGTTGGTCATCGCTGGAAAACCCGCGGACGACCTTTCCGGCTGCGTCCAGGATTTCCAGTTTGACGACCGCCGCGGTTTCCTTGAGGTGGTAATCGATGACGGCTCCATCGGGCGGGTTGTCGGCAAGCGGCTCTTCGGGCGGAAGAGGCGTATCGGTATTGGTGTTGGCGCGGACGCGGGTGGCGCGGGCCGGTTTGACCAGGAACGCGGCTTCAGTGAGGGCCTTCGCGTTTAGCTGGCGGAGCGGGGTGATGTCGTCGAGGATCCAGAAAGAGCGGCCGTGGGTGGCGACGATGAGGTCGGCGTCCTTGATCCAGAGGTCGCGCATGGAGGTGTGGGGCAGGTTGAGTTGCAGGGACTGCCAGTGGTCGCCATCGTCGAAGGAGACCCAGACGGCGTTTTCGGTGCCGGCGAAGAGGAGGCCTTTGCGGACGGGGTCTTCGCGGACGGTATTGACAGGGGAGTCATCGGGGAGGCCGTTGACGAGGGACTGCCAGGTTTTGCCGCCGTCGTGAGTGCGATAGAGGTGGGGTTTCAGGTCGTCGACACGGAAGCGGCTGACGGAGGCGTAGGCGGTTTGATCGTCAAAATGGCCGGCTTCGAGCTGGGTGACTTTGGACCAGGAGGTGAGCTCGGGCGGCGTGACGTCCTTCCAGTGGGCTCCGCCGTCTTTGGTGACCCAGATGAGCCCTTCATCGGTACCGGCCCAGAGGGTATTGACGGACTTGAACGAGGGCGCAAGGGAGTAGATGGTGCCGCGCTGCTTTTCGGCGTTGGCGTCTTTTGCGGCCATCGTGCCCAGGCTGGCGGGGATACCGTTCTTTTCGCGAGTAAGGTCGCCGCTGATGGACTGCCAGGTCTGGCCGCCATCGAGGGTCTTGAAGACGTAGTTGGCGGCGTAGAAGAGGACGTGCGGGGCGACGGGGGAAAAGATGAGGGGCGAGGTGCGGTCGGTGCGGTATTTGGGATCGCGGAGGGGCGACGGGGTGATGTGCTGGACCTGGCTGGTGCTCCAGCGGTATTTGGTGACGGAGCCGCGGCCGGCACCGTAGACGAGGTCGGGATTGAGGGGGTCGGGGGCGGCGTAGCCGTATTCGATGATGCCGACGGGATGCCAGTCGCGGAAGGTAATGGCTCCGTCGTTCCCTCGGCTGGAGACGCAGACGGAGCCACTTTCCTGCTGGCCGCCGCAGACCTTATAGGGGAAATCGTTGGTGGCGATGGCGTGGTACATCTGCGCGGTGGGCTGGTTGTACCAGGAGCTCCAGGTGCGGCCGCCATTGACGGTGACGACGGCTCCCTGGTCGGCGACGAGGAGGATGATTTCGGGATGGAGGGGGTTGATCCACATGTTCTGGTAGTCGTCGCCGCCGGGGGCACCTTTGATGCCGGTCCAGGTTTTGCCGGCGTCGGTGGAGCGCCAGGTGACGGTGCTGGTCATGTAGAGGGTGTCAGGATTTTGGGGGTCGACGCGGGGGACGGGGAGGTCACCGCCGCCGATGCGGCCTTTGGGGCGGGGGTCGGTGGTGGTGGCGGTCCAGGAGGCTCCGGCGTCGTCCGTGCGGTAGATTTCGACGCCAGTGCCAGAGGCAACGCTTGCATAAAGGCGGCGGGGGTTAGATAGGGAGATGGTGAAGCAGGTCTGGGAGGCGTCGGCGGGGAGGCCCTGGGTGAGTTTGTTCCAGGTGCGGCCGGCGTCAGTGGATTTATAGGCTCCGCCGTGGGCGCCGTTGTAGCCGTTGCCGAACTCCCAGGGGCCCTGGCGGCCTTCCCAGAGGCCGGCGTAGAGGGTGTCGGGATTGGAGAGATCGAGGGCGATGTCGGAGGCTCCGGTATTTTCGTCGATGAAGAGGGATTTGGTCCAGGTTTGGCCGCCGTCGGTGGACTGGAAGACGCCGCGTTCGGGGTTGGGGCCATAGGGGTGACCGAGGACGGCGGCGTAGAGGTGATTTTTGTCACGGGGGTCGACGGCGAGGGCGGGGATTTGCTGGCCGTCGCGGAGGCCGAGATGGGTCCAGGTTTGGCCGGCGTCAGTGGATTTGTAGATGCCGTTGCCGACGGAGAGGTCAGGGCGCTGGAGGCCTTCGCCGCTGGCGACGTAGAGGGTGTTGGGGTCTGAGGGGGCGACGGCGATGGCTCCGATGGACTGGGTGGGCTGGGAATCGAAGATGGGGGCCCAGGTCTGGCCGTAGTCGTCGGACTTCCAGACGCCGCCGTTGGTGACGCCGATGTAGAAGACGTTGGGCTGGGTGGGGACGCCTGCGGCGGCGCGGGTGCGGCCACCGCGGAAGGGGCCGATGTTGCGCCAGTGGAGGTCGTGGAGGAGGGTGGCGGGGAAGGTTTGGGCTTGTGTGGCGGTGAGGGCGGCGAGGGTGAGGAGGATTGTGCGGTTGAGAGCGGCCATGGATGTCATTATGGCGCGGCGGGGGTGGTTGGAGTGGATTTGGAACGAGAAACGGGGGCAACCCGAGAGGCATGCCTTTGTTTTCAACCACTACTTCAGGTTCGTTTTGCTTTTTGTGTTTTATCACGCGGAGACGTCAGATGGAGAGACTTCGGAGGGGAGAACGTCGCTGGAGAGTTGCGGGTTACGAAGGCCGTTCCCTATGCCGGGGCCACATGATTTGGATCGGTTCACCCGGGAGGCAGCGCGGCACTTTGCGGTGTTGAGTCACTAATAAAGCTTCACTCCCAGACCGGCATCGGATGCCGGACATGCATTGGTTCGATCCGGGTTTATCGTTTCAAAATAATGCGATGCGGCCTGGAAATCGGGAATCGGGTAGACGGCTCCACGGGCAGCATTGTAGATGACCAGTTCCGGCCCGTATGGGTAACGGTACTCCGTTCCGTAATGCGACAACACGAACGCCCGGGGCGTTATGGCGAGGCCCGGCGAAACCACGTTGCCAGTCAGGGTTCCCGGCACATTAAAATGAAGGGCAAGGGCGTTCGGAAAGTCCCATGCGGATTCGAAGACCGGTGCCGGGCCCAGATAGAGGCAAACGCCGTCGAGCAGCACGACTTTGCCGGCCGGGCCACCGGGAGAAGCGGCGGCGGAAGCGCGAATGACAGCTATTTCCTGTTGGTATGCTTCGGCCCAGTAGTTTCCGAGCTGGTTCACAATAAAACAGCCGCCGGCACCCATCAGCGCGACAACGGAACTGTACACCAGCGCTCGCCACCGGACGGGCAGGACGGAGGCTATCAGCATCGCTCCGGCGGCAAATGACAACGAGACCCCGAGGGCAGCGGCGATGGCTGTCCTGTTTCCAATTCCGGTGGGAGTGATGTGGATGTTGGCGTTGGTGAGAAAGATCGCATAACCCAGAAAAAAGATCATGACGCCGGTCAGTAAGAGCCGTCCGGCTTCCCGCCTCTCCACCATGTGTTCCCCGCTGCGGGTGAGCATTCGCCGGACATACCAGAAGAGCAGCGCTCCCGCTACAGCCGCCGCGAGGGTCGAGGTGCCCAGGTAACCCGGCGGGCTGGTTGAAGCGAGCTTCCAGGCGTTCCACGGCAGCAGAAGCCCGTTGCGAAAGTAGTTCGTGAAGATTGACCAGTGTAAGCTGAAGCCGCCGACGACCGGCCTGTAATAGGGTGTGATTGCCCGGAAGAACATCAGTGCAGCGTAGGCAAGCCAGCCTTCCGGATGTCTGATGCGCGCAGTAACGGAGGCCTTGTAAAGAGCTATGAGGAGCAGGGCGGCGCAACTCGCGAGCACGAGAACAGCTGGACGTCGCTGCCTGCAGGCCGCTGCCTGCCTGACCCACAGGAAGAGGCTGAGAAGAGTCAGCGGCATTACTACTTCGTAGCAGAGGAGGGCGGCCACCAGCGCGGTCACCGCAGCGCAGTCCCAGATTATCCGGGAACGGACCGAGGCCGATGCGGCTGCGCGCAAGCCACTCAAGAGTGAAATAAGGTAGAGAACAATGCTGACCGGCGCCTGCATCGCCGCCATCCAGAAGCGGTCCGTCGAGTAGTGTGGCAGCAGCGCGTAAAATGCCGCCGCCGGAAGCGCGATGGCTCGTGGAACGCCGGTCCGCCGCATGGCGATGAAGAACAAAACCGTGGCAGCGGTCAGCATCAGGAAATTGAACAAATGGTATGGCAGGGGCGTGGCACCGAACAGCCGGTAGAGGACTACCAGCATGAGTGCCTGGCCCGGGCGCATTGGGAGGTCCTCGCGAATGACCCGCGACAGGGAATTGAGCAGCGAGGGCTCGAATTTGGTGCTAAGGATGCGGATGAAGTCCCAATCGTCGCTGTAGAAGCCGAGCCGGCCGATGTACAGGATGGCGGACACGGTGAAGAGCAGGATCAGGAAGGCGACATCCTCGCGTTCTGTGTCGTTTAGTTTGGGTAGTCGGATCGTCCGCATCAGTTTCATTCAGTCAACGGGGTTTCGTGCGCGGCCGTCATGCATCAGCAGTTTGCGGAAGCGCAAGCCCCAAAAGGGCGACGTGCGAAATTCGTTTCCATAGACAGCGCCCTGCACGCCCCCATCGCCGTTTCCAACGTCATGCAGAAGGAAGTCGGAATATGCATTTACCACCTTGTGGTCGGGTGCGGGGATCGCATTGGCGCCGGTCAGCATTTCGGGGATAGGGCAGACGGCTTTGTCATTTGAATCCCACACGCCGGCCTTATTCTCCTGGCGGCTGACGCCTGACTTCCATAGTAGAGGTATACCGTGGTGTCGGCGGACGGTGACAGCGAAGGCACACTCACCCATGCGGACACCTGCCTGCCGGTGGCATCGTAGCTTTCGAACTCATGCGCCAGTTTGGTTATGCCGTCCGACGCGATGTAGAAGGACAGTGCGTCATAGCTGCCTGGAATGTTCTGCATCGCCCGATATACTTTAGCGACAAACGGGGATCCATTGAAAATTACTTTTCGTTCCTACTGCCTGCTGCTCTGCCTGCTCTTCACGTCTGTCTGCTTTGCGCAATCGAGCGCGGGGGGCGGGACGATTCAGGGGACGGTGAAAGATACGACGGGCGCTTCGATTCCGCAGGCGCGGCTGACGATTACGCACACCGAGACGGGGGAAGTGATCCGCAGTGCGGCGAATACTTCGGGATTCTTTTCGACGCCTCCGCTGAAGATCGGCAAGTACAGGGTGCGTGTGGAAGCGGCGGGGATGAAGGCATGGGAGAGCGAACTCACGCTGGAATCGGGGCACATCGAGAACATCGAGCCTGCGCTGACGATTGGGCAGGTAACGGAGACGGTGGAGGTGACGGATGTAATTCCGCTGGTGACCACGACGGAGCCCACGAACGCGCATACGCTGGATGCAAAGCGCATTGAAGAGCTGCCGATTAACGGGCGAAATCTGAATACGCTGATTGAGCAGACGACGCCGGGTGTGGAGCAGGTGATCGATGTGAATGGCGGGGTGCGGTCGGGCGGGCTGATGGTCTATGGCACGGGTTTTGTGCAGGATGGGGCGCCTTCGAATAACCGGGAGTTCGGCGGGTCGATGAACCAGCAGGGCCTCGATTCGATAGGTGAGGTGCGGGTGGAAACGAGCACTTCTTCGGCGCGGTACAACACGCCGACGTCGGTGATTGTGAGCACGAAGAGCGGGACGAATAAGATTCACGGGTCGCTGTATGAAACGGCGCGGAATAATGCGTTTGGCGTGGCGCGGGCGCGGCAGGATGTGAATCTGAGCGGGGCTCCGTATCAGACTCCGAAGCTGATCCGCAATGAGTTTGGCGGGACGATAGGCGGGCCGGTGATCTTCCCGAGCCTGGGTATCAATGGTCGCAGGTTATATGACGGACGCAACCGAACGTTCTTCTTTGTGTCACGCGAGGGGACGGAGTTGCGGCAGGGGTTTACGAAGAGTTTTACGGTACCGACGGTGGCGATGCGCGAGGGGGTGTTCACGGGGGTGACGGATACTTCGTTCCGTGCAATTACGATTTTTGACCCGCGGACTTCGAGGATTGAGCAGATTGGGAACCGGCATATTACGCTGCGCGATCCGTTTGTGAACAACGTAATTCCGAGGAGCCTGCAGAGCCCGCTTTCGAAGGCGGTTTGGGGCTTTACACCGCTGCCGACGGATTCGACGGACCCGATCTTTACAGCCAATCTGAGAGTCGCGGTGCCGACGAACGGGCTGCCCAATCTGAGCGATAATCCGTTAACCATTAAGATTGACCATCGCGTGGGGGACAAAGACAATTTTTTCATCAAGGCGAACGGCGGGATGCGGCATACGAACTTTCAGGGGACCGGCAGCACGACAGGCGCGCCGACTCTGGGCGGGGAAGCCAACACCACTTATCTGCCGATGGATGCGGTGACGGCGGCGACCAGCTGGACGCACGTTTTCTCTTCGTCGTTCTTTGTGGAAACGAATGCGAACTATACGTGGCAGGCGACGCAGACAGTCACAGGTGCTGAACAACTGGACTGGGCGAAGAAGCTGGGGCTGCCGAATCCTTTGGCGGATATTGGATTCCCGAACATTACGAGCGTGCAGTTCATGAACTATATTGAGGGCGATAACCGGCGCGGGCTGCACAGCCGGATCTTCAACGCTCAGCAGAACTATTCATGGATCAAGGGCACGCACAATATCCAGTTTGGAGGCGGGATCTTCAAGGAGAGCCAGAACCTGTTGCCGGATGAAGGGGCGATCTCGGGGTCCGCGGCTTTTAACAGCCTGGCCACGGCGGTGGAGAGCGCTGCGAGCGGTTCGGATGCGGCTCCGACGGCACTGGCACAGACGGGTCTGGACGCGGCGAATTTCTTCCTGGGGTATGCGGCCAGTTACACGGTGACTTTGAAGCGGCCTGTGATGCATCTGACGAATAACACTTACTTCGGGTATGCGCAGGACAGTTATAAGGTGACGGAGCGGTTTACGGTGTTTCCCGGCGTGCGATGGGATATTAATCCGGCGTTCCATGAGAAGAACTATCAGTTGAATTCGTTTGATGTGAAGAACCACGCGATTGCGCTGCCGCAGCCGATCGACTACTACGTGAAGCAGGGGTTGACGAGCCAGAGGGTGGTGGACATTTATAAGGCCGTCGGGGTGAAGTTTGAAACGACGGAAGAGGCAGGAATTTCAAAGGACATTTTTCCGAACAACAATTTCGATATCGCGCCGCGGCTGGGTTTCGCTTACCGGATGTTTGACGGGAATAAGCAGCTGGTGATTCGGGGCGGATATGGGGTCTATATCTCGCCGATTCCGATCCGCACTCTGCTGGCGCAATTCAGCAGCATGGCACCGTTTCGGTCGACGTTCCAGTACAACCCGAACAATGCGACGTACAGCCCGGACGGCGTGCAGAATTATTTACTGCGCTACAACAACGGGGTTGTGGCCGGGGTGAATTCGTCGGGCACGATTGATCTGAATAATCCTTCGCAGGTGGGTCGCGGGCAGACGGTGGTGGGGCTTTCGACGGAGCTGCCAAGCGCAAAAGTGCATGAGTGGAATATGGTGCTGGAGAAGCAGGTGCGGCCCAATCTGGTGGCGCGTTTCACGTATGACGGGAAGCATGGGGTCCATATGGATCAGTTGAATGAGATCAATCCGGCGCTGACGACTTACGCGTGGGAGGCGACCACGGGCACTGTGCCGCCGACGGGCGCGTTTTCCACGGTGGCGACGCGGGCCTATGATCAGAATGCCTATGCCAGCGTGCGGTTGCTGCAGAAGACGGGGATGATCAACACGCACCAGTTCACCGGGCAGATTGAGCGGCGCTTTTCGAAGGGTCTGGCGTTTCAGGGATTTTATACGCTGACGAACGCGTTGCGGCTGGCGGGGAATTCGTTCCGGGACGGTATTTATCAGCAGCCTTCAGCGTACCTGCCGGGGGCGATTCCGGCGACGGATTTCGCGGCGATCAACAAGTTCGAGAATTATGCGCGGGACTCTTCGGTGCCGCAGCATCGGGTGCGCTGGAACTGGTTGTATGACATCCCGTTTGGACGGGGCAAGCAGTTTGCCGGTAATATGCCGAAGGCTTTGGATGTGGTGCTGGGCGGGTGGCATTTCTCGGGATCGGGCACGGTTGTGAGTTCGTGGTTTGCGTTGCCGACGGATAACTGGGGCTACCTGGGGAAGGTGGAAGTCTACGGCAGAAGTAAGAAGATTCTGGATTGCCGGGGCACACCGGCGAACGCGAAGACGGCTGCTGACGAGCGCTGCACAGAGGGGTATTTGTATTTCAACGGGTACATTTCAAAGCGCGTGATTAACAGCCGGACGGTGGGTGGTCTGCGTAATGGCGTATTCGGTTTACCGGAGAATTATCAGCCGGCAGCCCTGCCGATCACGCCTTGGCCCGCGGGTGGAGCGACGACGGATCCGAACGGCGCGCAGTATGACACGAATGTGGTTTATCTGAAGCTGAAGGACGGGTCTACGCAGCGGCTGAACTACGACAACGGCGGGCTGCATCCGTGGCGCAATCAGTATTTGTTGGGGCCGCTTAACTGGAACCTGGATGCTTCGTTCCAGAAGACGATCACGCTGCGGGAACGGCTGACGCTGAATATGAATGTGGATCTGTTCAATGTGACGAATAACCAGGGAACGGTAACGCCTTCGGGCGAGGGGATTTCCACGCTGGGTAGTTCTTATGGCGGGTTTGGGTTCCGGCCGCGGCAGTTGCAACTGACGGCGCGGTTGAAGTGGTAGGGGCTGGTAGCCTGCGAAACCGCGTGGCGCACGCAGCGAGGGGTGAAGTGGGAGTGAAGTAACTATTTGCCGCAGGGGGCGGCTCTGGCGAAGTCGGCTGGTGCGGGGAATAGTGGTGTTTTCCGGCCATCCGGGCAGATGGCGGTCGCGCTGTTGGTTTTGAGGTGCAGCACGGCTCCCAGGCTGTCGTTGATGTCTACGCTCATGCCGGTGTCGATCAGGTAAAGCAGGCCGAAGCGCTGGAACATTTCTCCGGGGGCTCTGGTGACGCCGTCGGTGAATTTGACTTCTGAAGGCACGTGGCCTTCCACGATGCGGGTGACTCCGAGGGCTTTGGTGTAGTCCTGTAAAAGCTGCTTTTCAGAACGAGCGGGGAGACCTGCGTCGATCCAGGGCTCGCGACCTTTGCCTGTACCGTTGAGGCGGGCTTCGAGGATGGAGCCGTCGCCGATGAGTTGTTCGGCGGCGAAACCGTGTTTTGCGAAATCTTCTTCGATATCGGATTCGATTTGAGCGACCGTGCGGCCTTTAGAACTACCGGCGTGGGAAAAGAAGGTATCGTTGACGCGGGCCGCGAAAGGGAGGGTGCAGAGGAATTCACCGATTTCACCTTTGCAGGCGGCAACGTACGCGGGGCTGAGGCCGGCGGCTTTCAGTTGAGTGACAAACTCCTGCACTTTGGAAACGGTGGGGTCGGCGAGGAACCCGGCTTCGTGATTGCCGGCGAGCACGATGACGCGGCCTCCTTTGGCGGGGGCGGTTTTGCGAAGTTTGATATAGAAGCGAAGAACGTCGAGGCCGCGTGGGCCTTTGTCGATCATGTCACCGGTGCTGACCAGGACGGCTGTGCCGCCGGTCCAGTCGTCTTTGACGTCGATGAGATGCGCGGCGCGGAGGACGGCGGTGAGGCGTAGGTAATCGCTGTGCGCATCACCCACGGCGAAGATCCCGGTGGCTTTATCCAGCTGAATTGTGTCGACTTCGACGACGGCGGGATGCTGCTTCCAGTCACGGGCAAAAAGCGAGGTGCAGAACAGAGCGGCGAGACAGATCGGCTTTCTCATGCGATTCCTCAATCGTAACCGTTACGCAGTCGGAATCCGATTGCCACCCGGGGCGAATACCCTGAGGGGTTCTATGAGAAATATGCGAAAGATTCTGTCATGCCTTTATCTTGCGGCGGCGCCCGCTGAGCGGAATCGGCACTGCGCGAACAGGGCGTCCGATCAATGCGCGTGATCACACAAAAGGCAACGGATCTGCCGGACCCGCACAATGCAAATATTGAAAAGAACCGACCATCCGAACATGTTCAAAGTTGGGGCCACTCCGGAGCACAGCAGCGTCGATTACAACCGGCACATGACGACCACGGCAGCCACCGGATTATGGAACACTGTCAACGATTACCTTGCAACCTACCCGGACACGCCAAATGGCGCAGTCGGATAGCCGGAGAATTCCAGCGGGGCATCGCCCAATTGCCGGCCTACGGGATACTCAAAGAGGGCAGCGCATTCGCTCAAGGGGTCCAGCAGAGCCTGACCGCATACAGACAGTCCGCCGATTCATCAGCCCCAATTGAATTATCCTTCCTGTCGAAAGCGGGAACGGATTTCGAATTCGGGATTGCGAAGGCAGTGTCGATTAGCCTTCGCTGAGAGCCATGAGGAAGAGCCAAATGCCGAGAATGCGACCCCTGTGGAGCGAACAACTCCTTTGTGCACGAGCGGTCGCATTGACGGGTCTGCTGTTCGTTGCGGGGCAAATCTATGGACAGAACGTTGGTCCGGCACCGGCCATCACCAGTCTACCGGAATGGTCGTCCAACATTCGACTCTCTGACGACCTGCGAGGCAGATACGTATTTAAGGATCCGAAGACTCTGGAGCTCGTTATTGCCTTCCCTTCGGAGCCCGGGCATGACGATCCGTTGACAGTTTACAGACATCGGCCTCAAAACCAGGTGGATGCAAAAGTCACGGCAAGCGTCAGTCGCGCAGCAGGGGGAATACGCTACCTATATTTGGTGACAAACGGCAGTCAGGCTAGATTGCCGATTACGAACTGGATGCTGGTGGTCCCGGCTGGCGAGGCCGATATTGAGATCAGTCGGTCTGAGTGGGCTTTCGCGCGGCTTCGCCATTCCCGAACCAGGCAGGCGGCGATCGAGTCGGCTTCTCCGGGCGATGCACTTTTCTGGGCTTCCGGGGGAACCAGCGCTTCGCCGGTGATGCCCGTTCGGTCAGCGGCAACCTTTGAGATCGTCTCCACATTCCTGCCCGGGCTTACGACATCATACTTCCAGGGCGGACAGCCGTTCGGCACCAGCGGCGGCGACCTTCCCCCGGCAGTATCACGGCAAATGGAGCCCTTCATGACCGTGGACCAGGGGTTTCAGGTGAGACTGTCCGTTGGACCGCAGTTTAGCCCCGATCTCAGCAAAGCGTCTATCGCAAAGGCATGGCTGTCACAACTGATTGAAATAAGGGCGAGGGCAGATTCATCCGAAGCAGCTTTTTATGACTTGGCGGCTTCTGCAGCCAGGTCGTGCGCAACAGCAGCAGGTCCAGGATGCCTGACACCGGAAATCGAAAGGCGGCTTCGGGAGCCTCGACGAGGCATGGCACGGGGTATCGCCGAATCACTGCTTCTGTTGTTCAAATAGCGGACTCTTCCGGTCCGGGGTGCTGCTCATCCGCCTGGCACCTCGCTTCTCGTTTTGCAGACCAGGTGTTTTGAGGAATAAGCCTTTTTGTCACAGGTTGGGGCCTGCCGGAGCCGGAGGGCGCGCGCATCGTTTTGGTGGTAGCTGATGGTGAGTTTAGCGCCCTCATTGCAAGCGGATTTATCGTTGCCTGGCCTATGCCGCCGGAGCCTCCGGCCAGAATGATTTCGCGATCATGCAGCGACACTGGCGGGGTCCTTTGCATAACCGGCGGCGAGATAGCCGAGACACATGATTGCCAGGAACATGGCGAGCACTTCGGAATCGTTGAGATTATATTCAGTGATGCCGCTGACCATGGTTCCGAGGATGCAGGCGGTGGCGGTTTGCAGCAGGAAGCGCGCGTCGGAGCGGGCAGGTGAGAGACGGCTCAGCGCGCGGCGGAAATCCCAGAGGGCCATGAGCATGGCGGCGGTGATGAAGAGCGTGGCGGGGATGCCGCGTTCGGCGGCGTACTGGATGTAGATGTTGTGGAGGTGCTGGTAGAATCCGTCCGGCAGAGGGCGTTTGACGTCGGCGGGCAGGTAGGTGAAGAAGACCTGCTCCTTCTTGATTTCGTCGGGACCGAGGCCGAGCAGGGGGTGGGCTTTGATCATCTGCCAGCCGGTGCGCCAGCAGATTTTGCGGTGTTCATTAGAATCGGTTTTGGTTTCGGGATCGATGATAGAGCGGGCGCGTTTTTGAATGGAAACAGGCGCGACGAGAAGGCCTGCGGCAAGGACTAACGGCATGGCAAGCGCCGCGCTTTTGCGCCAACACCAGAGCAGGTAGAACACGGCGACGACGGCGGCGATCCAGATGCCTCGTGTGTTGCTGAGGATGAGTGAGAGGCCGACGGCGAGGGCGCACGGGATGGCCAGCCAGAGGCGTTTTCTGACGTCCGGCGCGAAGAGCAGGAAGGCCACCAGCAGCAGGAGGACGAAGAGTTCTTCGCCGGAGAAGGTCATCCAGTGGCTCATGAAACCGCGGATGCGGTCTGCGATGTAGAAGTGGTAGAGGTCAGTGTGGGCGGCGCGGGCCCCGGCGACATCGCGGGCGAACTGGAGCAGACCTTTGCCGGCGGTGAAGGTGCCGACGGCCATCCAGCCGAAGGTGAGCCATTTGGCGGTGGTGAGAGAGCGGACGCTGGAGAAGATGACCAGCATCATCAGGAAGACGATCATTTTGCGGACCTGATCGAGACCGCCGCGTGGGTCTGGTGAGAAAGCGAGGGCGAGGAGGGTCCAGAGGCGGAAGCAGCCGAGCGGCAGGGCGATGCGTGGCCAGCGGAGGGGCAGACCGGAAAGCAGGAGGACGCCGAGAGCGACGGCGAGCAGGATTTGCGAGGCTGAGATGCCCAGCAGGATCGCGATGGCGGAGGCGCAGGCGAGCCAAAGGCTCAGTTTTTTAAGATAGAGTGGCGGCCGCAAAGGGATTAAAAAGTGATGCTGGTATCGGCGGAGAATTTCCGGTAGTTCTTAAATTCCAGCACGTTACGGCTGCAGTTGGAAGAGCCGGACATGCAGGCCATGTTGACGCTTTGGATGGGGAGCAGATACTTGTGGCCTTCGATGGAGACGAAGCCGTATTCGAGCGCGGACTCGGTTTTATCGTAGGCGAAATCGCGTGGCATGTTGATGGCCTGCTGTTCAATGCGCAGGGTGCGACCGGATTCCTTGTCAATCCAGATGGTGCCCTTGTAGGCGGGGTTGTATTTGCGACCGCTTTGGGCGACGAGCACCCAGTGGGAGCGGGATTGTTCGACACTCAGGCTGTAGACATGGGTGGAGCGGCCGGCGATGCGGTCATCACCGATGCGTTTGAAGGTGGCCGCGGTCATGGGCGCGAGGATGTCTTCGAGAGTGATCTGAAATTCGCCGGTGGACCAGGAGCCGGAGTCTTCCGGGCGGGTGGTAGCGTTGCCATTGACCTTGATGTTTTTGTAGTCTTCCTTGCCATCGACCGAGGAGACGTCGGCGGTCACGACGTCGATGGCGCGCCAGTTGTCCACGTAGCGGGAGCCGGAGAAGCGGGTGGTGATCTGCTGGACGAGGAAATTGGGCAGTTCGGAAGTGAAGGAACCGGCGGCATCGCGGGCGTCGGCGATGACGGGGTCGAGGCCGGGCGGCAGGTCGGTGCGTTCGGGACGGGCCGCGGGCTCGCGTTTGACAGGGGCTTCGGTGGTGGAAATGACATCCCCGGGCTTTCGCTGCAGCACTGGCTGATCGGAATCGTCAGTTGAGGTGGCGGTTTCGCCAGGCGCCACTGCCTCAGTGGAAGTATGGGGGCGACCGAAATCTCCGGAATCAGGCGTGACTATGCGGGCCTGATCGACAGGTACGTTACCCGCTTCCTTTTCGGAAGCGCTGCCGGCTCGCACCAGGATCACGTGGATGGCGGTTTCGGGGTCGTCCGGAGTGGAATCGATGGTGAGGCGGTCGCCGGGGTGCAGAAGGGAATCGCGAATCGGTTTGGCGTCTTTGCCGCGAAATTCGGTTCTTGCGATGAGGCGAAATTTCAGGATACGGTTGGGGGAAGTCTGGAGGAGAATGTCCTTTTCGTTAAGGCGGCGAAGCATGCCTTCGACGGATTGGACGTTGATTTTAGTGGCGGTGGATTCTTTCGGCTTGCGTTTGGGGAAGTGGATATTGGGGAGCCCCATGGGGATGCCGGTGCCGCCCTGCTGGGGGTACTGGCCGCCTTGGGGGTACTGGCCGCCCTGGGGGTACTGACCACCCTGGGGATATTGCCCGCCTTGAGGGTACTGGCCGCCGAACTGGGCGTCGGCAGGAGCAAGGAACGTGATGGCGAGGATAGGAAGAGCCAGGAGCCGCATAACTTAAGACTGACCTCTATAGTACGCCTGTTTCCGGCAGACGGTTACGAGGCAGGTTCCGGGTGGGCGACTTAAAAATGGAAGGCCTCGGGAGCACGCCTCCAAATCTCTCCCGGGAACGACAGAATCCGAACGTACACGGACGCAGGGCAGCGTGGAGCCGACGATCATTTCGCCGCCGGTCCAATTGCCGCGGTAGAAACCTGCCGGCGGCGAGACCGCCGGTGCCATTTGTGCTACTGACCAACTTCGTCTGCAACTTCCTGATCATGTTAAGCTGTAGGTTAAATTCATTCAGAGGTTTCAGTGTCCGATCATTTTACGCGCAAAGAGTTGACGCAGGATAACGTTGCGCTCAAAGTTGGAGAAACTTTCCATTTCTTCACCACGCACCGCCAACAGACCGCTCGCTACGGCGGGGGCATCATCGCCATTGCAGTCATTATCTGGGCCGGTTTTTACTACACCGGTTACAAGAGCGGCGTGCGGCAGCAGGCTCTTGCGGATGCGATTCAGTTGCAGAATGCACCGGTCGGACAGGCTCCCCCCAACGGTGGCCCGAGCTTTCCGAATGATGCCGCAAAAAAAGACGGCGTGGTGAAGGCTTACGCCAAGCTGCTCGCTGAGAACGGTGGAAGCCTGGAGGCCTATATCGCGGAATACTCGCTGGGCTCGATGGACGCCGAAGAAGGCAAATACGCTGAGGCGAAGAAGAAGTTCCAGGACGTCGCTGACCATGCGGATGCGAACTATGCATCGCTTGCGAAGCTGAGCCTGGGGCAATTGGCGTTTGCTGAAAACAAGATCGACGAAGGCAAGAAGATTCTACAGGATCTGATTGCGAATCCGACGGATGTGGTTTCGAAAAATCAGGCGACGTTCACTTTGGCCAAGGGCCTGACAGCGACGCAGCCGGCGGAAGCGCGGAAGCTGTTGCTGCCGATTGCGAGCGCGGCGGGCGATGCCAGCCAGGCTGCCGTCACGGCTCTGCAGGAACTTCCCCCTCAGTAAGTGCTGCGTAGTCAGGACCAGTCGCTAAGAGATGCTTGCGCACCTGCGGTTTCCGGTCGAGTCGTCTCTCGGGCGCCGTTACCCGGAACCCGAGCATCCTTACCGCAACGCGTTCCAAAGGGATCGCGACCGCATTATCCACTCCCGTGCATTTCGGCGTCTGGAGCATAAGACACAGGTCTTTGCTCCAACGCTTTCCGATCACTTCCGTAACCGACTCACCCACACAATTGAAGTTTCTCAGATGGCCCGCACGGTGGCGTGCGTACTGGGGCTGAATGAAGATCTGACAGAGGCTCTCGCTCTGGTGCACGATGTGGGGCATCCCCCGTTTGCGCATGCCGGCGAAGAGGCCCTGGATGGCTTGATGCGCGGGTTCGGGGAACGCTTCGAGCACAATATTCAGTCTTTGCGGGCGGTGGATTCTCTGGAACAGAGATATCCAAGATTTCCGGGGCTGAACCTGACGTTTGAGGTTCGTGAGGGGGTGGTGAAGCACTCGCGGGATTTTGAGCCGGGGGAGATTCCTTCGCTGGATCAATACCTGCCTGGGCTTAGGCCGGTTCTGGAAGCGCAGTTGATCGATCGGGCCGATGAGGTGGCTTACAACACGGCGGATCTGGACGACGCTTTCGAGGCCGGGTTGCTGGCGCCTGAGCAGGTGGCGGCAGAGGTTCCGGCGTATGCGGAGATTCTGGATACCGTGGAAACGCAGTTCCCGGGGGCTTCGGAGCGGGAACGCTTTCAGGAGTCGGTTCGGCAACTGATTGACGACCTTGTTTCAGGGTTGATTGAGGGCACGGTTGCTGCGGCGCGGAAGTCTGGTGTGCAGGACGTGGAAGGGGTGCGGCGGCATCCGGAGCGGCTGGCGCGGTTTTCGGATGAAGTGCTGGGGACCAGTCAGCAGTTGAAGAGATTTCTGTATCGCAATGTCTACTCGTCGGGAACGCTGGGGCAGGAGCGGACGGAGTCGATCGCGCGGCTAACGCGGATGTTCGGGTATCTGATGGAGCATCCGGAGCAGGCACCGGGGCTGGACCCGGAAAAGCAGCCGCGGCACCGGGCGGTTTGCGATTACATTGCGGGGATGACGGACCGGTATTTCTTTCGCGTGTACGAGGGGTTGTTCGGGGCTTAGCTTTACTGTCGGTTTAATCTTCGACGGTGGCGTAGGTGGAGAGTTCGGCGTCACGCACCACGTAGAGCTTTTCCAGTTGGCGGCAGAGATCGGCGCCCAGTTTTTCGGGCTTTTCTTTGGAGTCGTGTTCGACCAGGACTTTGATGAAGAGATTGGTTCGCATGCTGAACCTTCATTGTCGTATGCGGGCCTTCCTATACTGAATAAGTGAATTGCGTTATCTGTACAACCCGCAAGCCGCGTCGGCGTTGCCCGGCCGTTGGCGGTGATATCTGTTCGGTCTGCTGCGGAACCGGACGTGAGAACTCGATCGACTGTCCTCTCGATTGCGATTATCTGAAAGAAGCGCACAGCCATGAACGGCCCACGCCGCTCGATCCGGCAACATTGCCGAATATGGATATCGACGTGCCGGAAAGCTTCATGCAGCAGTATGAATGGCTGCTGGTGCTGGTGGGGTCGGCTTTGGTGGATGGCGCACTGAAGACGCCGGGTATGACGGATCATGAGATTCGGACGGAACTGGCGGGGCTGGTGACCCGGTACCGGGGGATGGCTGTTGAAGGTGAGCCGAGTCTGGTGGCGGAGTCTGTGGCGGCTCGTGTATTAGACATCCGGTCGCGGTTGGCGAAGATGCCGGCGGATGAGGCAGGTGTGCCGCCGATGGAATTACCGGATGAGACGATTTTGTCTGTTGTGGTGTTCCTGCAACGGCTGGAAATTTCACACAATAACGGGCGGAAGCTGAGCCGGGCGTTCCTGCAGTTCCTGATGCAGTTCCATGTGCCTTCGCTGCCGATGGACGATGAGACGCCGGCGGCAGTGGAAAGTGTGGAGCCTGCGGCGGCTGCGGACATCTCATAAGGGTGCAGACTGGAATTGTTGTTTTTGGGCATGGATCAAGCGTGGCGTCGGCCAACGATGCGGTGCGGGAAGTGGCTGCGGCGGCGGCGGCGCAGGGCGGGTGGGGGATGTATGAAACCGCTTTCCTGGAATGCTTCCCACGGCTGGAAGACGCGGTGGAGGGTCTGGTGAGCGCGGGTGCGGAGAGCGTGCTGGTGCTGCCTTATTTTCTGACGCTGGGGATCCATTTGCAGCGTGACTTGCCGAAGCTGGTGACGGAGCTGGAGGCGAAGCACAATATTCCGATTCGTGTGACGCCGCCGCTGCACGGGCATGGGGCGCTTGCAGGGATTCTGGTGGCGCGGGCGGAAGAGGTGCTGTCTTGAAGGCGCGGCTGGTTGGGTCACGGGAAATCGGGCCGAACACGCGGCATTTCGAGTTTGAGTCAACAGACTGGAATGCGGCGTTTGTGCCGGGGCAGTTTGTTTCGGTGACGCAGGCGATTGGCGAGGACGAAATCACACGCGCTTATTCGATTGCTTCGGTTCCCGGAGGCGGACGCTTTGCTTTGTGCGCAAACCGGGTGCAGGAAGGGCGGTTTACGCCGTTTCTGTTTGGGATGCAGGCGGGGGATGAGCTCGGGCTCAAGGGGCCGTACGGCGGGTTCATCCTGCGGCGGCCGGCTTCGGATACGATTTTCGTTGCTACCGGGACCGGGATTGCGCCGTTCCGTTCGATGCTGATGGGGCAGTTGGGGGAGCATCCTGATCGGCAGTTCACGATGATATTTGGGGTTCGGCATGAGGAAGGATTGCTTTATCATGCGGAGCTTTTGGAACTGGCCGCGCGGTTTCCGAATTTCGCTTACAAGCCAACTCTGACCCGCAACGGCGCCGGGTGGAACGGTCTGACCGGTCGTGTGCAGGGGCATGTTTTAGAAGCTCTGGGTGAACGCCGTGACATGGATGTTTACATGTGCGGGATGAAGGAAATGGTGGATGAGCTGCGGGCGCAACTCAAGGGGCTTGGGCTGGACCGCAAGCGGATGATCTACGAAAAATACGACTGATGGTTTACCAGCGGATTTTGGCGGGGAAGAACTCGTTGATGAGGTGGTTGTAATAGGGGCGAAGCTCGGTGAGGCTGGGGCGTGAATCGCTCTTCGAATAGAGATCGTACGGGTTGAATTTCCGAACCCATTCGAGCATTTCGCGGTCGTTGCTGTCGATCAGGTGCGCGTAGGCACCTTCGCGATGGATCGGGTAGCAGGAGTGGTAGCGGATCATGTACTGCGCTGGTTCCGGAAGGTAGTCGCGGGTGACGCGGTACAAGTATTCGTCGTGTCCCCAGGAGAGGTGAACGTTGCGCAGGCCACAACCTTCTTCGTAGATGCCGTTTTTCGTTTGTAATTCGGGACGGGCGCTGTCGGGGTTCGCGGCGAAGAATTCGGGGTAGACGATTTTGTCTGACCAGGCACAACCCACTGGAAAAGTATCGCCGACGACAGCCCATTGCGGCTCATCGTAGAAGCAGAGTGTTTTGCCGAGATCGTGAATAAATCCGGTGAGGATCATCCAGCGGGGACAACCATCACGACGCATGGCTTCGGCGGTTTGCAGGTTGTGCTCGATTTGTGAGAGAGAGGTATCGGGATCGCTGTCATCGACCAGCGTGTTCAGCTGCTCCATGGCTTCCCAGATGCCCATGTCGCTGCGGTTCAGCGGGCTGTACTTCGCTTCACGGGCGAGCACAGAATCGAGGGTCTGGTGCAGGTGATTCTGACGATAGAACTCGCGCACAACGGGCGGCGTCTTGTCGTCGTAGACGCGGAAGTCTTCCTGCTTCCGGTTCGGATCATAGCGATCCCGAACGTCGTCATCCCATTGATCTAATGATTGAAGGGGTGTTTGAAGAGGCGCGGTGTGCACCCTTCTATTATCACTATCCGGGGGGCGGATCGCCAAGGTCCTCAGCACGGTTTTCAAAACGGGTTTGTGCGTGCAGGAAAACGAGGTCAACCTTTCCTACCGGGCCGTTACGTTGTTTGGCGAGGATGAGCTCGGCGAGGCCGTGCAGATCTTCGCGGTCACGCTTATAGACTTCTTCGCGGAAGATGAAGCCGACGAGATCGGCGTCCTGCTCAATGGAGCCGGATTCGCGAAGATCGCTCAGTTGCGGGCGATGGTCGCCGACGCGGGTTTCGGTGGCGCGGCTGAGCTGGGAGAGCACGAGGAACGGGCAATTGAGCTCCTTCGACATGAGCTTAAGACCGCGGGAGAGCTGGGAGACTTCCTGGTTACGGTTTTCCACGCGGCCCTTGGAGCTCATGAGCTGCAGGTAATCGACCACGACAAGGCCGAGTTTCTGGCCGGACTGCTGGAGTTTGCGCAGCTTGGCGTGCATGTCCATGAGGTGGACGCCGGAAGTGTCGTCGATGTAAATGGGCGCTTCCACCATCTGATTGGCGGCCTGGCGGAGCTTTTGGCGCTCCTGTTCGTTGAGGTAGCCGCTGCGGAAGCGCTGCGAATCCACGCGGGCGGCGGCGCAGAGCATACGGGTGAGCAGGGATTCCTGCGACATTTCAAGCGAAAAAATCGCCACGGGCTGGAGGTTGCGGGTAGCGACGTGCCAGGCGATATTGAGGGCGAAAGCGGTTTTACCCATGGCGGGGCGGGCGGCGAGGATGATGAGTTCACCGCCGTGGAAGCCGCCGGTCATTTCGTCAAGTTTGGTGAAGCCTGTGCTGGTGCCTTTGACGCGGCGACTGGGGTCGAGGAATGCGTTGAGGCCGCCGGCGTAGTTCTGAATGACTTCGAGCGGGGTCATGAGACCCTTCTCGGTGCGTGCTTCGCCGAGCTTCAGAAGAGTCTCTTCAGCGGCGGCGAGGATGTCGGCGGGATCCTCTTCACCGGCCAGCGCACGGTTCATCATGTGCTGGGCGGAGACGGCGATGCGGCGGAGAGTGGCCTTGTCCTTGACGATGCGGACGTAGCTGTCGAGGTTGGAAATCTGCG
>JBBQDH010000085.1:0-22494 GCA_038319515.1 Bryobacterales bacterium
TTGCCGAGAACCTTCTCAGCAACGCCCTCAGCCTGGAGCTTCGGGTTATCGGTTACTTTGCCTGCAACCTCCTTGAGCTTGCCTTTCGCTTGATGTACCGCGCCCTGCAGTTTGTCTTTTGTGCTGTCATTCATGCTACTGCTACCAGCATTTCAATGCCCAATCGTGACACGACATCACCTTTGCAATCGAAACTGACAGGCGAAACCGCCTGTCGCACCCCGATGTTAGAGATTGTTGCGCGCAATTCCCAGCTTACGCATCAGCGCATTGAGCGTGGTTCGTGGCAGTCCGAGCCGAATTGCGGCCTTGCTGACACTGCCGGCTGTTTCGCGGAGCACCCGCAGCACATGCTCGCGTTCCATGTGTTTGAGGGTGCTGTCGCCATCCTGCCCTGCTTCACCTTCACCTTCACCTTCACGCAGTTCATTCAACGGCACTTTTAATGTCTGGCCGGGTGAAAGAATGACGCAGCGTTCGATGAAGTTTTCCAGTTCCCGCACATTGCCGGGCCAGGACCAGTTCACCAGCGCGCGCATGGTGTCGGGGTGAACGGTATCTACCTTCCTCTCCATTTCAGCGGCGAACTTTCGCACAAAGTGGCGGATCAGGGCGGGAATGTCTTCCGGGTGGTCGCGCAACGCAGGCGTATTGACCGGGAAGACTTTGAGCCGGTAATACAAATCGCTGCGGAAGAGTTTGTCTCCCATCATCTGGGTGAGATTTCGGTTGGTGGCCGCAATCAGCCTGACATCGATAGGAATGGTTTTGGTGCCGCCGAGGCGCTCGAACGCCTTCTCCTGGAGGGCTCGCAACAGCTTGGGCTGCAACTCAATGGGGATATCGCCGACCTCATCCAGGAACAACGTTCCCTTATGTGCCATTTCGAAGCGACCGATTTTCTGTGTCAGCGCGCCCGTAAAGGCCCCGCGTTCATAGCCGAACAGTTCGCTTTCCAGCAGGCCGGTGGGAATGGCGGCACAGTTCAGCGTGACGAACGGTCGGTCCCGCCGGGGACTCACCTGATGCACCGCGCGCGCCACCAGTTCTTTGCCGGTGCCGGTCTCGCCAAGGATCAGAACAGTGGCGTTAGTGGGGGCCACCACTTCAATCAGAGCTAACATTCTTCGGACAGCCTCTCCGCTACCGACGATTTCCCCAAATGAATACCCGCTTGCGCCAGGCCGTCGCTCTTCGCCGAGCGCCACTTTCTCAACGGGCGTCTCAGAAAGGTCCTGCACAAAGCTCATCCAGCGGAAGGGCGTTATTTTCAGGACCGCGGTCGCCACCAGTGCGCGCACCCTGGATCCATCTTTGCGAACCATCTCCTTTTCATAGGGTGTGCAGGCTCCGAAGCGCAATCCTTCCTCGTGCGCCAGTTCATCCAGCGCGAAATACTCTGGTGGGGTCAGGTCCGGCCAGTGCAGGCGACCACTCCTGAGGTCTTCGCGCGTGTAGCCGATCATTTGCAGGAAGGTGTCGTTGACTTCCGGTGTCCGGTCGAACTCACCGGACACCATGCCGGCGATGGCAGTTTCTGCGGAAAGTGTGCGCAGCCTGGTGCGGGTTGAGCGAAGGTTTTGGTCCCGCGCCCGGCGCTCACTGAAGTCCCGTACTACTCTGGCGAAGCCCTGCAGTTCCCCCGCAGGGTTGCGAACTGCCGTGGTGATGATATTGCCCCAGAAGCGAGAGCCGTCTTTTTTCATGCACCAGCATTCGTCTCCGAAATGACCATCTGTGGCCGCGCGTGTCATTTCGATGTTAAATCTGCTGCTATCAACCGCTTCGGAGGGATAGAGCATTTTGATGTGGCGACCCTTCATTTCGGCCGAGCGGTAGCCGTAGATGCGTTCGGCACCCGCATACCAGCTCACCACCATCCCGTCCGGATCCAGCAGGAACAGGGCAAAATCTTTTACCCATGGCGGGGCCTCCGGCACGGTCTGGTCCTGCAGGATCACCAGATGGCGCACGGGCAAAATGTTTTCCTTTGCTTCGAAGGCGATTTCACGCGCTTTGCCGTCCGGGCTTAGCAGGCGCAGGGTTCCCTGGCGCTCACCGCGCTGCAGGAAGTCCTGCCAGATTTCCGAGATATGCGCTTTGAAGCCGGGTTCCGCAAAGTCATCCAGGCTTCGTCCGATGATTTGTTCGCGGGGCAGCCCGAGGAGTTTGCCTGCCCCGGCACTGGCATGCAGATAGTGCCGGTCGTTATCGGTAATCAGAATCGGCGCGGCGGGGTGGTACACGATGGCGCGGAAAAGCTGTTCCAGCTCCCCTGGGCCGTGCTCTTCCAGCCATGTATTACCGGGCAACTGCGAAGCTGCTGAGGCCATTACTTTGGCTCCTGTCGATCATAGTAGGTCCAGTGTAAGTTCTCGGACGACGTAGCGCTGTTCACTTTTGACCACTGGTGGTCATTCTGACCGCAGATGGTGGTTTTCTTTACCTGCAATGATTAAATTTCAACCACTTGACGAATTGCGGGATGGCCCCTGACATGCTAGGCCGGAGGAGGAGATAGAAATGCCCCTTTTGAATCTGGTAGTTGTGCTGATAGTGGTGGGAATGTTGCTGTATCTGGTGAACCGTTATATCCCGATGGCTTCCAGTATCAAATCGATATTGAATGTCGTCGTGGTGGTTGCGGTGATTGTCTGGGTGTTGCAGGCGACGGGTTTGTGGAGCGGTGTGAGCACCTTCCGGGTAGGGCGATAAATGGACATGAAAGCCACCTTTTGGCTTGGTCTGGCTCTCATTGTGCTGGGAGTTGCCGCGCTGATCGTGCCGATTCCCCGCACCGAGAATCACGATTTGCGGGCGGGCGGTATAACTTTAGGGGTGGAGACCCATCATGATGAGAAGCTCCCCCCGTACGTGGGAGCGATCATGATCGTCGCCGGTGTCGGGTTGATTGCGGCCCAAAAGCTAAAGGCTTAGATGCCGAGGTAAGACAGACCGAAGCGAAGAAACCTATGGCGCTGCCGGCCTCGCAAAACCGCCCCGTTCGCAGGCGTTCCCGTCGCCGGTTTCTTCTCCCGGCTATTTCCAGCTGGCGAACATGGCAATACTGGCTGCGGTCATCACGAACACGGTAATCCAGCCCAGTGTCTTCAACCAGAAGGGATTCACGCGTGACCCCATCACCTTCGGGTTGCTGGTGAGCAGCAGAACAATCACGATCAGCGGTGGCGCGAGGACTCCGTTCAGCACGGCGGACCAGAAAAGCATGGCCACGGCATTGATGCCCGCGTAGTCCAGCGCGAGCCCCAGGAGCAGGCCGGCGGCAATCACGCCATAGAAGCCACGGGCCCTGTTGGGGCGGTCTGCAAGCGATGCATTCCAGGCGGCAGCTTCCGACACCGCGTAGGCGCTGGAACCGGCCAGCACCGGAACGCCCAGCATCCCCGCGCCAATCAGACCAATACTGAACAGCCAGTAAGCTCCATTGCCCGCCAGTGGCCGCAGCGCTTCTGCCGCGTCCTGCGCTGTAGAGATTTCCGTCTTTCCATGAGCGTGCAGGGTGGCGGCAGTGGTCAGGATGATGAAGTACATAATCAGGTTGGAAAACAGCATGCCTGTCACGACATCGTTGCGAGAGGTTCGCAATTCGGCGTCTGTGGCGCCGCGCCGCTCTTCCACGGTGAGGGAGCCGTGTTGCTTTTCCTCCTCCACTTCCTGTGACGCCTGCCAGAAGAAGAGATAGGGCGAGATGGTGGTGCCGAAGATGCCGACCAGGGTGGCCCAATAGCGCCCGTTCCACTCGACGTGCGGCACCAGCGTGTTGTGAATGACCTCGCCCCAGTTTGGTTTTGCCAGAAAGGCTGCCAGGACGTAGGCAAAGAGCACGAGGGTCAGCCACTTGAAGATGCGCGCCATGGTGTAATACGACGACCAGATCAGAAATGCAGCGATGGCGATGGCATAGACAGGCACCCAAATCAGACTGCTGATGCCAGTTACCATCTCAGTGACTTTCGCCATGCCACCCAGGTCGGCGCCGATATTCACGGTGTTTCCGGTCACCAGCAGCGCGCAGGCGCCCCAGAGGACCCACTTTGGATAGTTGTGCCGAATGACAGCGGCCAGGCCCTCGCCGGTGACCATGCCCAGGCGTGCACACATCATCTGCACGGCGGTCATCAGGGGGAACGAAAACAGGGCTGTCCAGAGTTGTGCGTAGCCAAAGGCGGCACCGGTGACGGAGTAAGTGGAGATACCGGACGGGTCGTCGTCGGCGGCACCCGTAATGAGGCCCGGACCTAAGGCCCGGAAGAACCGGGTGATGCGTTGCGCCGGCGTTCGATTTGGATTAAGGCCCACGCCTCGAAGGTACTGCACGCTGGTTGCCGGTTTTCAAATGGCCGCTGACCTGCAATGAGAAAATGACCCTGTGATACTCACCATCGATACTGAAGCGCGACTACTGACGGTTCGCGATACCGGCACCAGCGCCGAGTTTCCGCTCTACGGACGGAAGGCCTTTGAATTGCTCAGCCGGGAATGGGTTCGCGTGGGCTGGGCGCTGCGCCACTACAACACGTTTACGTGGTTCGGCCAGCCTGTGCTGCAGCTTCCGGAAGATTTGATTCGACTGCAGGAATGTATTTGGACGTTACAACCGGATGTGATTATCGAAACGGGTGTATTTCGCGGTGGCTCGCTGCTGTTTCACGCGACTCTTTGCGAAGCCCTCGGCAACGGGCGGGTGATCGGGATCGACAAGGCCTTTGTGGACGACACACGAAGCGCGCTGCTGAATCACCGTTTCTCCAGCCGTATTGAGCTTATTGAAGGCGATTCCGCTGCGCCTTCCACGTTAGAACAAGTGCGGAAACTTATCAGGAAAGAGGACAAAGTCATGGTTATTCTTGATTCCCATCACTCCGCCGATCATGTATCCAGGGAGTTGGAGGCTTATGCGCCGTTTGTCAGCGAGGGTTGCTGTATGATTGCCGCCGATGGCATCATGCGGGATCTGGCGGACGTGCCTGGCGGAGAACCCGACTGGGTTGACAACAACCCGGCAACGGCTGCACATACCTTCGTCGCGGCTCATCCGGAGTTCGAAATGCGCCAGCCCGCCTGGCTGCTGCAGCAGGAAGTGCTGCGCGAGAACGTTACTTACTGGTCGGATGGCTGGCTGTGGAAGAAGTCGGTGGTGCAGGTCTAACGGATTTTCAGCCAGACTGACAGTCCTGTCGCTGGCCACGCCAGGTGCACCTGCGTGCTGCCGGGCTAACGGCGCCTACTTCTTTTCCTGCAGGAGGGCCGCGAGGTCCTCGTACTGATCAGTAGCGATGAGGTTCACACCGGCCTTGATGGAGGCTTTCCAGCGGAGCTCCGCGGCGGCATGTGAACCGAAGTTGTAGGCACCGCCCCAGCCCCTGTCTTCACCCGGCGCGAAGCCGTCAATGGTGTAGAAGCGAATCCAGAAGCCGAGCTTGTGGGCGTGGTCTACCAGGGCTTTGAGGCGGGCGGCATCAGCGGGAGTCCAGTCTCCGGCTTTCGATTGGCCACCCTCTTCCACTTCAAACCAGGAATTGTTCCACCAGCGACGGTAGTTGGTGGGGCGTTCGGCCAGCAGTTGGTCGGGCGGCGCCGTGGCGGTGAGGTGAATTCGTTCAGCGGTGGTGGCGGCTTTGATGATGCCGGTGTGGGCGGAGCCGAAGAGCCGTAGTTTGGAGCCTGCGGGTATTTGTTTGAAGAAAACTTCTTCCTGCGCGTCGTTGTCTTCGGTGAGCACCAATAGCGGTTTTGCTTCGTAGGTCGCCAGCGTGTGCGGGTCATTGGTTTGGGCGGCGGTGGTGATCCAGGGTTCGTATTCGCCCAACAGGTCCCAGACGGCGTGGAGCAGGGCGGGCTGGTTGTCCTTCATATCGAAATGGACAACGATTAATGGCCAGCTTGCCTTGTCGTTTTTCTTCAGAGCTTCTTCCATCAGGGGGCGAACGTGCTCGAAGAAGTACTCTCGCAGCGTGGGTTCAGCGCCCGTTGTTTTCGCCGTGTGGGAAACGACCAGACGGCCTTGGCCCGTGGCGGGGTCGTTGAACCATGCCAGATCCTGTTCGATGCCCACGGGATAACCGGTGCGGAGCGCGCGGTCCACGCGGTCAGCGAATTTGCCTTCGTAGGGATAGCAATTATGCGCGTCGAGGACGGGGCGGTTATGATTCAGGAACTGTAGCGGGGCCTGGGCATGCAGGGCAACGGCGGCGAAAAATGCTGCGGCGAATAAAATGGAGGATCGCATCATCTGGTGATCCTCTCATTGTGCATGAAGAATGCGCAGAGGTGATGACAGCGAGGTAAAACAGGCGTCGGCTGCAAGACCGCCGACGGTTCCGGATAGCCAGACGACTGAGCGCGCGAGCCCTTGCCACGGCTGCTCTCCCCCGAGATCTAACCGCCGGAGTCACGCGCCAGCCAATCCGTCTGAACCTGTTGTAACGTGAAAAGGGTGGCAGGCGCCAGAGCAAATGCCGCCGTTGCACAGACCTTTCAACAGCTTTTATCTCTTGTGAAAACATCAGGTTACAGGCGGATGGCGTGGGAAGGCTGTGGAAGATTTGTGGAAAAAACAGGGAGCGTATGAACTGTTCGGGAATCAATGTGGCTACGGGCGAATATGTCGCGGTGGAATTCGGTGAGAACATTCGGTCGGTTACGGTACGGGAAGAGCCAGCGCCGGAAGACGCGCTTTGGATTGCGCCGGGGTTTGTCGACATTCAGGTGAACGGGTTCGCCGGGTTTGATTTCAACAACCACGACGTGACCGTGGAGGAGGTGGCCACCGCCATCGCGATGATCATATCCACCGGCGTGACGCGGTGCCTGCCGACGGTGATCACGGGTGGTCCGGAGGAAATGCTGGCCTGCCTGACGACGCTTCGAAAGGCACAGAAAGAACTGCCGGATCGGGATGCGATCGCGGGCTTCCACGTGGAGGGACCCTACATCGGAGCGGAAGACGGGCCACGCGGCGCGCATCCGCTGCGCTGGGTCCGCCCGCCGTCGTTCGATGAATACCGCCGATGGCAGACCGCGACGGATAACAATGTGCGTCTGGTGACGCTTTCACCGCATTTTCCCGAAGCGCCGGAGTGGATCCGGGCTGTCGTGAAAGATGGCGTGGCGGTTTCGATTGGCCACACCGGCGCCACGGGCGAGCAGATCACGGCGGCGGTGGATGCAGGCGCCACTCTTTCGACGCACCTGGGCAATGGCGCGCATAAGGTGATGTCGCGGCATCCGAACTACATCTGGGATCAGTTGGCGGAAGACCGGCTGAGCGCGAGTTTCATTGTGGACGGGATTCATCTGGGCCGGTCTTTCCTGCGCACGGCTTTGCGGGCAAAGACGGTCTCGAGGTCCGTGCTGGTGACGGATGCTTCCGCTCCTGCCGGGACGCCGCCAGGTCGATACAGACTGGGCGAGCAGTATGCGGATCACTTGCCGGACGGTCGCGTGGTGCTGGAGGGCACCGACAAGCTGGCCGGGTCCTCTCTAAAGATGAACCAGGGGGTTGCGAATCTGGTGCATCTGGGCGGACTGAGCCTGCGGGACGCGGTGCAGCTGGCCACCGTCAACCCGGCGCGGGTTGTGCATCTGACTGGAAGGCAGCATGGCCTGGTGGCTGGTGACCTGGGTGATGTGGTTGTTTTTCGCTTTCGCGAGGCGGTGGAGATTGTTGCGGCCTACATTGCCGGGCGGCAAGTGATTTGAAGTTGCCATAATTAAGATGTGGATTTTGATTACACTCCGGAGCAATTGCAGCTGCGGCGTGAGGTTCGCGCATTCGCTGCCGCAGAGATTGCTCCTCACGTCATGGAGTGGGACGAGAACCAGACGTTCCCGCTCGAAGTTATTAAGAAGCTCGGACAGCTTGGCTATATGGGCGCCATCTTCCCGGAAGAGTACGGGGGCGCGGGGCTGGGGTACATCGAGTACTCCATCATCATTGAAGAGCTTTCGCGCGTGGACGGGTCGGTGGGCATCATCCTCGCGGCCCACACTTCGCTCTGTTCGAACCACATTTATAAGGCCGGGTCGGCGGAGCAGAAGCAGAAGTATTTGCCGAAGCTGACTTCCGGCGAGTGGATCGGGTGCTGGTCGCTGACGGAGCCCGAGGCGGGTTCGGATGCGGCGGGCACGCGCACCACGGCGGTTCCGGATGGTGATGAGTGGGTGTTGAACGGCTCGAAGACGTTTACCACCAACGCGCACTACGCCGATGTTTGCGTCGGCATGGCGATGACGGACAGGACCGCTGCCGCGCATGGAATTTCGGCCTTCATTCTGGAAGCCGGCATGCCTGGATTCCGCGCCGGTAAGAAAGAAAACAAGCTGGGCCTGCGGGCGAGCGATACCGGTGAAGTGGTGTTCACGGATTGCCGTCTGGCTCAATCGCAACTGCTGGGCAAGCCGGGTGACGGGTTTGTGGACAGTCTGCGGATTCTGGATGGCGGGCGGGTCTCGATTGCCGCGCTTTCCATCGGCATGGCGCAGGGCGCTTACGATGCCGCGCTGAAATACGCGAAGATGCGGAAGCAGTTTGGGCGACCGATTTCGGAGTTTCAGGCGATTCAGCACAAGCTGGTGGATATGGCCACGAAGATCGACGCGTCGCGGCTGCTGACCTATCGTGCGGCGAAGATGATTGATGCCGGGAAACGCGTGACGCGGGAATCGGCCATGGCCAAGTTGTTCGCGTCGGAGTCCGCAGTCTGGATCGCGAATGAGGCGGTTCAGATTCACGGCGGGTATGGATTCATCAAGGACTATCCGGTGGAGAAGTTTTATCGCGATGTGAAGCTGTGCACCATTGGCGAAGGCACCAGTGAAATTCAGCGCATGGTGATTGCGCGGCAGTTGCTGAAGGACTGATGGCGAGGACGCGCGAACTGGCCCGTGCGGCGACGGCTGTGGAGAACGGAGCTCCGTTGCCTGCGGAGTTTTCGGCTGCGGGTCCGGGTCTGATTTTGGGCGTTACCGGGCCACCAGGGGCGGGGAAGAGTACGCTGGTGGATGCCTTAACGGCGGAGTTCCGGCGGCGCGGGAAGACGGTTGCGATTGTCGCTGTGGACCCCAGCAGTCGCGCCACCGGCGGGGCGATTCTGGGCGACCGGATTCGCATGCAGCGGCACCATGCGGACCCTGGTGTATTCATTCGGTCCATGGCGACGCGCGGGGCCACCGGCGGACTGGCGCGCACGAGTGTGGCGCTGTCGCACCTGTTCCGGAATGGCGGGTTCGACTTTACGATTCTGGAAACGGTTGGTGTTGGTCAGGATGAGATCGAGATCGCCGGCCATGCGGACGCGACTCTGGTGGTGCTGGTGCCAGGCATGGGCGACGATGTACAGGCGATCAAGGCCGGGATTATGGAGATTGCCGACATCTTCGTGATCAACAAGGCGGACCGGCCGGGGGTTGAGTCCACGCAGCGCGAAGTGGAAGGAATGCTTTCACTGGGACATGTGGAGATTCCGATTTATCGGACCGTGGCGATTGACGGGACGGGCATTCCGGAGTTGGCGGACGATCTGCAGGCGCGGCAGAAGCGAGCTGCGCGGGATGCCGTGCAGACCTGCACGATTGATCATCTGGGGATTGCGGTGCGTTCCATTGAGGAGGCGCTGCCTTTTTATGCCGCGCAACTGGGGCTTACGGTTGCCTCGCGGGAGACCGTGGAGCATGAGAAAGTGCGGCTGGCGATGTTGCCGGTGGGGGAGTCGCGCATCGAGTTGCTGGAGGCGCTGAGCGCGGATTCGGGGATCGCGAAATTCATTGAAAAACGCGGGCCGGGGCTGCATCACGTGGCGCTGAAGGTGCCCGATCTGTCCGGGACAATCGCGCGGCTGGAAGCGACCGGAGTTCGCCTGCTGGGCGCTCCGCGACAGGGTGCGGGGGGCCACACTTATGTGTTCGTCCATCCGGCTTCCACAGGTGGCGTACTATGGGAACTTATTCAGCAATAATCTGATTCAATTGGGGAGCAAACTTGCCTAAAATCGGCATCATCGGCGGCAGCGGACTGTATTCCATGCCCGGGTTCAAAGCGGCGAATGAAGTGGCGATGGAAACACCGTTCGGTACACCGTCAGACAACTACATCGTTGGCGAACTGGAAGGGCAGGAAGTTGCATTTCTGGCGCGCCACGGGCGGGGCCATCGCATCTCGCCTTCAGAACTGAATTTCCGCGCCAATATCTACGGCATGAAAACGCTGGGCGTGGAGCGTATTGTTTCTCTCAGCGCCGTGGGCTCATTGAAGGAAGAGCACAAGCCCCTTGATTTCGTGATCCCCGATCAGTTTGTGGACCGCACGCGGGGACGCATTTCCACCTTCTTCGGGGAGGGCCTGGTGGCGCATGTCAGCTTCGCGGATCCCATCTGCGGACAGCTTGCGGTGACCGTGGAAGCGGCTTGTGCGGCGGTCGGCGTGACGGGCAAACGCGGCGGGACGTATCTCTGCATGGAAGGCCCGATGTTTTCGACCAGGGCCGAATCGAACCTGTACCGGTCGTGGGGCATGGACGTCATCGGAATGACGAACCTGCAGGAAGCGAAGCTCGCGAGGGAAGCCGAGATTTGCTACGTGACAGTGGCGATGGTGACCGATTACGACTGCTGGCATGCGGATCATGAAGCGGTTGAAGTGACGGACATCATTCGTGTGCTGACGCAGAATGCCGCGAATGCCTGCAATGTGGTGGCGGAAGCGGTGAGGCGGATGCCGGCGGAGCGTACGTGCAAGTGCGGGTCATCTTTGCAGCATGCGCTGATCACTGATAAGAAGCTGGTGCCGCAGGATACCGTGAAGAAACTGGAAGCGATTGTCGGCAAGTACTTCGTGTAGTGAACATGCCCTTGCGGCGCTCGAATTGATTCGTGGCGGCGGCATGCCGTCTTTTGAAGAGGTGCGCGCGCTGGGGCAGGACTGTCCGGGGGAGTTTTTCCGGATTGTGGTGGAGGCGCTTTCTGATTCATTTGACCCCGCGCAGGCGGCGGCTTATGAGCGGCTGATGTCGGCGTGGATTCCGGTTGCGCTTCGGGTGCGGCCCATGATTCCGGAGCGGGTGGATGTGGTGTATGTGCTGTCGCGGGTCACGCTGGGTTCGGATATCAAAGTCACCAGCATGATTCTGGATGCGATGAAGCGCAGATTTCCTGGGGCGCGGGTTGTGTTTGTGGGGTCGCGGAAGTCGGCGGAACTGTTTGCGGCGGATGCGCGGATTGAGCATTTGGAGGCAAACTACCCGCGTTCGGGGCCTGTGAGTGGGCGGCTGGCTTTTGCCGGGGAATTACGGGAGCGGCTGGCCGGGGAACACCGGATTGTGGTGGATCCCGATTCGCGGTTCACGCAACTGGGGCTGATTCCGGTTTGTGAACCTGAGCATTACTTCCATTTCCCCAGCCGGACGGCTGGCGGCGATTCGGACCAGAATCTCTCGAATCTGACGCAGCAATGGCTGGAGGCGGCTTTCGGGCAGACGGGCGTGGCGTTCATCGCGCCGATGCCGGTTGGGATTGCCGCGGAGAGGCCGATGGTCGCCGTTAGCCTGGGAGTCGGGGAAAACGAATCGAAACGGGTTGGTGGGGATTTCGAAACACGACTGATTCGTTCGCTGGGTGAACGGTACAAGACGGTGTGGGTGGATCGCGGTGCCGGGGGGGAAGAAGCGCGGCGAGTGACCGCTGGGGTGGAGGCTTCCGGCATGGCGGATCATGTCCGGTTCTGGGAAGGCTCGTTCGCTGGTTTCGCGTCGATTATTTCGCAAAGTGATTTCTATGTGGGCTACGATTCGGCGGGTCAGCATGCGGCGGATGCAGCCGGCGTGCGTGGCGTCACGGTCTTTGCGGGCGCGGCGTCAGATCGCTTTCGCAGCCGGTGGAGCGTAACCGGGAACGGGCTGACTATCCCGGTCAATAGTGCGGATTCGCCCATAGCGGTGCGGGAGAAATTTGCCCGATCGTTGCCCTGACCGCCGGGGCCCATCGACGTACTTAGCGAACAGATTCGGTCGCCGTCTCCGCCGCTGCGATTTACCGGCAAGGCCACACTGGACGACAAACCGTGGGATGAACTGAACCGACGAATTTCTCGATTCCGAATACCCAACGGTACGGCTGCTCCACGTCGTTGTTCCTGGAGTAACCAATATGACCATAATGGTCATGGAGGTGCCTCGTGATCGCAGTTAAACCATGGACCGTTGCCGAAGCAAAGGCAAAGCTGAGTGAAGTGATCGATCAGGCTGTCTCAAACGGACCGCAGACCATCACCCGCAGTGGGCGCAAAGCGGTTGTCGTCGTCTCCATCGAAGAATGGGAGCGCAAGACCAGCCGTAAGGGCACCTTGGCGGATTTCTTTGCGGAGTCGCCACTTCGTGACTCGGGCCTCACCCTGGAATGGGACGATAGCCCGCCGCGTGAGATCGACCTTTGAATTTCCTGCTCGATACCAATGTCGTTTCCGAATGGGTAAAGCCGCAGCCGAATGAGGCAGTTGTTCGGTGGATCGCCGAGGCGGACGAAGACCGGATCTACCTGAGCGCCGTCTCCATTGCCGAGATCAGCAGGGGGGTGGCAAAGATGGACGCAGGGTTTCGGCGAACGCGACTGGAAACCTGGTTGCGTCATGACCTGCCACTGCGGTTCGAAGGCCGGATTATTGTGCTCGATTTCGCGATTGCGGATTGCTGGGGTTCGCTGGTCGAACAACAACGAAAAGCGGGACGAACACTGCACATCATGGATGGCTTTCTTGCGGCCACCGCCGCGACAAGAGAACTGACACTGGTAACCCGGAATACGCGGGATTTCGGGGGGTTAGGACTTGAACTGCTGAATCCGTGGCCGGAAGAACGCCCCGCCCACAATTCCACCTCCGATTAGCCCCGGCACCCAAAGCCGCAGTTCCAGCGCGATCACCGCGAAAAACGCCACCACTGTTAGTCCGACCCACGCGGTCCTTTGCTTCGTGGCGGGAAGCACCTGCAGGATCACGAACGACGTAAGCAGCCAGCCGGCGAAATTCATCCAGGGGATGCCGTAGTAAGGCCCGAGATCGAACCAGTGCCAGTAATGTAATGGACCGGCTGCCAAAGGGTCAATGACGAAATCGATGGCCGTCATCAGGAGTGCGCCCCACAGCGGGGACGGCGTGATTCCCCGCACGAAATCAATCAGAATCAGCCAGGCGAATGCGATGGCGATCGGCACTCCAAACAGTGACGGCGCCAGCGTATTCGTGTACTGGTAGCGCCCGAACGGCAGACCTGTGTGCACGCCTGTCAGCTCAAACGCCAAGCCAATGAGTGCCGTCAGCCCCAGCAGCTTCCAGGCTTCCCGGTGCTCAACGACCGCCAGTGAGCCCGCGATGACGAGGAATAACGGTGCTGCCCAGGGAGCTTGTTTGGAAACTCCTCCCGACAGCACCCCGCCGATCCACATCACGGCATAGACCGCCCAAAGGACCCATCTCATGGGTGCCGCTGCCGAATGATCCTTGCCGTGATTTCCGCCGACATCAGAACCGTGGGCGTCCCGCCGCCAGGGTGAGTGCTGCCGCCCACGTGATAGAGTCCGCGCAGTGCGGTGCTTGCGTTGCGTGGCCGCAGGAACGCATTCTTCCAGCCGTGCGAATCCACGCCATAGATCGCGCCACCCGGCATCAGGTAGCGATCCGCGATGCGCGAAGGCGTCCAGACGTCGCTCACTGCAATGTCTTCCTGGAAGTCGGGGAACCCCGCTCGGCGCAGGCGATCAAAAACCCGCCCGCGCGCCTGTGCAATTCGTGCTTCGTCCCAGACGTCATTCGTGGCCGGTGCATTCGCCATGATGAACAGCGTATCGCCTGGCTCCGGCGCGTTGACGTAAACGGTCGGATCGTCGGGAAAACGCTGTTGATCAAAGATCTGGGAAAACTCTTTCCTGTAATCCGCCGAGAAGCAAACCGTGTGCTGGTGGACCCCCGCCAGTGGTTTGCGCAATCCGAACAACTGCACGAATCCGGACATGGACTGGCCCTGCAGCGCGGGTGGACCAGGCGCGTCCAGCAACTCCGCCGTGGCCAGATGATCGCCATTCATAATCACCACATCAGCCGGAATAGTCTCTCCCGAAGCCAGCTCCACACCCTTTGCTGCGCCACCGCTCCCGATGATTCGCATCACTCGCGCATTCGGCAAAAGTTCGACGCGGTTTTGCTTTGCCAGCGCCAGCAGCCCCTCTACAATCCGGTACAGCCCGCCTTTCACTGCATAGCCGCCAAAGGCGAATTCGATATAGGGGATCACCGCCAGGGTTGCGGGTGAGCGCCACGGGGACGAACCAACGTAGGTTGGATAGCGCCCATACAACTGGCGCAGATGAGGGCTCTGAAAGTAACTCTCGATGCTGCTCTGGTAATTGCCCCAGGCGCGTTGAAGCGGCATGTTCTTCAGTGCGCGCCACTCGCCGGGAGAGGGCCGTTCGAAGGGGGACCGCCGGAAGAATGTCGCTTCAGAAACGGCGAATAGTTTTGCGCCCAGTTCCAGGAAGCGGAAGAAACCATTCTGATCACCCGGCGCGATACGCTTCATGGTCGCCAGCCAGTCCGGCAGAACGGAAGTGTATTTGAATCGCGTGCCGTCGTCAAAACGATACTCGGCGATGGGGTCCAGCGACTTAAGCTCGACGTGCTCCTCAAGCCTGCCGCCTGCCGCCGCAAACGCTTCGCGGAAGACCCAGGGCATGGTGATCAGCGATGGTCCCGTATCGAAGTGAAAACCGTCCTTCGACCAGCGGTTCATCTTGCCGCCAAAGGTGGGGCCTGCTTCGCAAACGGTTGCCTGCCAGCCTGCTGCCTGCAGTCGCAGCGCGACGGACAGGCCTCCCAGCCCACCGCCGATGATGACGGCCCTCTTCATTCCTATGCCCAAATGGCCCTGCGCGCCAGGAGTTCTGATGAAAGCGAAGAGACCGGTGGCAAGACCACCGGAGCCACCTGCTCCGCATTGCCGCCTGGTGGTGCAGGCGATCTTGTCGCCGGCCTGTTCGCCCGGCGTGAGGCTTTCGGGGCTGTCGAGCTCAAGCAGCGACCAGCCGTTTCGCCGTGAGGCGGGAAAACACGGTCCCGATGGCTGCCAGCAGGGGCTCAGCCGCAGATCCGAAGGACGTTCGCAGCAGCGAACCGCAATCGGCAACATCCGCCATCACCGCTTCGCGGGAGACGGTCCACGCCGGTCGATGGTGTCGTTGATCCTGCGCCGCCGTCTTGCCGCTCTCGGTGCAGCAGTCCATCAGGTCATCCAACATCTGGTAGGCATGCCCGAGTCGCTCCCCACAGTTCGCCAGCAGTTCCACGGCGGAACGGTCGGCTCCTGCTGCCTCCGCGCCGGCCATTAAAGTCAAACGCATCAGGGATGAAGTCTTGCGGTCACGGCTTTCAAGATCCTGACCGGAGACATCCACTGCCTGTCCGCCGATCATGCCGTCCACGCCGATACAGTTGGCGGCTTCTTTCACCAGAAGCGGCGAACTGGCGAACAGTGAGTACGCCTGGTTCATCAGCGCAAGCCCCGCCAGCAGCGCCGTGGATTCACCGAACAACAAATGGACAGCCGGCCTGTGGCGGCGCAGGTCGGCGTCGTCCATGCATGGCAGGTCGTCGAAGATCAGCGAACTGGAGTGCAGCAATTCCACCGCGCAGGCCGCATCCAGGGCTTGCAGGGGATCGACTCCCGCAGCCTGTGCCGCCAGCAGTGTGAAAAGCGGTCGCATTCGTTTGCCACCGGGATAGACGGCGCAGCGAATCGCCTGATTCAAAGCTTCGCTGCCTTTCAGTGTGCTGACGGGAATCGCCGTCGCCAGTGCGGCTTCAATTAAACTCTGCACGGACTCTCCTGAAAAATAACGCGCTGCAACTGCGTGGTGGCTTCCAGTATAGGAAGGTGTCCTGCACCTGACAGGCTGAATTCGCGCGCTGCCGGGAAAATGCGCTTCCAGATCGCGGCGGATTTCTTCACGGCCTGAAATGAGCGTTCTCCGTACACGATGTCCACCTGCCCGCACAATCCCCGGAACCTTTCGGGTGACTGTAGCTCGCCCAGCAACTGCAACTGGCGATAAGTTTCGGCATGGTTGACCCGACGGAAGCCCTCGGTGAGATCGGTGGAGCCTTTGCGGTGCCGTGCGACTGCGAGGTTTGCCGCCCACCGCCCTGCCGGGTTCGCAAAAGCGGTCCAATAGGCGATCTGGCCGATGACCGGCAGCAGGAATAGCTGGAAATAGACGGGCAGGAACGCGAATGCATCAATCATCACGATTCGCTCCGCCCGCACACGTTCGGCCAGCAACAAACCGTGCAGCGCTCCGCTGCAGTTACCGATAATTCGCAGGGGGCCGGGGATTGAGTGCGTCAATCCTTCGAGCTCGGCTGTGACCTCATTGAGCGAATCCCGCGCCGGAAGATCGGGACACCAGAGCGCGACGCCGTCCGGCAGACCATTCGCGAGAGGCGCGAAAGTGCGGTGCGAACCGTTCCAGCCGTGCAGGCAGAGGAATGCGTCATTACCTTTGCCGTAACGCTCAATGTGCATGAGCAGCAATCCTCTCCGCTGTCATCTTACCGCTGAGGACCACCATCGGCATACCGGTGCCGGGCGTTGTCCCTGCGCCAGTGTAATACAGACCGCTCAATTCCCGCGAATAATTGCGGCTGCGGAACGGGCCCACCTGAAAAAGTGTATGGGCGGCGCCGAATGCCGAACCATCGTGCAGACCAAAACGCTGCTTCCATTCCGAAGGCGTCCAGATGTGTTCCACTGCGATACGGCTTTCGTCAAGGCCGATGCGCGAAAGGACGCGGCGGCGAATATCGGCAACATCCAGCTCAGGCAGTTCGCTCAGCAGAGGTGTGGGAACCAGCGCGAAGACCGTGGAATCGCCCGGCGGGGCCAAATCCGGATCTGTCTCTGAGGCGATGGAAATGTAGAAAGGCAGACCTGCCGGGACGCGCTTATTTTTACAAAGATCGTCGAAGGCGCCCTTATAGTCAGTGGGCAGGAAGATTGTATGATGCCCAATGTTTTCGACCTTACCGCGCACGCCCCAATAAAAAGTCAGAACGCCGGGAGTCATTTTGGGCGAGGTTGGTCTGCCCAGCAATTCGCCATCCGTGGTTGGCACGTCAACGTTCGAAACGACAATCCCGAACTTATTGATCTGCCCATTCGCCAATTCAATTCCGGCGATCCCGCCGTTCTCACTCAGAATCCGCGTCACCCGCGCGCCCGTCCGGATTTCCACGCCAAGTTCACGAGCCAGCGTTTCGATGCCCTTCACCAGGCCATAAATTCCACCCTTCGGCAGCCATAGCCCGTATGCCAGTTCGCCATACGGAAGAATGGAGAAAACGCCGGGCAAATCGAACGGCGACCCGCCCAGGTACATGCCGTATGAACCGAAGGCTTCCCGAATGTAGCGGGAACCGAAGAAGCGCTTCAATTCGCCATCGAGCGACCGCCAGATGCCGGTGCGCCACATTTCCGAAAGGCTCAGATTCAGAATCCACTTGAGCGGGTTGTCTTCGTTACGGGTGACGAGCTTGTCAAAAGAGAGACGGTACTTTTCAGAGGCATCAGCAAAAAACGAAGTCAGGCCGGGCGAAGAACCGGGGTCGATCCGTTCGCATTCCGCCAACAAGGACTTCATGTCGCTCGACAACTGGAAGTGCTGCCCGTCTTCCCAGCGGAACTCCACGGATGGATCCACGGGCAGCAGCTTTACGTAGTGATGGAAATCACGATCGGCGGCGCGGAATAGATCTTCGAAAACCCAGGGATAGTTGAGCAGCGAAGGGCCGGTGTCGAACTGAAAACCGTCCTGTTCAATGCGGTTGGCGCGGCCCCCCACCAGTTCGTTTGCTTCAAAGATGGTAACGGGATGGCCGGCGAGTCGCAGGTGGATGGCCGCGCTCAGCCCTCCCAAACCCGCTCCGACGATGGCAACAGGCGGCTTCATTCAAAGCCCCCCCATATACGCGAGCGGAATACGCCAGAACTTGCTTGCCGGCAGCGAGCCCAGCTTTTCCAGCACTGGCACGCTTTCGCGATGGCGGATGCCGGCGGGGCTTGATCCGATGCGCTGGTTCAGGCGTCGGTAGACGTCGATACAAGCCTGGATGGCGATTCGGCAATCTGGTGCAAACGCGTCCAGATCACACTCAGCCAGACGGTAGTGGGCTTCCGCAATACCGGACAGGCGGCGGAGCACGCTGTTAATCCTCTCAGTCTGGCCAGGGTTGCTGCAATCGATATTTGCCAAACCCTCCTGCCGCAACAGGTCCAGCGGCAGATAAACACGGCCGCGGTTCTGATCGTCCGCCACGTCTCGCAGGAAGTTCGTGAGCTGCAATGCGATGCCCAGGCTTCGGCTGCCATCGAGCACGCGTTGCCAGTGTTGCGGGGCACTGGCACCGTAGACGTAAGCCAAAAAATAACCCACTACAATCGCGCTGCCGTAAATGTATCCGTCGATCAGGTCGTCGAGATCCTGGTAAAAGCGAGGCTGCGCATCGGCCGCCATGGCGTCCAGAAAAGAATGGTAGTATTCCGGCGGAATGTTGTTTCGCTTCACTACTTCGGAGAAGCCGGCCACCCAAACCGGTACTCCGTCCGCCACGGAACGGCGCCAGTCCGCCGGACCAAGAGCCTGCACGTACGATTCCCGCCAGACCTTAAGGAGCCTGAGTTTATCCGCCTCGGCCAGCGGGAAAGTATCTACGACTTCATCCGGATAGCGCACCGCAGCGTAAATGACGTCTACCTGAGCGCGCTTTTGGGCGGGTAGAAAGCGAGTCACCAGGAAGAAGCTGGTGCTGTAGTTGCGCAGAACGGAGCGGGCACCGCGGGTCATCACCCGCCAGGCGTGCGCGGGCGATGCCGCGTTCCGGATGCGTTCCCGGGTGGCGGCGTCCAGTTCGCGCCATTCCTGCTCTGTCCAGTTGCGGCCCAAATTTCGTTCCTCCTTAAAGATATGCTCCACTTGAGGGAGTGCGTCTTAAAAATTTAGACTGAAGCAGGGGACCGCGCCGCATGAACCTTGAAGTTTCAACCAGAGAACGGGAAGGCATTTTGATTATCGATCTGAAGGGCCGCCTCACCGCGGGCCCGGATGTAGCGACTTTTCGCGCCGGCGTAGAGCAGGCTACGAAAGCCGCGGGCACCAATACAATTCTGAATCTGCTTCACGTTGACTATATCGATAGTACTGGTCTGGGTGCCATGGTCATGAGCGCGCAGCAGCTCAAAAAGGCGGGCGGGGCGGCTAAGTTGTTAAATTTGAACAGGCGAAATATTGAGCTGATCGGACTCACCCGGCTTGACACGGTGTTTGAGGTTTTCGATGACGAGACGGAAGCGCTCAACAGCTTCTTTCCTGGCCGGGAAATTCGCCGGTTCGATGTGCTGGCGTTCGTTCGCAAAATGAAAGAGGAGTAGCGCGCAGGGGGTAGAGCCGCCCGAAAAACTGACTCCCGAGAGGTGTTCCGCTACCATAGGAGTCGATGGCAAATATCGGTGAAGTTTTCGGTGCGGCCTCCGCGATCGTAAAGGGCATGGGCGTCACGATGAAGGAGATGATGTCTCCCACCGTGACGGAGAACTATCCGGACGAACCGCCGAAGCTCCAGGAACGCTATCGTGGCGTCCACGTTTTGCAGCGCGATGAGAACGGGCTCGAAAAGTGCGTGGCCTGTTTCCTTTGCGCTGCCGCCTGCCCGTCGAACTGCATCTACATCGAAGCCAAAGAAAACACCGAGACGGTGCGTATCAGCGGTGGTGAGCGCTACGCGCAGGTTTACAACATCGACTACAACCGTTGCATCTTCTGCGGCTATTGCGTGGAAGCCTGCCCGACCGACGCCATCACGCACGGTCACGGTTTCGAAGTCGCCAGCTACAACACTTCCACGCTGATTTATCGCAAGGAAGACATGCTGACGGCGATTCCGCCTGGGGCAAAGCCGCCGGTAATTTCCGAACCCGCCGAAGCTTCCGGTCACTGAGCTTCATCTCAACAGAGTGTTTGCAGCCATACGGGAACAGATCGACACGATTTTTCGCGAGGACCCCGCCGCGACCAGCGTGCTGGAGATCATTCTCTGTTATCCCGGATTCCACGCTATTCTGTTCCATCGGTTTGCGCACCGGCTCTACAAAGCTGGTGTGCCGCTCTTCCCCCGAATCGTCTCGCAGCTCTCGCGTTTCCTGACCGGTATTGAAATCCATCCGGGCGCTACCATCGGACGGCGCTTTTTTATCGATCATGGCATGGGCGTGGTGATTGGCGAGACTGCGGAGATCGGTGACGATGTGCTGCTGTACCAGGGTGTGACGCTGGGCGGGACGGGCAATGAGCAGGGCAAGCGGCATCCGACGTTAGGAAATCACGTGGTGGTGGGAACCGGCGCCAAGGTGCTGGGCAGCATCAGGATCGGGAATCACGTGAAGATCGGCGCAGGTTCCGTGGTGGTGAAGCCTGTGCCGGATAATTCGACTGTGGTGGGCATTCCCGGTCGTATTGTGCGGTCCAGGGCGAAAGAAGGCGTGCTGGAGCATGGTCTGCTGCCCGATCCGGAACAGCAGGAAATGAACGAGCTTCGCAGGCGCGTGGAAATGCTGGAAGAAGAGCTGCGAAGATGCGCGGAACGGGAAGCAGCGCGATAGTCTCGCGGCGGGCGTTTATGTGTCATGTTTCGGTGATGCCCTGCAGGATGGGGCGCAAATCCATCATCTGCGGATGGACATCTCTCCTGCCGTGCAGGACGTAAAGAACGAGTAATCCTTCAGACCGCGTTCGATAGAATGCCAGACAATTTTCGAAAGGCGCTGGATATTTGCGCGATTCCCATTGAATTCTATGGCACCTCCCACACTCAGCAACACTTCGCGTTCTGATATTTCGCCTTGAAGCGCGCGTCGGAAAAGCGGCGCCATTCTTCCGCAGAATGCTTCACACCATGCGCCGCCAGATATCTTGCATAGGCATTCTGGTCACCGATTTCCCGCAACAAATCGAGACACCCCCGCAAAAATGCCCGCATCAGAATTCCCCCGCAGGCAACTGCGTCATCACGAACGGTGATTCTGAAACGACCCGTTTCTCCGATCCGCTCAAAATCCCGAACCAGAGGCGCAGTGAATCGAGCAGAATAATCATCACCAGCACCATGAAAGTGCCGCACACCGCTGCATCCAGCTGGTTATTGAAGATCAGCGTCTCCACCTGCGGCGACATCGGACCCTTCTGCAGCGCTGCTGCCTGTGCGAGGAATCCAACGCGCGGCAGCGGCGAGAAGATCTTCTGCCACCCGGCCGTAAATGTCACAACTATCAGCCAGGAGAGCGGCACGCACGTAATCCACAGGTACTTCGGTCCGTGCATTTTCAGGATGATGGTTGTGGCGACGGAAAGCGCAATCGCGGCCAGCAACTGGTTCGCAATGCCGAACAGCGGCCACAGGGAATTGATGCCGCCCAGCGGATCCCGCACGCCCTGAATCAGGAAGAATCCCCACGCGGCCACAATCACCGCACTGGTGGCCAGCACGCCCGGCATCCAGCTGGTGCGCCCCAGCGGCTTCCAGATATGCCCCATCAAATCCTGCAGCATGAAGCGGCCCACGCGCGTGCCGGCATCGATAATGGTCAGAATAAAAAGCGCCTCGAACATGATGGCGAAGTGGTACCAGAAGCCCAGTACGGCGTCGCCACCCCCTCCGCGCGCGAAAATATGGGCCATCCCCAAAGCCAATGACGGCGCGCCACCGGTGCGGCCAAACAGTGTCACTTCGCCAACGCTCTTCGCCAGAGCGGCCATCTGTTCCGCACTCACCGGGAATCCCCATCCGGTAATGGTTGCGACCGCTGCCTGCGCGGTTTTCCCCACCAGGCCCGCAGGCGAATTCACCGCAAAGTAGATGCCCGGCTGCAGCGCGCAGGAGGCAATCATCGCCATAATCGCCACGAAGCTTTCCAGCAGCATGCAGCCGTAGCCAACCGGCAGCGCATGTGTTTCGCGCGCGATCATCTTGGGCGTGGTGCCCGATGAAATCAGCGAGTGGAACCCGCTGATCGCGCCACAGGCGATGGTGATGAAACAGAACGGGAAGATTTTGCCCGCAAAGACCGGCCCGGTGCCGTCGACAAACTTCGTGAACGCCGGCATTTCGAGCGTCGGGCGAACCGCCAGGATTCCGATTGCCAGCATGCCGATGACGCCGAGTTTTACGAAAGTACTGAGGTAATCACGGGGTGCGAGTAACAGCCAGACCGGCAATGCGCTGGCCAGAAATCCGTAAATGATAATAGCCACCGCGACCGACATGGCGGAGAGTGTGAAGATTGGCGCGAACGATGATTCCGCAATCCACTGGCCCCCAAAAACCGATCCCAATACGAGCGCAAAGCCCAGCGCTGAGCATTCCAGAACCTTGCCCGGTCGCCAGTA
>JBBQDH010000086.1:0-22432 GCA_038319515.1 Bryobacterales bacterium
CGCTGGGGTTGTTGCAGTCGAGGGTCCCGGAGATTCCGGGGGGCGCGAAGGCGGCGTTGCTGGTGGAGCAGGAAGTGCGGGAGGGGGAAGACGCGGAAGAGGCGTGGATTGAGCGGCTGGAGTTTTCCGGGGCGTTATTGGAAGATTCGTGGTTTGCGACGTCGGCGGCGGATCGGGAGAGGTTTCGGAAGTTTCGGCATGCGGTGCCGGAGGCGGTGAATGATTTGGTGCGGAAGCAGGGGCTGACGAAGATGGGGTCGGATTTTGCGGTGCCGATTGCGCGGAATGGCGAGATGCTGGCGGTGTATCGGGAGTGTCTGGAGAGGGAGTTTCCGGGGAAATATGTGATTTTCGGACATATTGGTGATGCGCATCTGCATACCAATATATTGCCTGCGAATGATGCGGAATGGCAGCGGGCGAAGGGGTTGATGACGGAGTTTGCGCGGGCGGCGGTGGGGATGGGCGGGACGGTTTCTGCTGAGCACGGACTGGGGAAGCGGAAGAAGGATTTTCTGGGGATTCAGTTTTCGCAAGGGGAGATTGAATTGATGCGGGGGGTGAAGGCGCGGATGGATCCCGGGGGGATGCTGGGGTGGGGGACTTTGTTTGGGGGGACGCCGTGAGCAATCCGCTTCGGTGCGCCGGGAGAGCGGGCCCCAGCAGCGGCGGGCTTTACACCTGCGGCGAGACCTGCAGATCCATGGCCTGAACTTCCTAAAGGATAGTAAGGCTGATTTTGCTGCACATTGCAGGCGGGCAAATGAGTTCAAGTCTAAGGCCGGGCGACTGCCTCTCTAATCCAGGCAATCCCGGTATGAAGGTTTGGCGGCAAGTCGCTCTCTCCTCTACCGTCCGGCCACGGCACTTATCGTTACGAGTGATTCTGCGCTCAGTGCCCGTGGCCCGGCTTTGGCGCCGTTTGCCTGCAGGATGTAGGCAACCAGGCCCAGATACTTTTCGTTGGTGAGCGGCTCGACGAGTTGGATCCGCTGATACAGATCGCGGGTGGACTGCGGACCCCACTTTGCGAGGAAGTCCGGTCCTGCGAGTGGCGGGACCCAGGGTTTGCCGTCCTTCCCGGTCATCGCGTCGAGATGACAATCGGCGCAGGCTGAACCAGCTTTCACGCCGGGCTGTTGGGTCCGGTACATGATTCGACCCAGCTCCGCCTGATCGGCGGTAAACACTGCCGGGGGCACCGCGCTCTCCGGCTGTTTGGTGCGCTCCTGACCGAAGACGCCCACGCTGCCGAACAACAGCACCACTGACAGAAATCTGGTCATGTAATCCCTATGATAGAGTCGCGACAGGACTTTCATGCGTCTTTTTTGCTTCTCACTATTCTTTGCTATGACGGCCGCCCAGGTTCCGGCGCAAGCCCCGCCGACGGCGCAGCCAAATCGCCCGGCACGCCCGACTCTCCCTGCCCGCGACCCCCGGACACCGGGCTATGTTGCGGGCAAGGATCTTCCCGACGGGTCGAACGCGCCCATTCATGTTGACGGCAATTTCATCCTGGGCCCGACGCACCCCGCCGCAGCCGAAATGTCTGTTCAGGAAGGGGTGCCGCAAGGAACTGTAATTGACTTCACGATGGCGTCAACTGACAGCAGGATTTATTCCGGCATCGCCCGCGAACCGGGTAGCTTCGGCACTGTTGATCCGGGCGAGCCCTCAAAACTAATCGTGACCACCAGCCACCCGGCGGCCTACACCCGCAAGATCGCCGTCTATGTGCCGAAGCAATATGTGCCCGGGACTGTCGCTCCCTTCATTATTGGGGCCGATGGCATTGACCGCGCTCTTTTCACGGCGCTGGATAATCTGATTGCGCAGAAACGAATTCCGGTTATGATCGGCATCTCGGTTGGTAATGGATCCGGGGATGCACAGGGCAGCCAGCGCGGCCTTGAGTACGATACGATGTCTGGCCTTTATGCTGAATTCATTGAGAAAGAGGTTCTGCCGCTGGTTGAGAAACAGGCCAATGTGAAGCTGTCAAAGGACCCGGAGGCGCGCGCCACCATGGGCGGCAGTTCCGGTGGTTCCGCTGCCATGATTATGGCCTGGTACCACCCCGAGCTCTACCACCGGGTGCTGACTTACTCCGGTACCTATGTAAACCAGCAGTGGCCCTGGGACCCGAAAATTCCTCACGGGGCGTGGAGCTTTCACGAATCCCTGATTCCCAATAGCGCAAAGAAGCCACTCCGCATCTGGATGGAAGTGGGGGACCGCGACAACTACAACCCCAACATCATGCGGGACGAAATGCACGACTGGGTGCTTGCGAACGAGAACATGGCCCGCGTGCTGGCCGCGAAAGGCTATCATTACCAGTTCGTTTTCGCCCGCAACGCCGGTCACACGGATCGCACCGTCAAGCAACAAACGCTGCCCCAGGCACTTGAGTACATCTGGCAGGGCTACCCCATTGCCGGTAAGAAGTAGGCGGACTCGCAGGTAGTTTTCACCTGCGATTTCCACATTGCGGGCCTATTTAAACCAGTATGGCGTTTGAGCGGTCCACGTGCTTTTCGGGTAACCGTTGTGGAGCAGCTCGAAGGACTGCTTCGAGACTGTACCGTTTTCCGGTTCGATGCGGCAGCCGTAGCGCGTGATTCGTACCAGACGATGGAGCGCTTCCGGCACGCGGGGGTCGTCGGGATGGATTTTCGCCCAATTGAAAATCGCCGGGGCTATCGCTGTTTGGGCGGAGCCAGCGGTTGCGATCGCGTTCAGATCCCGGACGGCAGCGGTTTGTTCCGCGCTGGCCAGTATATCGCCCGACGGGGTATGTTGTAGCTGGTTTGGGCGGTCCCTCGCCGAACACCACCATGGCCCGGCGGACTGACCTCTGAAATCCGACCAGATGTCAGGATAAAACTCTGCATGGCGGGCGATCAGAAGTGCTCCGACAAAGCGTCGTTCGGCTCCTGTCGCAGAATGGAACGCGGTCAGATCGCCTTCCCATTTGGGATGAGCTGTTGCGAGGATGGGCGTCATCTCGTCGGCAACGGGCTCGTTCTTCAGCATGAAGGCACGAGTCCAGACGGCCAGCGCCAGGTTTTGTCGGATCCACAAAGGCAACGAGGATCTGCGGGCGGTACTGGCGAGTTTACTCAGCGGCGTGAACCGATTCAGGATTTCGGTGCTGTCCCGATCCAGTATGGGGAAAGCAGGCACATCCTCCGGTCGGTCGGGGTCAAACAGTTCTTCGTCCTGAAATCCGATCGGTCTGCGGGGGGCCCATCGAAGCATGTCTTCAAACGAGGTCGCCAATGCCATTCTTTGAGCGCGGAAGGCGTTGTCCACGGAACTGAGGGTTCGGCCTTTTCCCGAGAGCAATTTGTCGAGTAAAGTGCGGGCGCGTTTGCTATCTCCCTGTTGGGTGATCAAACGGATGGCGTGGAACCTCACGGTATCGTGGGCCGGTGATGCTTCGGGAACTGCGAGGGCTGCGGTCACGAGATCGCTCGCAGACTCGTCGTCCGGTTTCGCTTTCATAATGGCCACGGTCAGCCATTCCCCGGAGTGTGTGTCGCGCCAGCGCTTGAGTGGAAGAGTTGCATCGTCCGCTTCCAGCGCCCGGACCCACTCGAAAGGGGGCGCGGTGGATTGTTCATAGGCTGAATGGAATCGGGAGACTGACATAAGCCAGGCGGCCTCATCGACCGTTTTTGCGATCCCGGGGCCGGGGTGCGGCAGGGCCAGTGAACGGGAGAGATCGTCAAATACGGTTTCGGGATGGAGCAGGTTTTGGGTGTACTGCCGAAGGGCAATCAGGTCAGGGCGTATGGTGGTGAAGTCTGGCTCGCCAATGGCAAGAGCAAGTTCGTCGTCGGCCTTCTGCAGGGACTCGGCTTTCCTGAGCAGGGAATACTGGCGGATCAGCGTGCGGGCCGTCATGTATGCAGCGGTGGCCTGCCAGGAGGAAGCGGGTGAAGCGGCTATTTCGCGAAACCGCTTCTCGGCTTCATCGAGATCCTCGGCGTAGAAGTGGGCTGCGGCGATTTGGTAGCGGCGGTCTTCCCGGGCGAGCACGGGCATGGATGGGGTCGGTTCGGCGGGCCAACTGTCGGTGTCTCTTTCGCAGTGGGAAAACACACGGTCCTGGGCTTCGATCCAGTCCCGCAGCAACGCGGGGTCGGCGTAACGGGTTCGGCGGTCCTGGAGGGTTTGCGTTGCCGTGGTGACGGAGTTGTCGAGACAATTCTCGTACCAGGTTCCAGGAGCGACCCGGCTCTCGCGGGAGGGGTTGAAGTAAAAATTGGCCAGCGGTTGAATTCCGCTGGTGGCATTTCGGGCCTTCTGCCACTGCTCCCACGGTGAAGGAGAGGAATTCGCTGGTTTCGGCAGAAATGCCTGTTGCTCGGCCGGATCGAGATGTTGGCCTGAAAGATATCGCCATGCCACCAGTTCGTACCGCTTGAGCAGGCTCGGAGTCAGCAGCCCAAGTTGGCCCTGCAGGAACGCCCTGTTGAGCTGTTCCGGGATGGCTCTCGGCAGGAATCGCGGGCTGGAATCGAATGAGCATGGCAGCAGGATGCCGATTCCCAACGCCAACAGCGCACACGGGAAATAGTTTTTCAATTCCATTGGGAGATCTTAACTTCCATGTCTAACAGATGCTGGCGCGTCCAGGGGCGGGGATTGAAAATGTAAATTCGATGGTTCGGACGGAGGCCGGCGGGGCGGTGTTCGGGCCAGATTTCATCGGTGGACAGTCCTATTGCATTGCGACAAACAGGGCTTTCGACGGGCAACCACTTTGGTTCGTCAGGACCCATACGGAAGTACATCGGGATGGCTTCGGCGATTGGCTGTGTGTCGAGCCAGCGGTCCCCTGCGCACCATGAGGCGAGCGCTGTTACCGTGACGGGCACTGATGTGACAGAGGACAGACGTTCGAGCAGGCTCCTGTAAAACGGACGCTCGGAAGTGCGGGCGTCGAAATCGAGCTGGAGGATTTGGACGCCGGGTCGTTCGGCAAAACTGCGGAGAGCGGAGGCGAGCGGCCCTGGGTTGGGGAAGGTGTATCGCGGGGGCGTTTCGATTCGGACGACGGCAATCTGAAATGCCTTTGGCGGCAGTTTCAGGGGTTGAAGTCGTGATCGGACACGGAAGGCCCCGTCCGCACGGAACTGGATGGTGGCGGCAAGCCATGCAATACCTACGTGGTCGCTATCTATGAAGCGGAGATCTTCCGGCCGCTCCCAGGCCCAGAGGACCAGACGGGGCGGGTTCAACCCATTGCGGTGGAGCGTGATACTGCTCAACAGTGTTACCGCCGCACCGGCGAAGAGAACCGTGGCGGCGCGCTTCATGTGGCTGTTACCGCAGGCCGGGCGTACCCTGTTCGCGGGTCTCGCCAGTGATTTTCACGTTGCGGAAATCGCCGGTTTCGTTGAACGATCCGAGGCCGACGCGGCCCCACTGGAGGCTCAGATCCACGGCTTCGAGACTCGGGTTTCGCTTGCCGTTCACCTCCACATAAGCGTGGCCTTTTTCGCCATCGAAAACGAGCTTGACGGGCGTCCATTCCTGATCGGTGAAACCGGCGGGGCCATCCTGCGGGGAGATGCGGGCGCGCTCCCCGCCGAAGACGTGGAACATGCCGTTATGGACCGGCTGTCTGGCGGCAGCATCGGTCGAGATGTGGGCGTAGTTGTAATGGGTGGGGTCCTGCCAGGCGTAGACGATGATCAGGCTTCGACCGTTGTGTTTCATCTCCGCTTCCACGGTCACATTTTTATAGGGCTTCGAATTCAGGAGGGCGAATTTGGTGGGGCGTCGGGGCTGGCCTGCGACTGGCTCCCCTTTCTCCAGAAGGCGCAGTACTCCCTCTTTCACGGCCCAGTCGGAGGCTTGCTGAACTGTCCAGTCATGCCCCAACGCAGTGATCGAATCGGCGGCGGCATACGTGAGCAAAGCCGCGCCAAACAGGGCGGGGAAGATTGAAGCAGACAGGCGTTTCATCCAGACTGAAGAATATCGCATCGGGGTGACTGCTATTTTGATAGGCAGAAGAAATGAGTCAGGAAACTAAACCCCGCGACCTCTCGGCCCCGTTAAGCCGCAACAAGCACCTCCTCAGGTGGGTGGAAAAGATGGTGGCTCTCACCAAGCCGGATGCGGTTCACTGGGTGGATGGGGCGCAGGAAGAAAATGACGCGCTGTGCGCGCAGATGGTGGAGGCGGGGACCTTCATCAAGCTGAATGAAGAGCTTTGGCCGGGCTGCTTTTATGCCCGTTCGGACGCGAACGATGTGGCGCGCGTGGAAGACCGCACCTACATCTGCTCTCTATCGAAAGACGCGGCGGGGCCCACCAACAACTGGGTGAATCCGTTTGAGATGCGCCGCAAGCTGAAAGGTTTATTCTCCGGCGCGATGCGCGGGCGCACCATGTACGTGCTGGCGTACAGCATGGGTCCGATCGATTCGCCGATGGCGCAGATTGGTGTACAGCTAACCGATTCGCCGTATGCGGTGGTCAATATGCGGATCATGGCGCGTATCGGGCAGAGGGTGTTCGCAGAGATTGATAAGGATGAGAAGCGCGTGGTGCCGTGCATGCACACGGTGGGTGCGCCGCTCGAACCGGGGCAGAAGGATGTGGTCTGGCCCTGCAACAAAGAAAAGTATATTGTGCATTTTCCGGAAACGCGCGAGATTTGGTCGTACGGTTCGGGTTATGGCGGGAATGCGCTGCTTGGGAAGAAATGCTTTGCGCTGCGTATCGCGTCGAATATTGCGCGGGATGAGGGCTGGCTGGCGGAGCACATGCTGATTGTCGGGGTGGAAAATCCCGAGGGCGAGAAGACGTATGTGGCGGCGGCGTTTCCGAGCGCCTGCGGCAAAACGAATTTCGCCATGCTGGTGCCGCCGGCGGGGTTTGAAGGCTGGAAGGTCTGGACCATCGGCGACGATATTGCCTGGATCAAGGCAGATGAAACGGGTCGGCTGCGGGCGATCAATCCGGAAGCCGGCTTCTTTGGGGTGGCTCCGGGGACATCTGAAAAGACGAACCCAAATGCCATGGCGACACTGCGGAAGAATTCCATCTTCACGAACGTGGCGCTTACTCCTGAAGGCGGCGTGTGGTGGGAGGGGATGACGGATGAACCGCCGGCCGAGTGCATCGACTGGCAGGGAAACAGGTGGACGCCGGAGATTGGTCGCACCGGTGTGAAAGCGGCGCATCCGAATTCGCGTTTTACAGCGCCTGCATCGCAATGCCCCACCATTGATCCGGATTGGGAATCGCCAAATGGAGTGCCGATCAGCGCGATTATCTTTGGTGGCCGGCGCGCCACTACGATTCCTCTGGTTTACCAGGCGTTCAACTGGAGCGCGGGAGTGTACGCGGGTGCCACGATGGGCTCAGAGACTACAGCGGCGGCGGCGGGAGCGGTTGGTAAGGTCCGGCGCGATCCGATGGCGATGCTGCCTTTCTGCGGTTATCACATGGGCGATTATTTCCGCCATTGGTTGAAAGTGCAGCGCCGTTTGACGGAAACGCCGCGGGTATTCCACGTGAACTGGTTCCGGAAAGACGCGGCAGGGAATTTCATCTGGCCGGGTTTCCGCGAGAATATGCGTGTGTTGAAGTGGATTGTCGACCGGGCGCACGGGCGTGCCATTGGTCGGGAAACGCCCATCGGGTGGATGCCGCAGTACAAGGACATGGAGTGGAACGGACTGGATTTCGCGAAGGAGCAGTTCGATGCGTTACAGGCCTTTGACTATGCGGCCTGGCGTACGGAGGTGATTGGGCATGAGGAGTTGTTTATCGATTTGCATGACCATTTGCCGCCGGAGATTGTTTATGAGCGGGAATTGTTGATCTGTCGGTTGTAGAGGGGTAAGGGCCGCTTCCACGATAACCGGGTCACGAAATATCAGCACACGGATTGTTAACCGTTCAGGTGGTCGGAACGCCTTCCTCCGTGCCGCGATGGTTGGTTTTTCGGCACGGCACGGCACGGCGCGACGGGGTGCCCATTCGGCGGAGTTGTTTGTCGGATCCACGCCGTCGCGGCGCAGAAATGTGAAGGGATAGCGCCTGATTCGGACATTGAAGCCGGGCACGCCGTCACTGTACCGCAGTTGTTTGGGCCGGTTTGTATGGCACAGGCCACGTATTTGTAGTCAAGGCTGAATGAGGAAGGCCGGCGGCAAGACCACCGGCGCTACCTCATTTTTCCGGCAGCGTGAAGAGATAGGAAACCATTTCCTGCATATCTTTTGGCGCGAATTTGTAAACCGGCATCGGAGTGCCGGGGGAAACCTTTTGCGGATTCACGAAGTGCTCGATAGTCCAGGCTTCTGTGCGCCGCAGGGACAGGCCGTTGAGCGGTGGGCCGATCTTGCCGCCTACGCCATTGACGACGTGGCAGGAGAAGCAGAACTTCTGCTGGTAAAGCGCTGCGCCCGCTGACGCAAACTCCGGCGTGGTGGAGACGAGGTCGCCATTATCGGGCGTGAGTGCTCCCATGGCAGCGACAAGGTCGTTCAGTTGTGCTCCGTTCAGGTTGACCGGGGACATGGCGCTGCCCGGGCTGGTGGTTTGCGGTTCTTTGAGGTGGTTGAGCATCCAGGCCTGATCGTGCCGGCGGCTGGTGTTGATGAGATTCGGGCCATTTTTGGCCTCGCCGCCGGGGAGCACGTTGTGGCAGGCCCCGCAGTTTTCCTGCTTGTAGTAGTGGAGGCCGGAGAGTTCGGCCGGCTTGAGCTGCATCCACTGGACGGGCCCGGAGAAATCGATGGATGCCGCAGCGCTTTGGGGAGGTGTTCCTTTGATGGCAGCCAGGGTGAGGCCTCCCCAGCCGATGCCGGCGAGAAGGACAATGCCCATGGCGAGGCCGCGTTGGCGGACCTTCAGCATTTTGCCGCGATCAACGAACGGCGCGGAGAAGAGCGCCAGAATCGCGACGGTGGGCAGAATAACCGTACCTACGATTTCGAGGGGACCTTCGAAGACCTTGAGCATCTGGAAGAGGAACAGGAAGTACCACTCGGGGCGCGGGATGTAGGTGGTGTCGGTGGGGTCCGCCATCCGTTCGAGCGGCACGCGCACGGCGATGGCAAGGGTGAAGAGAATCGCAAATGCGATGAAGATGGCCACGGTGTCTTTGAAGACCTGTTCCGGGTAGAACTTCTTCTTCGGTTTGAGTTCGTCGCCGGGAGTTGGAGCAACGCCGTGGCGGCGGACCAGGTAAACGTGAAGCCCGATCAGCATCATGGTGAGCGGCGGGAGCAGCAGCACGTGCATGCTGTAGAAACGCGCGAAAGTGACGACGCCGATATCTCCGGTGCTGGCGAGCAACTGGCTGATGTACGGGCCCGCCAGAGGCACTGTGGCAGCGATCTGGGTGGCCACGACGGTGCCCCAGTAGGCGCGGTTATCCCAGGCCAGCAGATAGCCGGTGAGTCCATATGCAAGGGTAAGCAGCAGCAGGATCACGCCGACCATCCAGGTGGCCTCGCGGGGCTTCTTGTAGGCGCCCCAGACGAAGACCTGGACCATGTGGAGCACGACAATCACAATGATCATGCTGGCGCCCCAGTGGTGCAGGCCGCGCATCAGGCGCCCCGCAGTGACTTCGGTCAGGATGTAACGCACACTATCGTAGGCCAAACCTGTGGTGGGGGCGTAATTCAACGCCAGCATGATGCCGGTGAAGAACTGCACCAGGATCAGGAACATGGCCATGCTGCCAAAGACCTGATGCCACCCGCTGGAATCGGGGATTTCCTCGCTCAGGAAATGCTGGATGCCGCTGGGAATGCCGGTGCGGTCATCGACCGCGTCGATGAACTGTTGCAGTTTGGATTTCATCGGATTAACCCTTCGCCTCAGTCTGTTTCAGGACGCCGATCTGCAGGCGGTTGCCCTGAATCTGAGTGACATAACGGTCGAGCGGTCGGGGGGCAGGACCGGCGAGAACGGCTCCCTGAATGGAGAAGAAGGAAGCGTGGCAGGGGCAGGCGAATTGTTTGCTGCCCTCGTCCCAGTGGTAGGCACAGCCGAGGTGGGTGCACTGCGGGCCGTAGGCGATCACCTTGTTATCCGGGGTTTTAACCACCCATGCGGTGCGCTTTTCGGTCACAGCGCGCCAGCCATCGACGCGGCTTTGCTGGAAGCTCATTTCGACCGGTGCGCCCACGGTCAGTTGACTGATGTCGCCGGCGTCCACGAATGCAGACTGCTTTTTCCTGCGGGTGGGGACGAAGATATAGGCGAGGGTCGGGACCGCCAGGGCCAGGCCCATCAGCCCATTACAGGCGTAGATGACAGCCATGTAGAAAGAGCGGCGCGGCATTGCGGCTGTTGGTTCAAGTTCGGGTGGTTTACATTCGTGAGTACTGGGTGCGTTGTCTGCCATGTTCCGTTCCTTGATTCTACTGACAGGCAACGATTAAGTAATGTCTGGTTACGCCGGAGTTGCAGTTTTTACGAAATCATTGCATCCCTGTACACCCCTATTCTCATAGATGCTCATGACAGCCCGATTGCCTTGCGATACCTTCCGATGAACATATCGCGGGATTTAATGGAGCGGGCGAACCAGGAATTGGTGAAGTCGACCGGCGGTATGTGGCCGGTTCCGTGGTTGCGACCAAGCGTGACCAGCATCATTCTGCTTCCGGTCGCGGGCTTGTAACTGGCGAGCCGGGTGCGGGATGCCGGGGTACTGCGGATCAGTTTTCTAAGATTGTCGATGATGACGGCGGCGTGTTTGCCGGCCCAGATACCGAGCCTGGGTTCGGGAAGAGCGGTAATGTCACCGGCGACGAAGATGTTTTCGGTGCCGGCCATGCGGAGGTATTGATCTGCCAGAACGCGGCCGGCTGGGTCGAGCACCGGGGCGGGGAAGTCACGGAGGTAGCCGGTGTCGATCCTGTACCCGGCGCAGTGGAAGACCAGATCGCCGGAGGAGGTGATAACCCTTGAAAGGACGAGTTGGGCGTCGGAAGCGGTCTGGTTCAGGAGGACTTCCGCGCCACGTTCGGTGAGGAAGGAGTGCGCATAACGCTGCGGCCCGCGTGTGAGGGCAGGCAAGAGGGCAGGCCCGTTGTGGATCAGGGTGAGTTGCTTGCCCCGCTGGTCTTCCAGAATTTCGCCCGCCAGTTCCACCCCTACAGGGCCGCCGCCGACAATCACGACGCGCTGCGCCCGGTGGAGCCGGTCCGCCCACTGGTGGAAGTGCTCGCGACGACCGGGCGCGGACCCGCTGTGGGGCTTGATCAGGTCATCCTGATACGCGGAGCCGGTGGCGAGCACCAGGTAGTCGAACGGGAGATCCTTTCCGTTTACCGTGACCGAGTGGGGTTGCACTGCCTGGAGCATTCCCTGCATGTGCGCCACGCGCGGCAGGAAGGCGCTGAAGGGGATGATCGCATCGGCAGCTCTGCGCGGCTCGACCAGCATGCGGGGCGCGGCCATGGGCACTTCGAGGTAGTCCTTGGGATCGATGAGCGTGACATTGGCGTCTTTCTGCAGCGCGTAGGCGATGCGGTGACCGGCCACTCCCCCTCCGGCGATGACGATGCGCTTCACGGGATGCGGGCTACCAGGCCTGCCAGCAATGCAATGCGGTCTGCAATGCGGTGGGTGAGGATGGATTCGTGGGCAGCGTGGGCTCCTTCACCAACGGCGCCCAGGCCGTCCAGCGTGGGGATGCCGAGGGCTGCTGTGAAGTTGCCGTCGGAACCGCCGCCGGTGGCGGATTCTTCCAGAGCGACGCCGGACTCGGCAGCGACGGATTGTGCGATTCTCGCGAGCGCGATCACGCCTTTGGTGCGCTCCATGGGCGGGCGATTCAGGCCACCCGTCAGTTCCAGGGTACAGCGTTTATCGATGGCGCGCAGGGCACGGAATTTACGATCAAGCGCCGCGGCGTCACGCAGTTTGGGAACCCGGATGTCTACATGAGTCTCCGCCGATTCAGCGATGACGTTGGATCGCGTGCCACCGGTGAGGGTGCCGGGATTCACGGTGATTCCCTTTGCCAGGTCGGTAAAGGCGGCGATGCGTTCAATCTGGCGGGCGATTTCCAGGATGGCGCTGGCGCCCCGTTCGAAATCGACCCCGGCGTGTGAGGCCACTCCTTTCACGCGAAGGCGGTAGTCACCGATGCCCTTGCGGGCAGTTTTCAGCTTGCCTGCAAGCCCGGTGCCGGGTTCGAGCACCAGCACTGCCTTGCTTGCCAGGGCTGTTTTCTCAGTGAGTGCGCGGGAGGTTTTGCTGCCGGTTTCTTCGTCTGAGTTGATCTGGAGGACCACGTTGTGCGGGATGGGGCGATCCTGCTCCCGAAGTTGGCGCATGGCAAACACGAAGAACGCGAGGCCTGCTTTCATATCGAGCACGCCGGGTCCCCAAAGCCGGCCATCGGCTTCCCTGTACGGCATGTTGCCCAGGGTGCCGAGGGGCCAGACGGTATCTCCATGACCGAGCGCCATCACCTGGCCCTGTTTGCTGCGACCGGGCAGTTTGAAGGTGCAAATGAGGTGGGTACCATGCTTTTTGCAACTGGCCTCACCCTGGAGCGAGTCGGCGAAGAGTTCCATGAAGCGCTTCAGGTCTGAAGGAGAATCGCTCGGGGACTCACACCCGACCAGGGTTTGGATAAAGCGGCGGACCGGGTCTGTGTTCACGGGAGCGATGGGCATAGGCAGCCTCAATTGTAGAACCTGCTGAAGGGTTTTTAATTGTCGCGAGGGGCCTGTTGTCTTGACACTGGCGTGGTAACCCTCTCATCATGAGGGTAGCGGGATTGATTTCCGCCGGGGTTGCGACAACCCATAAAGGAACTGATTGACCATGAAATCTAACTTTCGTAATATCATCGTGACTGGGCTGCTCTGCGCAACCGGCGCTTTTGCCGCAGATGCAGCTGCAGGTGCGGCTGTCTACGCGAAGTGCAAATCCTGCCACGGCGCGAAGGGCGAGGGGAATCCTGCCATGGCGAAGGCAATGAAGGTGGAACTAAAACCGCTGAGCGCTGCCAGTGAAGATTCGATCAGGGATGCCGTTACCAAGGGCGTCGGCAAAATGAAGCCGGTTGCTGGTGTGGCTGGTGCGGATCTGGATAACCTGGTGGCGGCAATCAAAGCGATGAAGTAACTTCTGAAGAGGCTGTGTGTGGGGGCCCGCGCTGCTTTTGGGCAACGCGGGCCTTTTCTTTTAGCGGAAGAGACTGACGAGATCCGGTCTGGTGGTGGTCGCTTTCGCCACAATGGCAGGCTGCGGGACGGGCATGCCGGCGATCCTATTGATATGGCATTCCTTGCAGGTGTTCTGGAAGGTGTGGCAAGTCAGACAGCTCCGGACGTCAAGCTGGGCCGGGAAGGCATGGCCACCTGCCTTGAAAGGCGCGAGCGGCTGGTGGCTGCGGGGCAGTTCGTTGTGGCAATCACTGCAGTAGGCGGCAGTGTGGCATGTTGCGCATACAGTGCGGTCCATGGCGGCATACTTGCCATGCAGATCATCTTTCCATCGCGCCGTGTGGTTCACCGGGCGCATCACCTGGTGGCAACTGTCACACTGCACTTTGGCCGCGACCGAGGGGGTCACGTTCAGGTGACAAACTGTGCATTTGGCGTCGGCCTCTGCAGACTCCGCGGCGTGGTCACGGCGGAAACCCTCGGTGTGGAAGTCGGGCTTTACGTTTCGGGTATGGCTGGCCGGAATTGCCTGAGTCACAGTCGGATCGGCATGGCAGGTTTTGCAGTTGCCCATCTGAAATTCCGCTTTTACCACGCGTGCGGAATCATGGCACTGCACGCAATCGAGCATCTTCGGAAGGGATAGTTCGCTCACGCTGGCGCTGTTCGGAATTGAGTAGTGACAAGTAGTGCAGTTCAGATCAAATTGATTCTTCGCTTTAAAGTGGGGAAGGTGCGAGAAGCTGATGTTGACATACTTGCCGGTTAAGGTCTGGTGACTGCCGGTGAACCGGCGGGCCTCTGTGAAGCCTGGGTTCTCAATCTCTTCAGGGGTGTGACAACCACGGCAGCCTTCCGCCGTCAGATTGGCATTGAGTTGCGGCTTCATGCCTTCTTTGGAATGGCAGGTGGCGCACTGTTCGTGAGCGGGGAAAGTAGCGAAGACTCCCTTGGCATCGAACTTGTGGCAGAAGGTGCAATCGGCGCGGAAACCGGTTTTGGCGTCGACACGCGCTTTTTTGTCGACGTGGCTCTTATGGGAGAACTCAAAGAGGATGGCGCGGCTGCCTTTATAGCGCGGGAAAGCCACCAGATCTTCAGCGCCGGTGGGCGGGAAGGTTTTGTGGCATTGTTCGCACACGATCTGATTCAGGTCTTTATTGAAATCGTCACTATGGCAGGTGATGCATTGGTCGTGGCCAGGGCGCTTGAGAGTTACGGAACCCTCTTTCACGGCAACGTGGCACATGTTGCATTCGAGCTCGCCACCCAGCTTGTCCTTGTGGAAGGCGTGGACGAAGAACTCTTTGCCGGCGGCGGGGGCCGTTTGCGCAAACGCCGGAATAACAAGTGTCAGCAGGAGTGCGAAGCGTGACATGGGGAGTCTCATATTGGTCGGTCTCATGTCAGTACTTCCAGTTCACGCCGAGCCGGAAAACCTGTGAATTCTTCAGATCCGGGCGGAAAAGGTAAAAATCGTTGTCGAGGCTGTAATCGAAGTAGGCGCGTGTGCGGCGGTCAAGCCGGACCCAGGCGCTGCCCAGGACTCCACTCTGGTGCAGGTTTGTCAGGTAAAAGAACGCATCCTGCGTGCTGATGCGCCGATAGTAAACTCCGCCGCTCAAACTGAAGCGGCCTTCGGCGAAGGCGCGGCGAATTTCACCGGACATATCCTTCACGCTGGTCTCACCGGAGGTGCTGAGGTCGTCGAGACGATTAGTGGAAAACGGACTCAGCCGATCCGAGTTACGCTGATGATATTCGAAGAAGGTTTCGATCTTGCGCCAGGGGAAGTACTGGCCATTGAAGCGGTAATCCTGAAACGAGGTGTCGTACGGACCGGCGTTGATGCTGTTATTCAGGCGGCGCACATTGAATGCGGCACCGGCACGAAGGTTGGCGAGAATCTGGTGGTGTCCTTCCACCGTGATCTGGGTGTACTGCGGTATGGGTCCAAGGTACAACCGGAAGAGCGGGTTCTTTTGCGCCAGGTCTTTCACGTCGCCTGTATAGTCGTACGCGTAAGCCTGATCGGTCAGCTTCTGGAACATGGTGGCGCGAAGGGTGTCGCGACCGTTGCCGGAGGTATAGATGCCGGAAAGGCTGAAGTCTGTCGGTGATCCGCCCCAGGAACTGAGCGAGGAGATAACGATCCAGTGATCTTTGACCCGGTGCCGGAAGATCAGGCGATTGGAACTCTTCAGGTACCAGAGTGTTTCCAGTTCGACCGAAGTATTCGGGCTCAATTTGATATTGAAGTTCGCGCCGCCGATACCGCGTTCTGCCGGATCGGAGTAGAACGAGAAGCGACGCCCGCCGTACACGGTGAGGTCGAACCTTGGGCGGGTGACGGTAAAAGCCCCGCCGTCGAAGGCTGCCAGCTGGGCCCCGTAGACGTTTAGACGACCGAGCTGGACGGATGTTCCCGCCCACGCTCCGTCCGTCGGCTTGCCGTTAATCTCAACGTTGGCGTCGAAAAACTCCCAGAGGCGACCACCGCGGAAAGTCTCGACTACATTTGCGGCGGGTGAGCCAACATGGACCTTTGTCAAATCCTGGCGATAGCGAAGTGAAAAGTGCGTGTTCACACGGTCTGAGCCGTAGCCGCGCGTGCCCAGGCTGATGAACGACTCAACCCGGTCTGAGCCGGGCTGAAACGGGATGGTGGAGGGGATCCCCTTGGGATTAAAGAAGCCTGTATCGGGCTGGTTGATGACTCCGGAGTAGGTGGGGTTACCGGTAAAGCTTGTCTGGAATCGTTCGTAGTTCGTTCGGGTCTCGAAAAAGAAGTGATTCAGAAAATCCCCGAGATCGCTCGGGGGGGGGGCCGCTTTTGCCTGTGCGAAAGCGGGATCGGGGGCGGCAGTCGCAATCGCCCCCGTTATCAGCTCATCCCAGGAAGCCCCGATATCCTTTTTGGCAACGGAAATGTCCTGCTTCGCAACGGAACTATCCTGCTTGCCGGCAACCGTTTTGGCAGACTGCGCGCTGGCGCCTGTAGCGGCCAGAGTAGCCGCTACGAGGGTGCTACAAATGCCTGTACAGGTTCGTCGATTCATTTCTTATCAGACTCTATTTGTACAGCAAAAGCAGCCAAAACACCACTGGTTTTTAGCGTGGATCAGAATTTACTGACCAATCTTTTTGAGCCTCGCTTTGGCGAGCGGGATACGCCACGCATAGGTGTCGCTGTGCCACTGAGTAGCATCGAGGTAATGCTGTAGTTCCTCCGCCTGTTTCGACTTGTTGCCGAGCTCATGATAGATCTCCGCCAGAGCCCAGTGAGCGTGCGCGTTGTTGGCCTTGTCCGCAGTTAAAGCCGTGTATTCCGCGGTCACGGGAGAGAGCCGCATTTCGGCTTCGTATTCTTCGATCGCCTTTTCGAGGAAGGCGTCTTTGGATGTGGCATCCTTCGCGTTCCTCGCCTTGATTTCCCACGCTTCCGCGATTTGTTCGTGAATGCCCAGGCGCAGCGCATCGATCTGCAGAACCTCTTCAAACAGTTCAATCGCAACATCGGGCTGATCCTCGCTCAGCAGGTGTGCCAGGCGAAGCCGGGGTGTAAACATGCAGCCGGGAGGGTTCACGGCAGGCGAGACGGGAATCGCTCCCTTAAAAATCTGACAGGTGCCATTCGACAGACTGTTCATGGAAATCGATTTCTGGTAGTCTGCCCTGGCTGCGGTGTAGTCTTCCAGGTCGTCCTGGTTGTGGATGCCTCGCTGCAGGAATTCCCACGGTGTGGAAGGCGTGGTGATCTTCAGCAGGTTCCAATCGACCCGGCCTTCAAAGAAGAACGGGTTTCTGTTCAGGTAATTTGGGTTATCCGCCTGGTAGGTAACACCGGGGACGTATGCGGCGTCCCCCGTGGTCAGGTTTCCGGTCGGCGCGTTCTGGCCGAACAGGGTTGTTGCCAGTGCCAGAGTCGTCAGTATAGTTTTGAAATGAAAGGTCATTTGACACCTCCGAGGGTGACAGTCAGTTCTGATGTCGCAAGGTTCCTGTTGGTCTTGAGAAGGGTGTCGATGGTTGTTTCCGTCACCAGTTGCTTATCGCCACCCGGTCCGTTGGGGCCAGTCGTCTTCGCCAGATAGCGAAGGAAGACGGGGGGGAAGTGCTCATCGTGGACAAGCGCCTTTACGTGCAGGGGCGCTTTCAGCGTGACTCCCATCTCGTCCAGTTCTTCCTGCGTTGGCAGGGTGAACCGATAACGGAACTGCCGGGGAACCAGAGGTTGCAGGGAACGGTAGTTATCCACTGTGTTGGCGGTGGCTGCGTTGAAGGTTTCTTCGTAGTGCGGAGTGGTGGGGATAACTTCCTTGCCGTCCGCGCCTTTGCGACCGAGACCGACGCCGGGGGCATAGATCACGGTGAGTTCGTTGCGGAACAGCACCAGACCACCTTCGATTCCGTTGTAGACGCGATCATCGGGGCCGTTATCGGGGCCCAGTTCGAAGACCAGATTCTTCGAGCCGTTGTTGGTTGCGCCGGGGACGTACTGCCCGACCGGAACCGCATGGCCACCATCCACTACAACGTGGAGGTGCTCGCTGTCTTCGTCATCAAGGTTTCCATCCGGCGTCATTTCTCCGGTATCGGGGTGTGGTTTGTCGACCAGATAGCCGGATTGATAAAGCACGAAGCCATTGTCGTCCGTGACGGCAAGCTGCACGTAGGCGGTACGTTCCTGTGAGAAGCCTGCCGGATAACGATGTCCGGCAAGGCCGACAGCGTCCAGCCGAACCACCATCTCTTTGCCGAGAATGCCCTGCGGGTCAGTCTTGCTGACATCAATGCGAGCGGCATTTTCGAGGAGCTTTTGGCGGCGGGATGCGAGAGCCTTAGGAATACCGTACTCGTCCAGCCCAAGTTCGTAGGGGTCCGGATAGTCGGAGCCGAGGCGGGCTTTCAGGTCAACTGCACTCAGGAGTGGTACGTCGGTTCCGGTGAAGTGGTGATCGACTACTGCGCGTTTCGGCAGGGGGTAGCCACCGTCGGTGGAGATACCCGGAACCGCCGCGAAGTTTTGCGCGAAAACTGATGGGGTAGCGCTGGAAATATTGAGGCCCCCCACCTGGTACTTTGAATCTCCCGCGAACGGGAACAGCGACATGTGGCAATCCTGGCAGCGAACGACCTTGCCGAAAGGATTGTTGGTGCTGTTGTAAGCGCCGGTCTGCCATTCTGTGCTGAGATTTTCGAGACGAAGAAAAGAGATGTTGGGGGAGTTCACGTTGTTCTCGTAGTTCTGCAGATCGCCTGGGCCGCCGCCGGGCAGGCGAACGTCATGGCAAGCATTACAGAAAGCAGAACTGCGGATGAAGGAGATCTTGCCCTGATCGTTGCTTGAAACATGGAACTGGTCCTTGGCGTTCACCGGGAAAGGGAAGGGACCGATCTTTTCAATGGTGCTGTCGATCTTCACGCTGGCGTTGGCAAAACCGTCGCGCTTAAAGCTGCGGTTGATATCGGGGCCGGAGACGTTGTGGCAAAAATCGCAGCTGATGCCGGCTGTCGAGGGCGAGGGCAAGGTCCCGGCAGGAGCTTGGTCCCCAATCTTCTCAGGCACTACCTGCTTACCGGTGGAATCGACAAAGTGGTAGTCGCGAAGAGGGCGGAACAGGTCGGGGCGGAACGCGGTGCCGGTGGAGATTTCCGGAATTTCTCGCCGTGACGGGTCTTCACCCGCCCGGAGGAGGTTCGCCGCATGGCAGGCGAAGCAGAAGCCTGCGCGAAGCTGCGAGCCATTTGTGATAACCGAAGACGTGAACATGTTCGTCTTTAGCGGCGTACCGTCTGAGGCGATTTTGGTGCTATCGCCGTAAACCGGACGGAGCACGCCGCCCGTGATCTGATTGCCAGCCGTTTCAAGACCATTGAAAAGTGGGCTCACGTTTCGATAGCCAGACTTAACAGAGCTGCGCAACTCATCGTATTGCCGCTGGTGACAGGGCAGACAGTTCTTTGCCGGCTGGATGTCCTGCGCCTTCAGCGGGACCTCCGGAGATTTGCGCACAGGTGTCTGGCCGAACAGGGTTCCGGCGGCCATGGCCATTGTTATCAGTGCTTTGAGTGAACTTTTGGTCATATTGTTGTGCATCCTGACTTCCTTTTAGTATGAGGCGTCAGTATGTAGTGATGCAAAGAAAAATAACGTTTCGATAATGAGTTTTTTTTTGTCGCACTGCTGGTGTAACCTAGTACCCTAAGCATGCCTTTTATCCTTCAGCGCCCGGAGAGTCTACTTGCTGTTTGATGACATGCGGGAAATCCAGCACCGGTATGGCTACCTGCCGGCGGATCAGATTCAGGAGCTCTCCAAGACCCTGGAAATCCCGCTCTATCAAATCAACGGCGTCGCGGAGTTCTATCCCGAGTTTCGCGTCACTCCACCGGCACAGGCGGTGGTTGAAGTTTGCACGGACATGGCGTGCCATTTGCGTGGTGCGGACGCGCTGGTCAACGAACTGGAGCAGCGCTTTTCCAAAATGGGGAAGAAAGCAGTGGAGCTGCATCGCCGCTCCTGTTTGGGGCAGTGTGACTTTGCGCCGGCCCTGACCATTAACGAAGTTGTCTTCCGAAACATCACTTTTGAGCACGCCGAGAATCAAATTCAGGGCAGGCTGGCCGGCATTGATATGCCGACGCCGGTGTTCGAGCAACAGACGGTTGAACTGACGGCTGACCCCTATCGCGGTAAAGAGCCGCAAGAGAGATATGCGGCCCTTCGCCGGCTGGTGGAAACGCGGAACTACGAAGGCGTGATCGAGCAGTTAAAGCTGGCGGGCCTAGGCGGGATGGGTGGCGCGGGTTTTCCCACGAGTATTAAGTGGGATGTCGTGCGCATGGCGAAAAGCGAAGATAAGTACGCGGTGTGCAACGCGGATGAAAGCGAGCCCGGGACCATCAAGGACCGCTTCATCATGACTCATCTGCCGCACCTGGTGATTGAGGGCATGATCATTGGCGCCCTGGTCATGGGAGCGAAACGCGGCTTCCTCTATATACGGCACGAGTACAAGGCACAGGAGGCGATCCTGCGGGCGGAGATTGAGCAGTGTCGTCGCGACGGACTGGTGGGGGAAGGAATCCTGGGGACCGATCTCACCTTCCAGCTGGAAATCTTTGTGAGCCCCGGCGGATACATTTGTGGTGAAGGCAGCGCTCAACTGGAGGCCATTGAGGGTAAGCGCGCGGAGCCCCGTAACAAGCCGCCAAATTCCGCGACCGTTGGGTTGTGGGGCAAGCCAACAGGCTTAAACAATGTGGAAACGTACGCGAACGTACCACAAATTCTGGAAAACGGTGTCGAGTGGTTCAAAAGTCAGGGGCGCGATGGCGCTGCCGGGCTAAAGTTTATCGGTGTTTCCGGCGATGTACAAAATCCGGGGGCTTTTGAGATCCCGATGGGCATTCCGGTGTCGGAAGCGATTCTGGGCCTGGCAGGCGGGCCCGCAGCGGGCAGAACCGTGAAAGCCTTCTCGCCCTCCGGAGCGGCTTCAGGATTTCTGCCGTTCGAAAAGTTCAAAGATACGCACCTCGACTTCAAGTCGATGCGGGCGGCGGGCACGATGCTGGGCTCCGGAGCCATTGTAGTGGTGGACGATACCCGCTGTATTCTCGACATGACTTTGAACGCGATTGTGTTCTTTCGGAATGAGAGTTGCGGGAAGTGCGTGCCGTGTCGGGTGGGATCACAGAAGCTGGTGGATATTCTCACGGGCTGGACGAAGGGTAAAGGCTCCGAAGCCGACGTTCAGTTAGTCAAGGATCTGGCCGAGACCATGGAGCAGACGTCGATCTGTGGTTTGGGGCAGTTTGTTCCTTACCCAATCAGCACCGCCTTCAAGCATTTCCGGGAGGAAATTGAAGCGCATGTGCTGCATAGGAATTGTCCGGCAGGCGTTTGCCCAATGAAGCCCCAATGAAGTCACCAGAGAAATCGGCCTAATATGCGGACAATTGAACTCATCATTGACGATCAGCCGGTAACGGTGGAAGCCGGCACGTCGATCTTCGACGCGGCGAGAATGAACGGGATCTCGATTCCGGTGTTGTGTCACGCCCAGAACGAGCGTCCCATCGGTGTTTGCCGCGTTTGTACGGTCGATTGCGGGGACAAGGTTCTGCAGGCGTCCTGCGTTCGTCCGGCTGAAAACGGCATGAAGGTCTTCACCGCCAATGAAAAGGTGAAGAAGAACCGCCGGATGATCCTGGAACTGCTGATGAGCGATCATCCGAGCCCCTGCGCAAGGCAACGGGCCAGCGGCGATTGCGAGCTGGAGACGCAGGCAGCCGCGGAAGGGGTTGGCACTCCGCGGTTTGCGAAGCGGTTGTCGCCACGCGGTCAGGACGATTCGTCACTGGTCATTTCGGTGGATCATGAGGCCTGTATTCTCTGCGATCGCTGCGTGCGTGGCTGCGACGAGATTCGGCAAAACAATGTCCTCGGTCGGCGGGGCAAAGGCTACAACGCCGGCATTGCGTTTGATCTGAACCGGCCCATGGGGAATTCCTCCTGCGTGAGTTGCGGAGAGTGCATGGTGTCCTGCCCGACCGGGGCGCTCACCAATAAGAGCGTCATCCGGACCGTCCTGCCGGGCGGTGTTCCGGTGGAAGTGGAAGAACTGAAGGCGCTTCCGTTCTTCCAGAAGGTGTCGGGAACGTTCCTTGAACTGAACAGGAATGCTGTTATTAAACGGCGTTTCCGGCCCGGCGAAGTGATTTGCCGCGAAGGCGACTATGGGTCGACGGCGTTTTACATCGTGGAAGGCTCCGTCGATATCTTCCTCGCTTCCATGTCGTCAAAGAAAGAGCAGGCGACGGAATCTCCCAGCTTTACGGAGCTATTCTCCCGCGTGTTCTCGCCCAGGAAAAAGCCTGCGGCGGCGGGCCAGGGCGGCGGCAATATTCCGATTGATGCCGTGGTGGATCTTTCGCTGGATAATCCCGTGGCGCAGCTGGGCGCTGGTGACATCTTCGGCGAAATGACCTGCATGAGCCTCTATCCCCGTTCGGCAACGGTGCGGGCGAAGACGGATTGCGTCATGCTCGAAATGCTGCGCAACGTGCTTGACGTGATTCAGCGCAACAAAACGATGCGGGCGGAGATTGAGAAAAACTACCGCAAGCGCGCGCTGGAAGACCATCTGCGCACGGTGCCCCTGTTCTCCACGCTGAGTCCGGATTTTATTGAAGATCTGTCGCACAAGGTGGAACTGATTCGCTATTCGAAAGGCGAGGTTCTGTGTCGCCAG
>JBBQDH010000087.1:0-22380 GCA_038319515.1 Bryobacterales bacterium
CTCCTGATTACCTCCTGACATTGACCCACATGTCAACCCTTGGTACCCTAAGGTTCTGAGCCACGTTGTTCAGGTCGAGCGATTCGGCTTGCGAGGTGCTCGTCTTTGTCGTCAGTTTAGCCTTGCGGAGATCACCACAAACCATGGTTGCCGGCTCGTGAAGCCCAGAGTTTTGCTTTCTGTCCCGCATATGGGAGAGCTGGAAAAAGTGTATGCGGATGAGGCTTTCTCTACCAACTGGATCTCTACGGTTGGCCCTAATCTGAACGCTTTCGAGGCCGAAATGAAGGCCCGAATCGGCATCCCTGTCGTCTGCCTCTCCAGCGGAACCGCAGCCATCCACCTCGGCCTCAAGCTTCTGGGCGTTGGCGCCGGAGACGAAGTTTTCTGCTCTACCCTCACCTTCGCCGCCTCCGTGAATCCCATTCTTTACCAGAGCGCTAAGCCCGTTCTGATTGACAGTGACTATGCCACCTGGAATATGGATCCGGTGTTGCTGTCGGAAGCCCTCGCCGCCCGCGCGACTCAAAACAGACTGCCGCGAGCCGTCATCGTCGTCCACCTCTACGGGCAGTGCGCCGATATGGACCCGATTCTGGAAGTCTGCGCCCGTTACGGCGTGCCTGTGCTGGAAGACGCGGCCGAAGCTTTGGGCGCAACTTATAAAGGCAGGCACGCCGGCACCTTGGGAGATATCTCCGTTTTTTCCTTCAACGGAAACAAAATCATCACCACATCCGGTGGCGGCATGCTTGCCTCCGCCGATCAGGCCCTGGTGGATAAGGCGCGTTTCTGGTCCACGCAGTCCCGGGACCCCGGCCTTGCCTACGAACATTCCGAAATCGGATATAACTACAGGATGAGTAATGTTCTGGCGGGCATCGGGCGCGGCCAGTTAAAGGTTCTGGATCTCCGCGTGGAACAACGGCGCGCCATTTCCTTCCGCTACCGCGACGCCTTTGCCCACCTGCCCGGCACCACCTTCATGCCGCAGGCCGACTACGGTCTTTCCACTAACTGGCTGAGTTGTTTCCTGATCGATGCCGACGAATTTGGCTGCACCCGCGACCAGCTGATCGCCCGTCTCGATGCCGCGAACATAGAGTCGCGCCCGGTCTGGAAGCCCATGCATCTGCAAAAACTCTTTGAAGGCTGCGAGACAATCGGCGGGGAAGTCGCCACCGATTTGTATCTGCGCGGCATCTGCCTGCCGAGTTCCAGCAGCATGACTAACGACGACCAGTCCCGTGTGATTGCTGCTGTGTGCGAAGCAGCGGGGGTATCCTCTGTCTGAGCGGGAGAATATCGCCTCGGGCACCGAAAATCCCGCAGACCCGCAACCAACCGGGCGTCTTCGCCTCGGTCGCACTCTCTTCGTCTATGGCACGGAGATTTTCGCCATCCTCTGCGCTGCCGTTTTCGCCTTCCTGCTGCGATTCGATTTCAGCCTGCCGCCATCCTACGTTCCTGTCCTTCTGAAAGCCGTTGTTGTTTGGGTGCCCGCCAAAATCCTCGTATTCAAGCTTCTGGGCCTTGACCGCCGCTGGGCTCGTTATGTCTCACTTTCCGACCTTAGCCTTGTCGCTGCCAGCAACCTGATCGGCAGCATCATCTCCCTGGTCGTCCTGCTTGTTCTGGGGCGCGGAGTGCCGCGTTCCATCTACGCCATCGACTTCCTCCTGTGCCTGATGCTGACTTGCGGCATTCGTGTCGCCGTCCGGACGGCCTACGAAAATCTTCGGGTCCGCCCGTCAGGTTCCCGAAAAAGAACCATCATTTATGGTGCCGGTAATGCCGGCGCGGCTCTGGTGCGAGATCTCCGTCAAAATGCTGTTTCCAAATACGATCCCTGCGGTTTCGTCGACGACAGTCCGCAGAAACTCGGCCTCGTCCTGCATGGGGTTAAGGTTTATGGCGCCGGGGACCGCCTTGCCGAGATTTGCAATGATCGCAGCGCTGAACTGGTCCTGATCGCAATCCCCTCCCTGTCCGGCATGCAACTCACCCGGATTCTGGAGAGCTGCACCCTGGCGGGTATCCCTTACAAAACCATACCAGGGCTTGATGACATCCTCGAAGACAGCGCCCTGTCGAGACAGATTCGGGACGTTGCCGTGGAAGATCTGCTCGGCAGGCACCCGGTGGTTCTCGACCAGAGCAGCCTTGAGGGGCAACTCACAGGTCGAATTATACTTGTGACCGGCGCTGCGGGGTCCATCGGGTCCGAAATCTGCAGGCAACTGGCGCGCTTTCGCCCGGAGGCCATCGTCGGTTTTGAAATTGGCGAATCGGCACTGTTCAATCTTCAAATGGAGATGGCACGCCGCTTCCCGTTGGTCCGCTTCGAAGCTGAGATTGGCAGTATCCAAAACCGGGCCAGGCTTCGAGACGTTTTCGATCACCACCGTCCTCACGCTGTTTATCACGCTGCAGCCTACAAGCATGTGCCGCTGATGGAGGCCCACATGTTTGAAGCGGTGGAAAATAATGTGTTCGGCACTCTGAATCTGGTCGAAACCGCCCGCGAATTTGCCGTGGGTGAGTTCGTGATGATATCGACGGACAAGGCTGTGCGTCCCACCAACATCATGGGAGCAACCAAACGAATCGCGGAAATCCTGGTGCGTGCGCTTCAGCCAGAAGGTGCCCGCTACGTCTCCGTCCGGTTCGGTAACGTCCTTGGCAGCAACGGCAGCGTGATTCCCATCTTTAAGGAACAGATATCCCGCGGCGGGCCGGTCACCGTGACGCACCCGGACATGCGGCGCTACTTCATGACCATTCCCGAAGCCTGCCAGTTGGTGCTGCAGGCCTCCACCATGGGGAAGGGCGGCGAGATTTTTGTTCTCGACATGGGTGAGCCCATGCGAATTGTCGATCTGGCGCGGAACCTGATTCTGCTGTCAGGATTGCGTCCGAACGTGGATATTCAAATCGAATTCTCCGGAGTGCGACCGGGAGAAAAGCTTTATGAAGAGCTGAACGCTGAGGGGGAGGGAATGCTGCCCACTCATCATGAGAAGATCAAGGTATTTTCTTCAGCGACAGTACCCTGGACGGAGATTGAGGCACAACTGCACCGTATACGGACGCGCTGCGCAAACCGATCAGCGACTGAGCTGGTGCATGAAGTAAAAGAGATTGTTCCGGACTATGCTCCCGCGAAGAATCCAATCGGGTGCGCGGTCGTGTCGGGCGTCTAACACTCCGGAAGCAAATTCACTTTCTGGAAAGTCCGTGTTGTCTTGGGCAAACATTTGACAAAAACAGCCCTCATCACGGGTTTTACTGTTCAGGACGGCTGGCACCTGGTAGAATCCCTGCTTGCACGCGGATATGAAGTTCATGGCGTGATCCGGCGCGCATTCACGTTCAATACACAACGTCTGGAGTGGGTCTCTGCGGATCCCGCATTCCGGAGCCTGTGAAGTGTGACAAAGTCCATAGCCTGGCCGCGCAGTCTAACGTGCGGGACGGTTTCGATCATCCGGAGCACACTGCCGATACCGTTGCACCAGGCACCCTGCGGCCGCCGGAGACCATGTCGCCACTTCAGGGCGGCAAACCCGGATCTGCCACGCAGTCGCTAGTGATGGTGGACTCCGTCTGGAGACGGCAAGGCAGGAGGACCCCTTGATCTGCGCGGGCCATGCCATCTCCCAGTCCGCCCTTTTCTCCGTGTGAAGCGAGGGGGGGTGAGCCTCGGCAAGCTTGACATCCGCAACCTTCGCCATTGCGGATATCCGGATTCGGGGAGGTCCGTCTGAATGTACTGAGTGAGATAATCTCAAGTGATGGGTTCAGCGCGTGGACGAACTCAGTTGCCAGTTAGAAACGTCACTTGTGGGTTGAATGGTTGAATGAAGGAGCCGTGGAGAATTTAGTTACAGAATCATCTCAGCCCGGCAGTGACTTCGAAGACCGCAGCTGGTGGGGAGGGTGGCGTCGGAGGGGAATCCCTACGGGCGGGCTTCCTCTCCGGGTGATTGGTTGGGCTGGCACATCGAGCATAGTTCTCCAGATTTCCACGCTGGGGACATCTGTTTTGGCGGCCAGGCTGTTGGGAATCGCCAATTTCGGCCGGTTTTTGGTTGCGATGGGCGTAAGCACCATGTTTGTGGGGTTCGCAACAAGTGGCGTAGGGGTCGCCGCGACCAGATACACCGCTCGCGATTGCAACGTCAATCCCGGGCGACTGGGGGGGATTCTCGCACTGGCGAGCAGCATTACAATTCTTACCGCGTCAGCAACGGCATCCGTTTTGTTGGTCTTTGGCGGCTACATCGCCAGTCACGTATATAATTTGCCGTCTCTTGCCCCGGCTATCCGGCTCAGCGCCATCTATCTGTTCTTCGTGGCTCTTAATGGATATCAGGCAGGAACCGCAGTTGGCCTAGGTGCATTCCAGGAAACGACGATCATCAACGCGACGCAATGTGTGGTCAGTTTTATTGTTGTTGGTGCACTGACTGTGGGCTGGGGTGTGTCCGGCGCGGCATTTGGCATGGGGCTGGCTGCAGCCGGCATGTGGCTTCACTACAAGGTGGTATTGACGCGGCTTCTCAGCGAGAAGGGCGTGCGTCTCAACTATCGCCATTGTACCCGGGAAATGCGGATGTTTTGGTCGTTCGCCTTGCCTTCAGCAGTGGGAGGAGTGGTCGGTGCCACCGGTACATGGATGACCATGACGCTCCTCGTGAAGTCCCCGGACGGGGTCAGAGAGTTCGCCTTGTTTAATGCGGCCATTATCTTCAGGCAATGCGTTTTGTTTGCGCCGACAATCATGCAGAAAGTCCTTTCGATTTCACTCAGCGAGATGTGCGGGCGAGTGGATCCTGCTGCCTATCGGAAGCTTTATAACCGGAACGTCGCTTACAATTTGGTCGCCGGTATAGCCGTCGCCCTTCCCTTACTGGTTCTCAAGAAGCCCTTATTGCAGGTCTTCGGTAAGGAATTTGTCGATCCACACGGCGTTGCGTTTTACATTATTGTATTTACCGTGGCAGAGGTGTGGGCAACATCGCTGTATCAAGCCATTCCGGCAGCGGGTGCGATGTGGTGGCAGGTCGCCGTTCTGGCCCTGTGGGTTGCTGCCCTTGTGGGCGCGGCGAGTCTCCTGGTTACACCTTATGGTGCGAAAGGTCTCGCGTTATCTTACCTGGCAGCATGGATTATTTCCGTTGCCGCCTACTATGCCGTCTCACGAGCACTTCTCAGTAACCCGGATCGCCAGCTCGGGAGCAATAATGTCGACTAGACCAGTGCCACCTGGCGGCTTGCGCAACACATGGGCGTTTTGGGCGGTGTGCGGATGGACAGTCATCGTCACTTCAGCAGGCTTAAGAGAGTACCAGTTTTACATTTACTGGGTTGCCTCCCTGTTTATCGCAGTTTCGATGTGGCCTCGCCTGCTAACCATTCCAAGCCGCCCGGTAGTTTACGTCGGCATTACCGGTACGGCGCTTGTTCTGTCGATCATGGCGCTCGCGGCGGTCAGCGAACAACCAAGATACGAGTTTATCGAGGCGGGCAAACTTGCTGTCATCCTGTTAGTTATTTTGCCTATCGTCCTGGCCCGCCAGGACACGTCCCGGGGGTTACGGGCCGGGGCATGGGCCGCTACCATCATAAACGCCCTGCTTCTAATTGCCGGGATCGTTGGCCTTAGTTCGACCGTTACGCAGACCGCACTCGGACGGTTCGACACTATTCTGAACCCGGCCGGGTCGATGTGGCGAGTGGGAGTTCTCCTTCTTGTGTCGAGCGCCCTCAGGTTGCTGTTGACAAGATCCTCGTTGGGGCCTGTACTCATGTTCGGCTGCAGCGCTCTTCTGATGATCTTCGATGGGTCGCGCACCGGAGCCCTCTGCATGCTGGCTGCGGTGGGGTTTGTAGGCTGGTTCATTACTCGGGAGATAGTCAGGGGGAATCGCAGACTTTCCCGTGGCCTGATGGCCGGAACGGCGGTACTCGGCGCCGCTTTTGTAATTGCCCTTCTGTTCGCCCCAGCTTTTCAAGCTGCAGGCAGCATCGGTTTTGGCGACCGTGTCGGTCAGTTGTATGCATCAATCACCGGTCAGGGTGGGGAGGGGCTGGAGCAAGTCGACAGCGTCCGCCCGGAAATGCTAAGGGCCGCGCTTGCCGCGATTACCAGTCACCCACTCGTCGGAACCGGAATGGGGACCACCCGCGTGGAAACTCCTGCAGGTCCAATGGCTGTCCACATTTCCTATCTTCAAGTCTGGGGGGACGTAGGTCTGCCGGGCTTCTTTGCTTTCAGTGCCCTCATGCTGGGTTCACTGGTTGGCCCGTGGGCGCGTATGGGTCGGGTTTCGGGGGCAAGCCTTGAGGCTCGAATCGAATTCCACAATGGCGTCTTTGTTCTTTTCTGCTTTGCTTTCAGCGGCTTTTTCCACCCGATATCAACCGAACTCACGGAGTGGGCGACGTTCTTTATTGGACTGGCGGGACTGCAGGCCGCGCAATGGCCCGGCGCTGCCATTGGAATGCAAGCGCAGTCAGTGCGTATTCTCCCCGCGACCCGAAGTGTTTTCGGCCGAGGCTACATCACACCGGAGCGAAAGTCAGCGGGGAACGCGCCGATGCGCGGGCCGTTCGGAGACGGGGCTTAGGATGGACGTCGGTATGTATGGCGAATTCGCAGGCAAAACTTCCGCTGCAGCCGGGGTGGCCCTTCAGGCGGAGCGGACGGTTGACTTGGGGGTGGAGGTTAAGCGTCAGGGGGCGGGGCACGCCAACTACCCTCATCTGGATTTCGTCCGCTCAATTGCCGTGATGCTGGTGTTTATCGGGCACCTTTTACTCTCACTTGGCCACCCCTATGGATCAGGGACCGCCGCCCATTTCGGTGTCGTCGTTTTCTTTGTCCATACCTGTTTGGTGTTGTTCTTTTCCATGGAGAGACTCTCTCGCGAACATTTTTTCTTACGCTTCTACGTTCGGAGGATAGCCCGGATATATCCGCTCTCAATTGTCGCTGTCCTGTTCGTACTGCTTGCACGTTTCCCGCCAGCACCGTGGATACTATATTCAGTACCCGACTGGCACGCCATTGTGGCCAATATCCTGTTGATTCAAAACCTGACGCATCATGAGTCGATCATAAGGGCAATGTGGTCTTTGCCCTTCGAAGTGCAGATGTATATCAGTTTGCCGGTTCTGTTCCTGTTGCACACGCGCCGAAGGTTTTCTGCGCTGGCGATATGGGCAACGGGCACTCTGTTTTCCTCAGCACTTTGGCTTCTGCCATCGGACGAAGCGGCGACGATATGTCAATATGTCCCGTGCTTCTGCGCCGGGATCGTGTCCTATTCCATGCTTGGCCAAAAGCGGAGCCAGCGCTTTAGCGGGCTCGCCGTTTCTTTGGCTCTGACGCTCATAGCCACGGTGGCAGCAGGACATTGGCATGTTCCTTTAGCGCTGCTGGACGGATGCGCAGCTCTTGCGGTTGCGCTGATCATCGGGAGGTGTTCTGTTCTCCCTGCGTCTGTAGCAAGAGTGTCGGCCACAATAGCGAAGTACTCTTACGGTATCTACCTTGCTCATTTGCCAATCATGTGGTTCTGTTTTTCAGCCGGTCAACGGCGGTGGGTCACATTTGCATGCCTCTCGATAATAGTGCCGGTTGCGCTCTACCACGTCATCGAACATCCGTTTATCAAGCTGGGTGCACGATGCTTTCCCTTATCGCCACAAGCGGACAGAGGGAACCCGAGGATCGCCGCGAACGCGTGATCTCATGGAAATGACATCTGCAGGTATAGGCAGCGCTCCGAAAGGGGACAAGGGCTTGTCGGAAATGTTCACCGTAGTGATCCCGACGTATAACCGTAGCTCTCTGGTGACGAGAGCCATTGACTCGGTGTATGCAACGGGCTGGGAAGGCGTTGAAATTATCGTAGTTGATGACGCTTCAAAAGACGATACTCCCGAAATTATTGCCCGTCGTTACCCCATGGTTCAGGTACTCCGGATGCCCACGAACAGCGGGCCGAGCGCCGCAAGAAACGTCGGGATCGATGCCGCCACAGCTCGATGGGTATTGATGCTCGACGACGATGATTTGCTTGTTCCTGATGCCTTCAAAACGATTTGCCGCGTTCTTGGCGAGAATCCCGAACTGGAGCGCTATCCCGTTATTCAATTTGCACACACCAATGCGAAGATGGACCGGTCGTTCCTGGTGGCAGGTCTGACGGATTATGTTGAAGGTCGCCTCCAGGGGGACTTCGCGCCGCTGGTCCAGACTCGTAAATTCAGGAGCGAGCAGTTAAGGTACCCGAAATCGCGCATCGGAGGCGAAGGCCTTCTTTGGTTTCAAATAGCGCAGTCGTGGGGACTACCTTCCTACGCGGCTGCTGTTATCCGACTGACAGATGACGCTCCGACGAAGTTGTGTTCGACACGCAGCCAGTTGGCCCGTCCCAGAGAATATGCCGAACTTCAGGACGAGACGCTGGCTCTTTTTGGGGCGGCGCTGTTCTCTATCAGCCCTGCGTACTATAGAAAGAAGGTCATCGGAGGCATCGTCTTCCGAGTCCTTTGCGGCGACCGCCACCTCGCGCGAACTTCCATTACAGATAGTATTTCGTTGCGCGCCACGGAGCGGTTCATGCTGAGGTGTTTGTCTTATATGCCGCTACCGGTTATCGCATGGCTCTTCACGCTCTATCGGGGCTCAGGTCGATAATGCGGGTCCTGCAAATAATAGGGAATCTCGATCTCGGCGGCGCAGAGACTTTACTCTGCGATCTCGTTCCGGAGTTGCGGCGGCTGGGAGCAGAGACAGAAGTTCTGTGTCTTAGTGCCCGGGAGTTCCCTCTGGAACTGGAACTGGTACGGCAAGGTATAACGCCGATGCATGCGGTGGCCGCGTCGCCATACTCTCCACGGCAGATATTGAACGTAAGAAAACAGGTGCTGGAAGGGAATTACGACGTTGTACACTCGCACCTGTTCCCCGAGCAACTCTGGGCATGCCTGGGTGTTCGCCTGGCGAATCGCAATATTCCTCTGGTTACCACGGAGCACAATACATGGAACCGGCGCCGACGCAAGGTATTCTGGCCGCTGGATCGCTGGATGTATGCGCAATATGCCTCGGTAATCTGTATCGGTACATCGACGGAGAGTGCCCTCAAGGACTGGATTGGTGATGAGCACTTGCCGACGGAGGTTATCCTGAACGGCATCGTTGTAGAGAGATTCAGGCATGCTTCGGCAGGCCGCTCCCGGTCAGTCTCCCCCCCCGGCCCTGTCACTCTCATCTGCGTTGCCAGCCTGACTGACCGCAAGGGACAGGAGGTCCTTTTGCAGGCTGCCAGCCAACTCCCCGGTACAGAAGTGCTGTTGGTCGGTGAAGGGCCTCAGCGTGCCGAGCTGGAAGAACTTGCAAGCCAGCTGAAGATGACCGAGCGAGTGCGATTCCTGGGAATTCGGCGGGATATTCCCGAGCTCCTTGCGGCGGCAAGCATTTATGTTCAACCGTCCCACTGGGAAGGGTTTGGGATCGCCACTGTCGAAGCGATGGCAGCGGGTCTGCCTGTGGTCGCGAGCAACGTGGCGGGTCTGCGGGAAGTAGTGGGGGGCGCGGGTCTTCTCTTCGAGCCGGGTTCCGCCGAGAGCCTGAGAGAATGCATAGAGCGGCTAATGCGCGAAGCGGCGCTTCGCGCCCAACTTGGTTCGATGGCTGCGGAACGGGCTGGACTGTTTTCTATCGAGACTACCGCACGAGCCTATTTGCAGGTTTACAAATCGGTTTGCGGCATGCCGTGAGCCCTTAGTAATTCCGAGAGAACGGAGAATTGCAGTGAAACGTCAGCTCACCCTTCTCTCGACCCTGATTCGGCCTTGTGGGCGCGAGACATAGCCTTCGCGGCTGACGCACGCGTTAAGACGCGTCAGGTAAACCATAATTATGGGTGAATGCTGCTTGTGGCCCCCGCCGGGTTGCCGGTTCACCGGGAAAATTTAACACTTATAGGTGTTCCCTCGCCCATAACCAGGTTCCACCGAAGTTAAGAACTACTCCATGGTATACATTAGAGGGTTGCGAATCAGGGCTGCGGTGAAACCCGGTTCTTATTAAGGCCTGAAACCTTGCAGAAATAAATCGCCTATGTGTGGAATCGCAGGCTTCTTGGATCCGTCACACTCGTTCAACGAAGCTGAGGCGGACGAGACTGTTCAACGTATGTCCCGAATGATCGTTCACCGGGGCCCGGATGATGGGGGGTGCTGGGCTGACCCCGCAGCTGGTATTGCGATGACCAATCGCCGACTCGCCGTGGTTGACTTGTCACCCCTGGGGCGGCAACCCATGTCGTCAGCCTGCGGACGCTTTCGGCTTGTCTTCAACGGGGAGATCTACAATCATCCCGATCTTCGCCAGGACTTGATTCGTGCGAGCGGGCGGTGCGAATTTCGCGGGCACTCAGACACTGAGGTTCTGCTGGAGGCCATCGTATTTTGGGGCCTTCAGGAAGCCCTGCGGCGGTCCGCCGGTATGTTCGCACTCGCGCTCTGGGATACGCGCGACAGAAGGTTGACGCTGGCCCGCGACCGGATCGGGGAAAAGCCGCTGTACTACGGCTGGAGCCATGGCGTCTTTCTGTTCGGTTCGGAGCTGAAGGCGCTGCGGGCGCATCCGCGATGGAACGGGACCATCGACCGGGAGGCTGAATACATGTACTTCCGCTTCGGCTATGTGCCCGGCCCGCGCTCCATTCATGCCGGCATCGGTAAGCTGCCTGCCGGATGCACAGCGTTTATCGAGCCCGGCTCAGGCGCTTCTTTTGGGGACTCCATTCACCCCGTTGCGACGCGCATCCTGCAAGATCCTGACAACCGGGTGAGAACCCGCATCGAAGCGTACTGGTCTGCGGCCTCAATGGCGAAGAGCGCTTCGGAGCGCGTGGAGCGCAGCGATGAAACCGCGACCGTGGAACTTGACACCGTGCTGCGCCGGGCCATCGGTCGACAGATGCTGGCGGATGTTCCCGTTGGCACACTACTCTCCGGCGGAATCGATTCGTCCGCAGTGACGGCGATCGCTCAGGTGCAGAGCCGGGTTCCAGTGAAGACGTTCACCATCGGGTTTGAGGAAAGTGCCTATGACGAGTCGCAGGACGCAGCTGCCGTGGCGCGTCACCTCGGTACGGATCACCACGCATTGATCGTTTCGCCGCGAGACGCGATGGAAGTGATTCCCCATCTATCCCGGATCTATGACGAGCCCTTTGCGGATTCGTCGCAGCTGCCCACGTATCTGGTGTCCCGGTTGGCGAGAACGAAAGTGACCGTGGCTCTATCCGGCGACGGTGGCGACGAGATGTTTGGCGGTTACAATCGGCACTACTGGGTGAAGGCCTTTTGGCGCCGATTGGGGGGCGTCCCGAAGCCGGCACGAAAGCTCGCGTCGGCCGCCATCCTGATGGGAAGTGCCGAAATGTGGGATACCGCGATCGGCCTTCTGGCTAAGGTCAATCCCTCGCGTTTCAAGCATCGCGGCGCGGGGGAGAAGATGCACAAGCTGGCGGGAGCATTGGCGGCCGACAGCCCTCTCGATATGTATGAGGTTTTGACGACCGGGCGCTGGCCGGAGAAGCAGGGGGCCGAACCGGCGTTTCAGGCCTACCACTGTTTGAAAGATCTGGACGTGAGCGAACAGATGATGTTCCTCGATCTTATGACTTACCTGCCCGATGACATTATGGTGAAAGTGGATCGGGCTGCAATGGCGGTGAGCCTGGAGACAAGGGCACCGTTTCTGGACCATGAGGTGGCGGAGTTCGCGTGGTCGCTGCGACCGGACCAGAAGATTCGTGGGAGAACGGGCAAGTGGCTTCTGCGACAGGTTCTTTACCAATACGTCCCAAGAGAAATGATCGACCGGCCCAAAATGGGGTTTGGAATACCGATAGGGGCCTGGCTGCGGGGGCCCCTTCGGAACTGGGCTGAGGGGCTGCTAACGCCGGAGAAACTGGCGAGGCAGCAGGCGGTGGATCCGGCTGTAATTCTGCGGCGATGGAAAGAGCATTTGTCGGGTACCCGAAGCTGGACGGAAGCAATCTGGAGCGTGCTGGTGTATCAGGCCTGGCTGGATGACCTGGCGCTGCATGACACGGGGCTGGCTGAAGTGTGAACAGGACGCGAAAGGCAGACCGCCGCCCCTTTGGCAATTCTGCACGAAGGTCATCCGTGAGAACGCCGACGAAAAGCGGGAAGCGGCCACGGGCCGTGCTGATTACCACTGTGCCCCAAACGCTGGGTTTCTTCACGCAGCAAATCAGGGATCTGAAAGACGCGGGATTCCATGTGGAAGCCATTTCGTCGCCTGGGCCGGCGCTGGAGGCTTACAGAGAAGAGGTGGATATCCCTCTCCACGCAGTGGAAATGAACAGAAGCATTTCACCTCTGGCCGATTGCCGCGCCATTTTCCGCCTTGCCCGGAAATTGCGCCAAATCAGACCGGAGATAGTGCAGACCCACACGCCGAAGGCGGGTTTGCTGGGGATGATGGCAGCGCTGGCGGTGGGCGTGCCGATCCGGATCTATACGGTCAACGGTCTCGTCTGGGAAACCCGCCAGGGCTGGCGGGGACAATTGCTCCGGATGGCCGAGCGGGTAGCCGCCATGGCATCGACGCGTGTACTGTGCGTGAGCGCTTCGGTCCGGCTGGCGATGCTTTCGCGAGCCATCTGCCCTGCGGGAAAGGCGGCAGTACTCGGTTATGGTGGAAGTCACGGCGTAGATTTGGCGAAGTTCGACCCCACCCGCTACTCAGCGGAAAGCAGGCGTCAGACCCGAATCCGGCTGGGCTTGCGGGAGAATTCCCTCGTGATCGGGTTTGTCGGCAGGTTCGTGATCGACAAGGGGATCGATACGCTGGTGGCGGCGTGGCGAACGGTACGCGAATCGCTTCCGGAGGCCCAGTTGTTTCTTGCAGGTGCAAGGGAGAACTGCCATCCCATTCCCGACGCGCTGTGGAGTGAGATTACCAACGACCCGGGAATCGTCCTCACGACAGGTTTCGTGGGAGAAATGCCCGAAGTCTATTCCGCGCTGGACATACTGGTGTTGCCGACACTGCGGGAAGGTCTTCCCAACGTCCTGTTGGAGGCGGGAGCCATGGAGGTGCCGGTAGTCGCCACCAATGCGACTGGCTGCGTCGATGTGGTCAGGGATAATGAAAGCGGGATATTGGTGGATATCGGGGATGGGCCACAACTGGCCGCAGCTCTGCTCAGGATGGGGTCGAACGTAGAATTGCGCAGCAGGATAGCTCAAAAAGCTCGTGAGAATGTCCTCGCGAATTTCTCGGAGAATGAGGTCTCAGCGCGGCTCATTGAGGAATACCGGCGCCTCCTTTTGGCTGGAAGTGCTGCGTGATCCTGAAGCATTTTCAGGATACCGGGGGGGCATCGGCACGGGCATCCTTGAAACCGGCAGAGGCCGGGATTTCAGTATGCGGGGCCTCTGTTTGAGTTGTGCCCGGCAGTTCTCATGGGGTTGAGGTCGGGTGAGCAGGGCTGCACTGGAAATGACTGTGACAGGCAGCGAGAGGCTCTCTACAACGCGCCGGAATTTCGTTCAGACATGCGACATTTTGGAACGTGGCAATCGGGCATCGCAGAGGCCTGCTTGTACAATTCGTCCGGCCCGGAAACCGCTTTCTTGAAATCGGCTCCGCGCCCGGTTTTGCCCTGAAGTGTGCGGCGACACTGGGCGCAGTGGCTTCAGGTCTGGATTATTCAGCCACAGGCGTTCACGAAACGCTGGCGCTATTCATCCGGGTAGAGCTCGAAGCCGATACCCGGTGCAAATACATCTTCGCCACTACGTTCGCGGATGGCCCGTTCGATGTCGTGCACAGCGCGGGCGTAAGTAAGCATTTCGACGGCTCTGGAGAGATCGTTGACCTTCACCGCAGGCTGCTCAGGCCGGGTGGCGTGGCATTGATCACCATTCCGAACCTCAGCGGGATTTCCGGGCGCATTTCGAAATGGACCGATCCCAACAACCTCGCGATTCACAGCACAAATATCATGTCGCTGGAGGCTCTGCTTTAACTGGTCCTGAAGGAACGACGGAGGCGAAGGCCTATGGTTTGGGGGGCGCGTCGCCGAGCAGCGTGAGCCTGAAGCGACTCGGTACGCTATGGTTACAGTGTTACAGCTGGGGCTGAAAGGCGTCGTGAAAATGGTTGGCCTGCTCCATAATTCAGGTCCTGGAGATAAGAGTCCCGGCCTGGTTCTGATATTTTCGGCGACAGGCGTAGCTTTACTTGTCCGGTTAGTTAATGAAGTTCAATGAGCTGCCGACCGGTCCAACGCGCGACAGCTGCGCGACCAAGGTGCGTGCCGATTTCGTGGTGGCGCCGGAAAGGACGATGAAGGCTGACGGTGATGAGATAGTTCATCTCGTGGCGTTCCTGAATGATAGTGCCGATCTTGATCCCCTTGCACTCACAAGAAAGCAATCGAATCATTTTCACTGGAACACAGTCTGCGACGTACCTGACACGCTCCGCACTTCATATAATGCTCTGGTTTCCTGCAAGAAGACCATTAAGAGAGAGGCCGGCTGTCGCGGAAATTCTCAAGACTCAGTGCGGTGCTGTCGTCACTGCCGCTTACCTCGCGCACCCGGAACGCCTCATTCGCAAGCCTTCTCGGCACTGCCCGGTACCTGCGGATGTCCGGATCAATAAACCACAAGCAGCTCCGGAGATAAACGCTCGACAAATTATGCTTTCGAGTGTCTCGAACGTTGAAATTGATTCAACTGGCCAAGGAGTGTAAGCTTCAAAAGGGGACGGTTCTTTCAGGTATGAGATTTGATCTCAGACTCCTGTTTTAAGCCGGAAGCCCCCTCTCCTCCAAATAAGACCCGCCCTCCGTGTTTTAATTTTGCAAGAGGCCCGAATAAATGACCAACCCCGATTCTCCGAAAATTCACCTCCTTGACGTCACGCGCCAAACAGCCGCGATTCGTGCTGAGCTCGACGCCGCCATCGCTGACGTCCTCGACCACAGCCAGTTCATTCTCGGTCCGGAAGTCGCGCAACTGGAAGCTCAAATTGCGGCGTTGTGTAACACGAAATTCGCTGTCGCATGCGCCTCCGGCAGTGACGCGCTTCTGCTGCCTCTGCTCGCGCTCGGCCTTCGCCCGGGGGACAAAGCGATCACCACCCCCTTCACCTTCTTCGCCTCCGCCGGCTCCATTGCCCGCGCGGGGGCAACGCCCATGTTTATCGATATCGATCCAGACACATTCAACATGGATCCGGTCGCCCTCGAACGCCTGCTCACTCGCATCACCGCTGACGAAATCCGCACCATCAGGGCCATCATGCCCGTTCATCTTTTCGGCCAGTGCGCGGATATGAGTGCTATCAACGCCATCGCCGACCGTTTCGGTATTCCGGTCATCGAAGACGCGGCACAGGCGATCGGCGCGAAACAGTGGAATCTCACCGCTGGCTCCATGGGGCTCTGCGGCTGTTTCAGCTTTTTTCCCTCCAAGAACCTGGGCGGTTTGGGTGACGGCGGGATGATCACCACGAACGACCCGACGCTGGCGGGAAAACTCCGCCTTCTGCGCGTTCACGGGAGCGGAGCGACCTACTATCACCAACTAGCGGGGATCAACTCCCGGCTCGATACTCTCCAGGCTGCGGTCCTACTGGTGAAGCTCCGGCATCTGGGGGACTGGACTGCCTCCCGTCGCGATCATGCGGCACTTTATCGCGCGCTGCTCTCCCGCCCGGAATTCCGGGCAATCAGTCTTCCGGTGGAGCGCAACGGTATGTGGCACGTCTACAACCAGTTCACTGTTCGCGTGGCGGACCGCGATGCGGTGCGTACCCGGCTGGCGGAACTTGGCGTCGGGTCGGCCGTATATTACCCATTGCCGCTTCATTTGCAGCCCTGCTTCACCGAACTTGGTTATCGGGAAGGAGATTTTCCGGAAAGCGAAAGAGCCGCCCGCGAAGTGCTTTCCCTCCCTGTCGAGCAAGGCCTTTCCAACGCCGATATTCAATCGGTTGCGGGGCGCCTTTACAGGGCCGTTGGGGCGCAGTGAAAATTCTTTTCCTGTCCCGGTTCTTCACGCCCGAGCCCGACTTCAAGGGCCATCCGTTTGCGCTCGAACTCACTCGCCGGGGGCATGAGGTGGAAGCGGCGCATGGTGTTCATTTGTTTACCGTCGCGCCGCGCACGAGGCCGTTCTGTCCCCCGGTTTCCGCCGCGCACTGCTGAGCCGGGGAGTCTCCGAAGCTAAGGCCACCGTCATCCCGAACTGGTGCAATGAGGCAGGCAGCGCGACGGTTCCCTTCGATGAAAGCCTTACTCGCGACACGGGCATGTTCTGACGCTTCAATATCCTGTTCGCCGACACCAGGGGCAAGGCCCACGATCTGGATACCGTTCCCGAAGCCACCCGTATTTGTGCGGAGAAGAAAGCCGTCATCCAATACGTCTTCGTCGGTGGTGGAATCGAGCGCGCCCGTCTTGAATCGCAGTCCTGCGGAAGCAGTAAGGTTCTTATTCTTGCTACCCGCCCCGCTTCTGAGATGGCGCCGCTACTCTCCATGTCTTAGGTCTTACGGTCTTTAGGTGTCAATCTGAAAAACAACCCGCTTTTCGAAATCACCATCCGTCCAGGACGCAGGCCCACATGGCTGCCGGAAAACCAATCCTCATGGCGGTTCGGGGCGATGCGGCAGACATGGTGGCTGCTGCCGGAGCAGGAGCTGTTTCTCCTCGCGGCAAGGCCACACTCCTCGCCGGGGCCCCACTTCGCCAAGCCGGGATGGACCCCGGGCGGCTGCAAGCCGTGGGAGCCGCCGGTCGGGAATACTATTTCCGGGAAGGGCGGTAGCCGCTTCGAAAAGCTCTTTGCCCGCGTCGCAGAAAGTGGATGACAGGTTTCTGAGAGTTCTATTTCCATTCAATCAATCCGCGGGCACCTGCGGGCACCTTCAATAAGGAGTGACTACCTGATTCTACGGAGTTTAATCCGGGCCAGAGTCCCTGTGGCCATTGACTTCGTTCCGGCTTCCGTTAGGCTTCGCGAAGGCCTCAATAAGGCTTTGGAAAGGGTTTATCAGGCAGTCGCAAACTGTGGGCAGTCAGGCGTGCCGCGCTACAATTAGAGGGGAGAAAGCCGCGTTTGTCCTTCATTCCGCTGGCGTTACTCCTTCCGTACCGATTCAATACACTGTAACGAAATGAGAACACTTGTAACGGGGGGGGCCGGGTTTATCGGCTCAAACCTTGCACACCAACTGATTAAAGACGGACATGCCGTCACCATCCTGGATAATTTCCAGCCCGGACGCCGCATCAATCCCAAAAGTATTAAGGCCGCCATGTTTATCGAGGGCGACGTTCGCGACAAGGTAGCCGTGGAAGCCGCCCCCAAAGGCGCCGATGTCATTTTTTACCTCGCCGCCTCCGTCCGCAACAGGCGCTCCATCGATATGCCCACTGACGGTGCCCAAACCAATATCCTGGCCACTATTAATATTATGGAAGCCGCCCGCACTCGCCAGGTCCCCGCGCCCGAAGAACTGCACCGCCGGTTTGGTTTGCCCGTCATCATTTCCTTCCACCCCCGCACCCGGACCAAGGTAGAGGAGTTCGTTGTCGACATCACCAGCTCTGGTTTGCATTTTCTTGCGCCCATGGGCTTTTTTGACTTCACAAAGCTTGAGAAAAATGCTTTCAGTACCCTCTCCTGCAGTGGTACCGTTCAGCACGTGGCCTGCATTTTCGGCGTCGTGAACGTCACTATCCGTGATGCCACCGAGCGTCCGGAAACCGTCGGGTGTGGTTCCAATATCCTGGCCGGAGACGATCCCGTCAATATCGTCAATGCGGTCCATCTGATGACAAGCCGCAAACGCAATTGGTTTCCGCCACCGGAGTGCCTCGCTCCGCTGGTTGCTGAAACCGGCTGCAATCTCCTGTTGAGCCAACGCCTTCCCGATGCTGCGGAAATCGCCTGGCGCAGCCGTGGCTTGAGTCCTGCATCGTGATCTACCCGAGGTTTTTTAAGGCTGTGCTGGACCGTATGCTTGCGGCAGTTGCACTGATCGTCCTTTTGCCGGTGATGCTGGCGCTGGCCCTGGCCATCCGCTGGAAGCTTGGGAGCCCCGTGGTGTTTCGTCAGGTGCGAATTGGCCGGGGAGATCAGTCTTTTCTCTTCCTGAAGTTCCGCTCCATGACCGACGAGCGGGATAAATCCGGCGAGTTACTGGCCGACGAGTTTAGAATCAACCGCTTCGGGCGTTTTCTGCGTTCCAGCAGTCTCGATGAGCTTCCGCAGTTCTGGAACATCCTCAAGGGGGATATGAGCCTCATCGGCCCTCGCCCCCTGCTGCCTGAATATCTTCCTTACTATTCCGCCTTCCAGCGCCGCAGGCATAACGTCAAACCGGGTATCACAGGCTGGGCGCAGGTGAAAGGGCGCAATGCCATTACGTGGGCCGAGAAGTTTCGCCTGGACGTCTGGTATGTGGAAAATGTTAGTTTGTTTCTGGACCTTAGAATTATTCTGATGACTCTGCGCGCCGTCGTGCTGCGCAAGGGTATCAGCCAGAAAGGGCATGCTACCATGCCGAAATTCTCCGAGTCGCCGAAAGAGCCAGACTAGCTCCGGAGATGTCTTTGAGCTTCTGCGAACGAGGTGAGCCCGACCTTCAGCGGCGTCGGCTCGTAACCGAGTTCACTTCGGGCGCGTGTGATGTCAAGAGCTGAAAACCCACTTGCCGGCCCAGGCAGCGGCAGTTGAACATCCACCAGCCCGGAGTCCGCTGCCGTCAGTTCCGTGATCGTCATGGCCAGTTCCAGTACAGTGTGGTTTTGTCCGCTGCCCACATTAAAAATTCCATATCCGCGGGTTTCGATCACCCGCCATGTTGCCTGAATTACGTCGTCCACAAACACGAAGTCCGCCCTGTGTCTGCCTCCATCGGCAATTCGGATCGGTAAACCCGATACCAGATTCTGTACGTAGCGCAGCACAACACCACCCGCCTGACCCGGACCATAAACGCTCGAAAGGCGCAGGACGGCGGTTTGCTGCCCGTGTGCAATGCGGGCGTGCTCGCAATACATTTCGCCCACCAGCTTGCTCGACAAATAATAAACGGCATGACGCGATGGAAAAAGAGCATCTTCCTCTTTCACCATTCGCTCCTGCGCGGAATAGCTGTTTCCGGAGGAATAGTAGATGAAGTGGGGCACTTCAGCCTCGCGCGCCGCATTCAGCAGCGACAACGTGGCAAGAGCGTTTCGGGTTAGGCACGCCTGTGCTACTGCGGCGTCCGTATAGTTCGCCGGCAAATAGGCTGCCAGGTGGCAAACGGTATCGACGCCAGCCAGCATTTCCGGGCCCGGAGGCTCTGTCAAGTCCAGGGTATGTACACTCAGACCTGCATTGGGTTCCAGCGATTCCAGCCACTCAGTCCTGCGCGAGAAAGCACGAACCGACCATCCGCGCGACAACGCGGATTTTGTCAAATGCCGGCCAACGAAACCGTTAGCCCCCGTGATTGCCAAACAAGGCATTGCGCTATCCGGACCGCTTAGACGAAAAGTTTGCCACTTGCTCCGGCGAAACCGCCGTTTCGCTCCAATGACGAAGGATGACCGTAGGCTGAATCGCAGGCTGTTCCACGAGCTTGCCTTCCAGAAGGTAACTAATTACCATCTCGACCTCGTTGAAGCCTGCGTGCGCTCTCAGCGGAGTAGTTCCAGAGAAACGACCATTAATCTCGAAGACCTTCACCTCGCCGGTTGCTGTCAAACGGAACTGAAAATTGGCCGGTCCATAGGCCTGCAAGGCGTTTGACAGTGCCCTTACGGTCGCGTTCAGTTCCGGGTATTCTTCAGCGAAAGCGGTGTAGGTGTTACCGTCCCGCAGGATACGCCGCATTACAATCGTGGCCCGGCAATCCCCGAATGTCAGAGAGCCTGCCGTATACTCGTCGGCATCAGTGGCGACGCACTCCTGGAGGATCGCTTCCGGAGTCAGCACCCTGGCGAGTTGTTCGCGATTCCTGACCACATGAACGCCCACCGACCGTGCACCCACACGCGGCTTCACGACCAACGGAAACCCTACCCGCTCAAGCAGTGCTTCCTCGTCACCCGGCAAAACGGAATCGGGGCAGGGAAATCCGTTCTCTTTCAGAAAGAGGTATGTCTTCCACTTGTCGTCCGCGATCCCAATTACTTCCGAACTGCTCACGACAATATGGGTCTTGAACTCCGTTTCCCACTCGTGTCTGTACCTGGCGAAAATCTCGAGTTCGACGTCCGTGCCGATAAATACGATATCGGGACGCTCCTGGTGTAGAACCTCCCTTATACACTCCACGTAGTTGGGCGCCTTTGCCAGCGGAACCAGATGCGCCGAGTCCGCCCAATAGAGTCCTACGGAAAGGGGGCTGGGGTCTACGGCTACGATATGAGTCTTGAACTTGGACGCCCGCAGTGCCCGGAAAATCCCTTGTCCCAGAAGCGATCCACCTCCCGTGATCAACGCTTTCATACGAGGTCCTGCCTTTTCCCGCGCAGCACGTCACGACACTGTCCGAGCGTGTCGAGGGTGTGCGAGTCCGAGCCGATCGAGATGTAAGGGTTGATCTCCTGGCACAGGCTCAGAAACCCGTCGGTATCCCTCAGGTATGACGAGTTGATTTCAATCGCTACGCCCGTCTCAATCGAGGCCGACATGAGACTGCGGATCCAGATTTCCGGAAATGGCTGCTTCCTCCTTCGCTGAAACATCCCGCCGGGGTGCGCCAAAACCGTGATCGGCGCAAACCTCATCATCCCCAGAGAGAGATCATGTTCCATCTTTGCGAATTCCGCGTCCTTCATCTGGTCCCAGTCGGCATAACCTCCACCTTCGCCCGGAAACCGATGAACGCTGCCGAGCACAATATCGCACTCGTCTACGATTTTCTTCGTGACATCCAGCGAACCGTTCAAATCGAGCGCTTTTGCTTCACACCCCACATACACACGCAAGTCAGGATATGCTTTTGCCTCTTCTCTCACTGCGGACGCAAATTCTGGAAACCAGTCTGTTTCCATCCGAACATGCTCGGTCAGCGCAATCGCTGCGAGTCCGCAAACCGAAGCTGCACGCAGGATTTCCGCTACGGACGCCTGGCCGTCTGTCTGGGTCGTGTGAACCTGAAATTCAATATTGAGGTCCTCCGAAGTCAGGTCTGCATAACGCTTTAAGTTCAATGCCGGTGTCTCCCTCGCGTTTTGCTTTGTTGCTTTGGAACGGTGAATGATCTTAACTGCTTAGCGCTTTGTAATACCGGCTGTAATACTTCCCGTAGTAGCCGTAGTAGTAATAGCGCTCACTCATATCAGCACGGACTTCATTGAGCACCAGCCCGATGACGTTCGCACGCAGCCGTTTCAGGCTGCTCAGCACGCTCGCCACGGCGGTCCGTTCCGTCTGTCCGGCCAGCGCCACCACCACAACACCATCCACCAGGGCCGCAATCTGCAGCGACTCCGCAAAGCCCAGCAGCGGCGGTGCGTCGCAAATCACCAGATCGTATTCCTGAACTGCCACTGCCAGCAACGATCGCAGCGTGTCGCCGATACCATCCGCCGCCCGCCGGGACGGTTGGCCCGCCGGAAGCACCGAGAGATAAGGGAAGGCGTTGGTCTGCTGTACGAGGCTGCGCCAGTCGGCGTCGCCGTTCACCACGTCCGACATGCCCTTGTCATTTGATACGCCCAAGTGGTTGTATACGCCAGGCCGACGCAAATCGGCGTCGATGATCAGCGTCTTCCGTTTCTGCTGACTGTGGACCACCGCCAGGTGGACTGCTGTAGTCGTCTTGCCTTCACGGGGCGTCGCGGACGTCATCAGCAGTGTGCGGGGGCGCCGGTCAGCGTTGGGCAACAGAATGGAATCGCGTAATGTTCGCACGGCTTCTTCGTAGGTGCTGGCAACGCCACCCGAGCCGAACAGTTCCCGAGGTTTGCCTGCGGCATCGACACCAGGAAGGTGTCCACGCCACGCCTTCACCACAGGCAAAGCACCCAGCACCTCGGTCTGCAACTGCCGCTGAATCTGGTCCGGATCACGCAAGGTGTGGTCCATGTTCTCCAATACAAAGATAACCATCACCCCCACCACGAGCGAAATGAGGAACGCCAGCAACCCGTTGGTCCGGACGTTGGGGAACACAGGTCTCTTTGCAGGCCGGGCTTCATCTGCCAAACGGATCGAGCTACCCTGAAAGCCTGCGTTGATTCCGGCTTCCTTGATCTTGCGAGTTAGTTCGTCGTAGAGCGTCTTGTCTGCATCCGCGTCCCG
>JBBQDH010000088.1:0-22322 GCA_038319515.1 Bryobacterales bacterium
CCGCGTCGGCGATCTGTTCCTCCAACAAACCGCCCACCGCATCCGCGCCGGCATCAACCGCGGCGACCTTCTCGCCCGCGTCGGCGGTGACGAGTTCGTCGTCGTCACCCGCCACCCCGCGCCCGAACAAACCGCCCGCAACATCCTGGACGCCGTCATCAAAAACCGCGCCTCCGTCCCCGCCAGCCTCGGCCTCAGCCTCTGTCCCGCCCACAGCCGCGACCCTCTCACTCTCATCCGCCAGGCCGACCTCGCCATGCGCCACACCAAGCTCCACTCCGGCGGCGCCTTTACCGTCTTCCATCCCGAAATGAGCGAGACCGAATTCCGCCGCGGGGAAATCGTCAACCTCATCCGCTCCGCGCTCGACGCCGGTCGCCTCCACCTCGTCTTCCAGCCCGTCCTCGACCGCGCCGGAGCCATCGCCCAAATGGAAACCCTCGTCCGCATTCAGGACGTCATCCTCGGCAGCATCCCGCCCGATGAGTTCCTCGGCGTCGCCGAACAAACCGGCCTCATCCACGAAATCGGCAACTGGATCTTCGAAGCAGCCTGCCAACAGGCCCGCCAATGGCGCGACGCGGGGTATCCCGTGCCCATCGCCGTCAACGTCTCACCGGTGCAGCTCGAAGGGCCCGATTTCACCGACACTCTTCTCGCGATTCTCGCTTCTTACGAACTACCGCCGTCCAGCCTCGTGATCGAAATTACGGGAAACGATGGCGATGCCGCAGTGCCCCATCTGAGTCGACTCCGCGCCGCCGGCCTGACCATCTCCGCCGATGATTTCAGCGTCGGAGCGCCCCATCGCCTCGTTCGCGACCTGCCCATCGACTACATCAAAATCGATGGCTCCCTCACCGCCGGAGTCAGCGCCGACCAGCGCCTCATCGCAGAGACCGTCAGGCGCGCGCACCAACTCAACTACCAGGTCGTCTTCGAACGTATCGAAGAACCCTGGCAGCATGAATTCGCGCGCCAATCCGGTGGCGACCTCTTCCAGGGCTATCTGATTGCCCCGCCTCTCGAAGCCGAAGACGCCACCCGCTTCCTGCTTCAGAACGCCGGCAGCGTATACGGTGCCCGGTGCGCCGGGGCCAGCAGCTTCGCGGCCTCCGCATCGCCCTTCACATCCCACGCGGTGCCCACAGTCAAAGCCCGCCCCGTGCGATAACTCGCATTCGCCAAATGACATAAATCAGCCGACGCCACGCCCTCTTCAATTGGAGCGTTCAGCACCCCTGCGTCCCGCCGCCGCACCGCCTCCAGCAGATTCGCAAAATGCGGTGCCGTGTCCAGCGCCGCCACCGGATCCTGCTTCTCCTCGGCCACCAGTGTCCCCGGCGTCATGGGCTTCGTCACATCACCCTTGTACACGCGCCAGCCGCTTTGGTCCACCGCCATGTAGCCCTCGGTGCCAAAGAAAATATTCCCCACCATCACGCCCTCTTCCGCATTAGTGGGCAGCCCGCGCACCTCAAACACCAGCCGCTGCTTGCCATAGTCATACTCGGCAATCTGCGTATTCGGCGTCTCCTGCTCGTCGTCATACACAAACTTGCCGCCCGTTGACACCACCTTCTTCGGGGCCCCCACACCCAGTCCCCACCGCGCAAAATCCATCTCATGCGCCCCCTGGTTCCCGATGTCTCCATTCCCCGTCGCCCAGAACCAGTGCCAGTTATATTTGAACCGGTTCATCGTAAACGGCGTCATCGGCGCAGGCCCCAGAAACTGGTCCCAGTCAATTCCCGCCGGTACCGGTTCCACGGGCGACCGGCCAATCGAAGGCCGCCTCTTATAGCAAAGCCCCTTCGCCATGAACACCTCGCCAATCGTCCCGTCGTGCAGCTTTGTAATGGCACGCTTTCGGAACGCCATACTGCGCCCCTGCGACCCCACCTGCACCATCCGTCCGTACTTCTTCGCCGCCGCGATCATCCGTTCTCCCTCGTGCATGTCGTGGCACGCCGGCTTCTCCACATACACGTCCTTGCCCGCCTGGCAAGCCCAGATCGTCCCCAGCGCATGCCAGTGGTTCGGTGTCGCCATCGTGACGACCGGAATTGTCTTGTCGTCGAACAGCTTCTTCATCCCGTCGAACGTGCGCGGGGCCTGCCCCGTCAGCTTCGTCACCAGCGCGACTGCGCGTTCCCGAGCCGCCTGGTTCACATCGCAGACAGCGGCAATGCGAGCGCCCGGCACGGTAGCCATGGCCTTCATATGATCACCACCCCGCCCGCCCAGGCCGATGATCGCCACATCGATCACATCGTTCGCACCCATCACCCGCCACGCCGAAGCCGCGGTCGCCGCACCAAGAAAGAATCGTCTGGTCATTTCGTTGTCAATTCTACCCGAAAGCTTACAATCAGTGCGTCTATGCTCCGTCATCTCATCGCCTTCTGCGTACTCTCCACCCACGCCCTCGCAGCCATCCAGGCCGGCGTGGCCACGCTCGACATCACACCGAAGGAGTCCATCTGGCTCGCAGGCTTCGGCTCCCGCACCAAATCCTCCCAGGGAGTCCGCCAAAAGATCTGGGCCAAAGCCCTCACGCTCCGTGACGGGAACGGAGTCACGGCGGTGCTCATCACGACCGATCTGCTGGGCTTCACCGGCGATCTGTCCGCATCAGTGGCAACGCAGGTGGAGAGCCGCTATCAGATTCCGCGCCGCCTTCTCATGCTGAACGCGTCACACACCCACAGCGCGCCGGTCATCGGTGCCGCGCTGGCCCCGGCGTATCCTCTTACGGACGAGCACCGAGTCGTCATCGCGCGCTACACCGCATGGCTCGACGCACAACTGATCGACCTCGTCGGCCGCTCCCTCGCAACCCTGCAGCCAGCCCAACTCACCTTCGCCCAGGGCCTCGCCGGCCTCGCCGTCAACCGCCGCCGCACAGGCAATCCAGAGTATCCAAACGTCACCGATCCTGACGTGCCCGTGCTGACTGTCCGTGCCGCGGACGGCACCATCCGCGCCATCGTCTTCGGCTATGCCTGCCACAACACCACGCTCGACGATCTCCTGGTCAGTGGTGACTGGGCCGGCTATTCTCAATCATCACTGGAAGCGAAGTACCCCGGCGCGGTCGCGATGTTCGTGCAAGGCTGCGGAGCCGATTCCAACCCCTTGCCGCGCCACTCCGAAGCCCTCGCCAAACGTCATGGCGAAGTCATCGCCGCAGCCGCCACTGAGATCGTCGAAGGCAAGCCCCGCAAGCTCGATGGCCTCATCCGCGCCGTTTTCCGCGAAGTTGATCTGCCGCTCGAACCCGCGCCCAATCGCGACGAATGGTTGCGCCGCTCCACCACCGGCAACGACATGGAAAAGCGCTATGCCCGCATGATGCTCGCGCAACTCAATCAGGATGGCCGCCTGCCTGCATCGCACGTTTGGCAGGCCCAGGCATGGCAAATCGGCGACCTCACGCTCCTCGCACTCGGCGGCGAAGTAGTGGCCGACTACGCCCTCCGCTTCAAGCGTCAATACGGCTTCCGCAACCTCTGGGTGGCCGGTTACTCCAACGAAGTCTTCGCCTACATCCCCTCAAAACGCGTCTGGCAGGAAGGCGGCTATGAAGGCGCCACCTCCATGGTTCCCTACGGGCTGCCCGCGCGCTTCGATGAATCCGTGGAAGACCGCGTTGCCGCTACCGTTGAAGCTCTGATGAAGGAGTTGGTGCTATTCCCATGACCCTGTGGAAGGCATCGACGGTCACAAATGAAGGTTTGAAGTTGCCGAATCGATGGCCCTCCGCGATGGTCAGCGGCGTCCAGCCCTGCTTGTTCGGCTTGTCCCAGATCTCTCGCTTCGCGCCTTTTGAGGCGAGAAATTCTACAGCTTTCGGGGAGTTCTTATAGGCGGCGCCATGCATAGCTGTTTCGCCGTTGTTGTCTGCCGCGTTGATATCCTGGCCGAGGTCAAGGAGGACCCGGAGGGCTTCAACCACCTCGTCTTCCGTGCCTGCATCTTCGCCCGGCGATCGCGTGCCGAGACCCGCGGCGGCCATCAGCGGGGTGGCGTTGTCGACGTTGTTGATCTTCGTGTCGGCACCCAGAGAAGCGAGCAGTTTCAGCAGCTCAGCGTCGGCGGTTTTCGCCGCCAGCATGAATGGTGTGGCCCCCATGGTGTTGAGCCCGGTGAGTCCGAACTTGATGGGCTTCGTCATACGTGCGTTGATGTCGGCTCCGCTCCTCACCAGCTTGCGGACAAGGTCCAGCGAGGTTGTGTTGCCGGAACCCTGCGGGGGCGGGTCGTTATCGCCACCGCCGGATTTGCGGATGTTGGTGATCACGTGAAGCGCCGTGTAGCCCGCGGTCGCTGCGTTCGGATCCGCGCCCGCATCAAGAAGAAACGCCGCCAGATCGTTATGCGCATTCGACACTGCCAGAACCAGCGCGCTGACGCCGTTGCGCGGCACGCCCGCGCCCGATGCAGGTCGAAGTCCCCCGGCCTTGTGGGCCTCCACGGTTTCGTTGGGGCTGATGCCGGCTTTTAGCAGCGACTTGACCACATTCATGCGGCCCTCGCGCACCGCGAAGAGGAAAGGTGTGTAGCCCGAATCAAGCTGTGCGTGAAGCTCCGCGCCTGCCTTGAGCAGCGCCTCCACCACGTCGGCATTGCCTTCGGCGGCAGCCCACATCAGAGCCGTCTGTGCGCCCCGGGGGTCCTTGTAGTTGACCTTTGCGCCGTGCGCGATGAGGACTTCCACAGCCTCCACCCGACCAGTGCGCGCAGCCGTCATCAGTGCGGACTCACCGCCCGGCAGCATGCCGTTCGCATCGGCTCCGGCATTGATCAGCATCTCCGCCATCGCGGCATTACCATTCGTGCAGGCCATGGAAAGCGGCGTCACCCCGTAGCGGTTCGGAGCCTTCACATCAGCCCCGTCTCTCAACAGCTTCATCGCAGCGGGCAGGTCGTCGTCATAGACAGCCTGGTGCAGCGGCTGCGCACTCAGAGCGGCACACGCCAGCAGGCAAATAATGATTGACCGCATCAAAGTGTCAGCAGTTCCGGTACCTTGCCCTGGCTATCGGCAAACTTCTCCACATGCGCGCCCACCTTGTCGAGAAGCGTCAGATGGACATTAGCGAGTGGCGTCGGCTGTTTGTATTGAATGTTGCGTCCGCCCTTCACGCCCGGGCCACCTGCCACCAGCACCGGCAGGTTCACATGATCGTGAACATCGCCGTTGCTCATGCCGCTGCCGTAAAGGTACATCGTGTGGTCCAGCAGATTGCCGTTGCCGTCGGGCGTGGCTTTCAGCCTGGTGAGGAAGTACGAGAACAGTGAGACGTGGAAGGCGTTAATAGTCGCCACCCTGGCGAGCTTTTCCAGATCGCCCGCGTTGTGTGTGAGCGGGTGGTGCGGGTCACTGACGCCGATCTCCGGATACGTACGGGTGCTGGTTTCGCGAGCCAGCTGAAAGGTGATCACACGGGTGACATCGCTCTGCAGCGCCAGCACCTGGAGATCGAACATCAGCCTCGCATGGTCCGCATAGGCAGCGGGCACGCCGAGCGGCCGATCCAGATCGCGGGCATTGCCGTTGCCGGCTTCCGCTTCGGCCTTTTGAATACGACGCTCCACTTCGCGCACGGTATCCAGGTATTGATTGACCTTGCCGCGGTCATCGGAGCCGAGCTTCCTCTGCAGGCGCGAGATGTCCTCGGTGACGAAATCGAGCAGGCTGGCCTTCTTGCGCAGTTCGGCTTTGCGGTCGGCAGCCGTGCCGCCTTCGCCGAAGAGTCGCTCGAATGCCACACGCGGGTGTGCTTCGGAGGGCAGCGGCGTGGTGGGTGACGACCACGAGAGATTGTTCTGGTACACGCAGGCGTAGCCGTTGTCGCACTGGCCAACGGTCGTTAGCAGGTCCATGGCGAGTTCGAGCGAAGGCAGGCGCGTCTCTTTGCCGATGTGCTGCGCGGCAAGCTGATCCACCGTGGTGCCGAGTTCGTAGTCCGTGCTCTCTGTCCACTTGGCAGTGGCAGCGCTGAGGAAGGCAGCGTTCGATGTGGCATGGGTGCCGGGGTAAGCGTTCTTCAGTTCCAGATTGCCGAAGACGGTCAACTGGTCGGTGAAGGGCTTCAGGGAACTGAGGGTGGGCGAAAGCTTCGTCAGATCGCTGCCCTGCGGGGTCCATTCCTTCATGTACGCGCCCATGGGGATATAGACGAAGCCCAGGCGACGCACGGGTTCCGCGGCGGACGCGCGCAGCGGCGTGAGCGCGGGGACCATGGCATCGAGCAGTGGCAGCGCGAGTGCCGTGCCAACGCCCCGGAGCAGCGTGCGGCGGGAAAGAGCTTTCTTTGTGACGATCATTTCGATCTCCTCATTTGAAACGGAGTACTGTTGACGATTCCGGTGATGATGGACGAGAAGCGGTAATCCGCCGCAGCCGCGTCGCGAACGATGCGGCGTGTGGCGGGGCCATCGTAGTAGTCGGCGGGGCGGCCCACCGCGTAGGTCAGCAGCTTTTCGCTCAGCGTGCCGACGAAGATATCGGGGTGGTTCAGCAGCGCGGTTTGCAGCGCGGCGGGCCCGTCGAACTTCGTGCCGTCAGGCAGGTTGCCACTCGCATCGACAGGCTTGTTCTCATCGGTCGAGCGCCATCGGCCCACGGCATCGTAGTTTTCCAGCGCGAAGCCGAGCGGGTCCATGATGTTGTGGCACGAAGCGCAGGCGGGGTTCGCGCGATGTTCGGCGATGCGTTCCCGCATGGGCAGGTTCTTCAGGCCGCCGGAGTTTTCTTTGAGGGTTGGCACGAAGGGTGGCGGAGGGGGCGGCGGTGTGCCCAGGATGTTGTCGAGAATCCACTTGCCGCGAATCACGGGTGAGGTGCGCGTGGCATACGAAGTGACAGTCAGGATGCTGCCCTGACGCAGCAGGCCGCCCCGCACGTCGTTTGCGCCGAATTCCACGCGGCGGAAGCGGCTGCCATAAACGTTCGGAATGCCGTAGTGCTTCGCCAGGCGCCCGTTTACGAAGCTGTATTTGGCGCGCAACATGTCGAGCACGTTGCGGTCTTCACGCAGGATGCTCTCAAGGAAGAGCTGCGTCTCTTCACGAAAAGCCCGGCGCAGGTTGTCGTCGAAATCAGGGAAGGTGCGCATATCCGGCGTGATGGACGCGAGGTTGCGCAGATGCAGCCATTGTTCGGCGAAGTTGGTGATCAGGGCGCGGGAGCGTTTGTCAGCGAGCATGCGGCTCACCTGTTTGTTCAGAACGCCTGGATTATGCAGGTCGTTTTTGATGGCGAGGTCCAGCAGTTCGTCGTCCGGAATGCTGCTCCAGAGGAAGAACGACAGGCGCGTGGCGAGTTCGATATCGGTGAGTCTGTAGCTCGTTTTGGGGGCGATGCCATCGGGCTCACGCTCCACTCGGAAGAGGAATTCCGGGCTCACCAGAACGGCGCTCAGGCCGAGCTCCACACCGGACTCGAAGCCTTCGTCCTTGCGGGTTTCGCGATAGAGGCGCAACGGAGCCCGCAGGTCTGTGTCCGTAACGGGGCGTCTGTAAGCCCGCTTCATGGTTGCCGAGAAAATGCGACGCGCGCACGGTTCTTCTTCGGTGGGCTTCGTCGGTCTACATACGAAAATACGGCGCCGGCCGGGACTGTCACCAGGGCCTTTCGCATTGAAGGGACCATTCACGGTGAGCGAGTAAAGCGCCGGCTGGATGCGCGGGTGGCGATCCATGTTGAAGTGCGCCTGATACGGCTGGCGTTCCGATTCGAGCAGCAGCGACGGTTTCTTGATGAAGGCCACGGCAATCAAATGCGGCCCGGCTTTCACCGGGAAGCGGACCTTCAGGTGCTCGTCAACCAGGTGATGATCCTGATTCTTCGGCGGCGGCGCGACGGAGAAGAGTTTGACGCGTTCGCCATCCACGGTTACTTCGATGTCGTGTGGCTCCTGCAGGCCTTCCACATGTTCGTTGCGGTCGCGCGCCAACCGCAGCTGAAAGTCGTATTCGGCATCGAGAGGGAAGGTGTATTTGACAACCGTCCCCCCGCGTGTGCCGGGCGGCAGATCTTCAAAATGTTCTTCCTGCGTCAGGTCCGGAGGCAGCCCGAAAGTGTCTCCCCCCGGCGCTTTCACAGGGCTTCCCATGGCCAGGCGGACGATGCGGCGGGCGGCGGTCAGGTAACGATCCAGCAGGGTGGGCGAGAGGTCGCCAACCGTGATGTTGTCGAAGCCATGACTGGATTCATCGGCGGGCAGAAGGTTCGTCACGTCGACATCGACAAGGAACAGATCGCGAACCGAATTCTGATATTCGGTGCGGTTGAGGCGACGGAAAGTGTCGGTGCGACCGGGGTTCGGGGCGACGCTGTCAAGATCCTTCCCGATGGTTGCCAGGAGGTCTTTGTAGGTGGCCTCGTCCGGGCGCGGCAACCCTGCCGGCGGCATGGAGCGAGCGCGCAGGCGGTGGTCGATTTTCTCCCAGACTTCAGGGTTGCGGGTGTCCGTGATATCGAAGGCAAGACCGCCTGATTTGGTTTTCGAATTGTGGCAGCCGGAACAATACTGCTTCAGCGGAGCGAGTGTTCCGGCATAGGAGGACAGGGTCAACAGCGCTCCCAACATCAACGCCCACGTGCTTGGTTCGGGAGTTGCGGTGGTGGTGACCGTCACGTTTGAAATGCCGGCCACATACGTCTGATTCTGGTCAGCGGTGCTCACCGGCTTCAGTGCTGCATGAAAGGCCGCAGGCCGGTCTGACGCGGGCGCCGAGGCAATCTCGTTAGCCTGCATGGGGCCCTGCGCAATGTGGTCAGTGGCGGAGCCCAAAAGGGTGTTATCCACGTAGACGACTCCCGGCTGTACAGCGCCTAATTCCATAGTGGTGCTGAATTCGATGATGTCCGTGGCTGTTGGCAGGAAGGAATTCAGCGATTCGAGGTTTCTGCCGTAGGTGGAAAAGCCGGTGGGGTGAAAGGTTTCAAGCGAAAGCTGTGCGCCCGCTGAGGTGACCGGAGACGACGCACCCTGGGTTACCCGGTTCGCCCGCTGGGTTCGGCCCGGAAAGGAGCCCCGCCCGATGACCGTAGTCCACTTCGCGGTGTCCGGGTGCGCGGCTGGCGTGAAGTTGTCCTGAAACAAGACGGTGGTCGCCTGGGCCGGGCCTGCAAGCAGGGCGAGCATCGAGAGTATTCCGGAAATCTTCATGGTTCCTCAGGACAAGTTTATCTGGTTTTATCGGTTGTAGTTCGGGGTGCTGCCACGCAGACCCTTCCACACCTGGTCGAGGGTCGTGAGAAGGTCGGCAGGCAGAGGGCCATCTTCGAGCGCATCGAGGTTCTGCACCAGGTGCTCCAGCTTCGAAGCGCCGAGGATTACGCACTCGACCGGCGTGTGGTGCAGCAGCCAGTTCAATGACACGCTGATCAGGCTGCGGTTGTACTGTTTCGAGGCTTCGAGCAGGCGGTCGATGGCGTCGAAAGTGGCGTCGTGCCAGTAGCGGTTCAGATACATCTGATTGTTGTCGAAGCGCGTGCCGGGAGTTGGAGCACGTCGCGCCTGCTTGCCGGTCAGCAGGCCGCCTGCCAGTGGATTGAACACGATGTTTGACACGCCGAACCGGGCGCACATTTCCAGATATTCCTGCTCGATGCCGCGCGCGATGACGTTGTACATCGGCTGAGAGATAAAGGGCGGCGCCCAGTTGTTCTTCGCGCAGATGCCGAACATTTCGGCCACTTTCCAGGCCGCGTAGTTGGACGTAGCCGGGTAGCGGACCTTGCCCTGGGTGACCAGCAACTGCATGGTTTCGAGAGTTTCTTCGATGGGCGTTTGGCGATCCGGCAGGTGCAGGTAATAGATGTCGAGGTAGTCGGTGCCGAGCCGACGAAGCGTGTCGTCAACGCAGCGAAGCATGGCTGCCTTGCTGAGACCCTGGAGGTCGGGTCCGTCGCCCACTTTATTGGAGACTTTGCTGGCGAGCACGATATCTTTGCGACGCGAGCCCAGGACCTTGCCGAGAATGATTTCGGAATTGCCTCCGGTGTAGGCGTTGGCGGTATCAAAGAAGTTGATGCCGCGATCCAGGCAGGTATCCACGATGCGGGCGGCAGCCGGTTCGTCGGTCTGGCCTCCGAAGGTCATGGTGCCGAAGCAGATTCGGGAGACGTTCAGGTCAGTGTTCTTAAGTTGGACACGCATATAATAAGGGCCGATGGGGGCAGCCAATATTCTTTCACGAGGCGTGGTGTGGCTGCTGGGCTGCTGCGCGTTGTTGGCGGGGGCGGTGGACTATGACCGTGAAGTGCGGCCCATCCTTTCGGAAAACTGCTTCCTGTGCCATGGTCAGGATGAGAAGCGGCGAATGGCCGGGATTCGGCTGGATGTGGATGGGGTGGATCCGGCGAGGATTCTGGCGCGGATTACGGCGAACGGGGCGCGGCGGATGCCGCCTGCTGCTTCCAACCGTTCATTAAGCGTGGAGCAGATCGCGGTTTTGCAGCGGTGGATCGGTGAGGGCGGCAAGCGCGCGAAGCACTGGAGTTTCGTGCCTCCGGTGCGACCTGTCGTTCCGGGCAAGGAGCGCGAGCCGATTGACGCGTTTGTGCGGGCGCGGTTGTCGACGGAAGGTCTGCGACCGAATGCGGCGGCATTGCCTGCGGCATGGCTGCGGCGCGTTTCGCTCGATCTGACAGGCCTGCCACCAACGCTTGCCGAACTGGACGCGTTCAGGCCGCGCCGTGAAGCGGATTATGCCGCCGTGGTGGATCGCTTGCTCGCTTCGCCTGCCTATGGCGAACGCATGGCGATGGATTGGATCGACGTGGCGCGCTATGCCGACACGCACGGTTTCAACAACGATGCGGAACGGTCGATGTGGCGGTGGCGCGACTGGGTGATCACGGCGTTTAATTCGAACATGCCGTATGACAGGTTCCTCACCGAGCAACTGGCCGGAGATCTGCTGCCTAACGCGACCCTGAACCAGCGCATCGCGACAGGGTTCGGGCGCAACCATGTGATCAATTCCGAGGGCGGGATTATCGAGGAAGAATATCGTGTGGGATATGTGGCGGACCGTGTGCGAACGCTGGGCATGGCCTGGCTGGGGCTCACGGTGGAATGCGCGCATTGCCACGATCACAAGTTCGATCCGATTTCGCAGAAGGATCATTACCGGTTGGCGGCGTTCTTCAACAATCTTGCGGAGCCGGGTGAAGACGGGCGCGTGGGGAATTCGGTGCCCATGATTCCCGCGCCCACCGACGAGCAGCAGCGGCGAATGGCATTGCTGGAGAAGGCGATTGCGGCGCTCCCTCTAAGTACGCCCAATGGTGCGACACCTGCGGCAGGACAGCCGCTGGGCACGGAGCCCGTGCTGCTTTCCCGGCGCGACCCCATGAGCATCGGGATGCGTGTACAGGCGGCGCCTTCGGACAAGGATGTGGCGCTGATTTCGGCGCTCGATTATTCGCAGAATCCGGCGGCAGCCTCGTATGGCCAGGGTGTTGAATTACGGCTGGTGGATGGCGAACTGGAGTTTCGGTGGAGCCAGCGCTTCCCCTCGTATTCCATGCGCGTGCGATCTGAAGGCGCCGGCCTGGCGGCTGGTCAGTCGAGTTACGTGACGCTGGTTTATTCCGGTACAACGGACCCGAAAGAGAACCGGGCAAGGGCGGCCTGGGTTCGGTTTTTCGTGGACGGCATCGAAGTGCCCACGGTGGTTTTGAACGATGGCGTCGGCGTGCCGGATGTGGGAGCAAAGCCGACATCCGTGAAGTTTCGGATCGGTTCGGACAACGCCCCGAAAAGCGCCCGGTTTGCGGGTGCTCTCAGTGAGATTGCAATCTGGAACCGGGCCGTGGAGTTCCCTCAAACGGATCGCGAACGACTGCGCGCGGAGCTTCTCGCACTGCACAGGAACGCCCCCACCGTGATGGTGATGCAGGAGATGGAAACGCCGCGCGAGACGCACGTGCTGATTCGGGGCTCGTATGATGCACCCGGCGAAACGGTGGATGCCGGGGTTCCTGAAGCGCTGCTGGGGGCATGGCCTGCAGGCGCTCCGCGCAATCGTCTGGGCCTTGCGCAGTGGCTGACGAAACCGGATCATCCGCTCACCGCGCGCGTGGTTGTGAACCGCTTCTGGCAGCAGTTGTTCGGTCTGGGCCTGGTAAAGACATCGGACAACTTCGGGCTGCAGGGGGAATCGCCAAGCCATCCGGAACTGCTGGACTGGCTGGCGCGGGAATTTGTGGATTCGGGCTGGAACGTGAAGGCGCTGATGAAGCGACTGGTGCTGTCGGCGACCTATCGTCAGGATTCGGCGGCCTCTGCCGGGTTGATTGCGAAGGATCCGGAGAACCGGTTGCTGGCGCGTGGGCCGCGCTTCCGTTTGCCTGCGGAAGTGATCCGCGATCAGGCGCTGCAGGCTGCGGGGTTGCTGAAACAGAAGGTCGGCGGGCCCAGCGTGTATCCCTATCAGCAGCCGGATTTGTACAAGGGAATTGTAGTGGCGGCGAATTATCCCGGCACGGTTTGGACGGAAAGCAAAGGTGATGATTTGTATCGGCGCAGCCTGTATACATTTTGGAAACGCACGGTGCCGAACCCGACCATGAGTGTGTTCGATGCACCGGATCGCGAAGTCTGCATTGTGCGGCGAACCAGCACGAATACGCCGCTGCAGGCGCTGACGCTGCTGAACGATACGGTGTTTGTGGAGGCGGCGCGAAAGCTGGCGGAGCGTTCGATTCATGAGGGCGGGGCGACAGCGGATACCCGGCTCTCCTTTGCGTTTCGAATAGCGGCAGGGCGTGCGCCGGATGCGCGGGAACTTGGCGTGCTGCGGAAAAGTCTGGGTGAGATGCTGCTCTCGTATCGGTCTGACGAAGCGGGTGCGAGGGCACTGATTGCCATTGGTGTCTCGGCATCCGATCCCGCGATTCCGGTGAGTGAGCTGGCGGCTTACACGGCAGTTGTGAACGTGATCCTGAATATGGATGAAGTGATTACGAAGGGCTGAGATGGACTGCAAAAACTACTCAAACTTCACAAGTCGGCGAGACTTTCTCGCACGTGCCTGTTACGGGCTGGGGGCCACGGCCCTGCACGCTCTGGGCGCGGAAAAGGCCTTTCCGAATTTCGCTCCGCGCGCGAAACGCGTGATCTTTCTGTTTCAGGCAGGCGGCCCTTCGCAGCTGGATCTGTTCGACTACAAGCCCGAAATGAAAGGCCGGTTTGACCAGGATATTCCCGCGTCAATTTTCGGCACGCAGCGCATCACCGGCATGGTGGCGCAGCAGGACCGCTTTCCGGTGGTGCCGAGTATGTACGGCTTCACGCAGCACGGCCAAAGTGGCCAGTGGTTCAGTGAACTGCTCCCCCACACGGCGAAGATCGCCGATGAACTTTGCATGCTGCGTGCGGTGCATACCGAAGCGATTAATCACGACCCTGCGATTACTTTCATGCAAACCGGCAGTCAGTTGCCGGGGAGACCGAGCTTTGGTTCATGGATCGACTACGGACTGGGCAGTGAGAACGAAAATCTGCCGTCGTTCGTGGTGCTGAATTCGCTCCCCTCCAACGGCATGGCTGACCAGGGCTTGCTGTCTCGATTGTGGGGCGCAGGCTTCCTGCCGAGCCGCTATCAGGGCGTGCAGTTCCGCAGTGCGGGCGATCCGGTGCTGAGCCTTTCGAATCCGCCGGGGATCACTCCCGCCATGCGTCGCAGCCAGTTGAATACGCTCAGCGAACTGAACACGCAACTGCATAGCCGCGTGGGCGATCCCGAGATCGAAACGCGCATCGCACAGTATGAGATGGCGTTCCGGATGCAGACCAGCGTGCCGGATTTGATGGACATGTCGAAGGAGCCGGAGCACGTGCATGCTCTGTATGGGCCTGATTCACGCAAGCCTGGCAGCTTTGCGGCGAATTGTCTGCTGGCCCGAAGACTTGCCGAACGCAACGTGCGGTTCATTCAGCTTTATCACCGCGGCTGGGATCACCATGGCGGGCTGACCGAGAAACTGCCTGTGCTGGCGCGCGATACGGATCAACCCGCAGCGGGCCTGATTCAGGATCTGAAACAGCGCGGGATGCTGAAGGACACCCTGGTAATTTGGGGCGGGGAATTCGGCCGTACTCCGTATGCCCAGGGTCCGCTCAAGCCGACCAGCTACGGGCGCGATCATCATGGCCGCGTGTTCTCGCTTTGGATGGCCGGTGGCGGCGTGAAGCCAGGGCTGTCGCATGGTGCTTCGGACGACTACGGCTTCAATGTGGCGGAGGGCGGCGTGGATGTGCACGACTTGCAGGCGACGATTCTGCACCTGCTCGGCATCGACCACCAGAAGCTCACATATCTGTTCCAGGGGCGGCAGTACCGGCTGACGGATGTGAGCGGAAGCGTGGTGAAGGAGATCGTCAGTTGAGTAACATCGGGACGATGCAGGCCGTCAGGAAGACAATTACTATGAATCGATTTTGGGGTACTTTGGCCGTGCTGGCCGGGACGACAGCATTCGGGCAGACCGTCGACATGTCTAAAGAATGGCCGACTTATGGGCATGACTCCGGGGCGATGCGCTTTTCGCCTTTGAAGGAAATTACGCCGGAGAATGTGAACAGGCTGAAGGTCGCGTGGACGTACCACATGAAGCCTGCGGGCGTTCTTGCTCCTGCGGCGAGGGGGCCGGCTCCGCTGCCTGGTGCTCCGGTGGGCGATGTGCCGGATGCGCCCCAGTTCGGCGGTCGCGGTCGCGGGCGTGGCGGCTCAGGCTTTCGGCCCAGCCAGGTGACGCCGCTGGTGATTAACGGCGTGATGTACATTACGACGCCTTACTCGCGGGTGGTGGCGCTTGATCCGACAACCGGCAAAGAGCTCTGGGCATTCCAGTTGCCCGCGGGCCTCCCTTCGACGCGCGGCGTGGAGTTCTGGCCCGGTGACGGGAAGACCCCGGCGCAGGTGGTGTTCGGGTCGAGCGACGGTAAGCTCTACTCGGTGGACGCCAAAACCGGTAAGCCGAACCTGGAGTTCGGCGACAACGGCATCGTGAACATGAACACGCAGGACATCATGCGCGGCCTGCCAGGGCGCAATGCAATGACGTCGCCACCGGTTGTGTTTAAGAACCTGGTGATTGCGGGGGGCACCACGCAGGAGGTCCCTGCGAAGGGTCCTGCCGGCGATATTCGTGCATGGGACATGCGCACCGGCAAGGTGGTGTGGAAGTTTAAATCGATCCCCGAAGAGGGCGAGAAGTTTAACGATACGTGGGCGAAAGACAGCTGGAAGAATCGCACCGGTGTGAATGTGTGGGGCTTCCTGACGGTGGATGCGCAGAGAGGTATCGTCTACATGCCATTTGGAGCGCCTTCGGTGGATCAGTATGGTGGCGACCGCGCGGGTGACAACCTTTTCGGCACCAGCCTGGTGGCGGCCGACGCGAACACGGGCAAGTACCTGTGGCACTTCCAGGTGGTGCACCACGATATCTGGGATTACGACATGACGGGAGCGCCCGCGCTGATTGATGTGAAGCGCAACGGCCGCACGATTCCTGCGGTGGCCGCGATCAACAAAGTGGGACTGTTGTTCCTGCTGGATCGGGTTACGGGTAAGCCGATTTACGGCGTGGAAGAACGTGCCGTGGCGCAGAGCGAAGTTCCGCTGGAGCGGACCTCGAAGACGCAGCCGTTTCCTTTGAAGCCGCTGCCCCTTTCGCGTATGGCGATGAACGTGGACGAGGTGACCACGGTGACGCCGGAGCTGGAAGCGGCGTGCCGGGCGTTGATGAACGGCGTGCAGATGGGCGGGCCTTATCTGCCGGTGAGCTACAACAAACTGCGCGTGCAGTTTCCGGGAAATCACGGCGGCGTGAACTGGTTCGGCACGTCGTTCAATCCGCAGTTGGGGTATCTGTTTATCAACGCGAATGAACTGGGGCAGCTTTCGGGTTTGCGGGATCACGATCTGACGACGGGACCGGCCATGGCTGCGGGGCAGGGGAACCGGCTTGATCCATCGACGCCGTATGAAGGTGTGCCGGGCGGCGGGCGTTTCAGCGTACGGAACGGGACTTCCACGCAGCAGATTCCCTGTCAGCAGCCACCGTGGGGAACGCTGACGGCGGTCAACGTGAACACTGGTGAATTTGCATGGCGCGTGCCGCTGGGCGTGACGGACAGCCTGCCGGAAGGCAAGCAGAACACGGGGCGACCGGGCAATGGCGGAACCATCGCGACGGCGGGTGGGCTGGTGTTTGTGGGGTCCACCGATGACAGCCGCTTCCGCGCGTTCGATGCGAAGACGGGGAAGGAAGTCTGGACGGTGAAACTGGCAGGCGCGGCGGAAGCTACGCCGATCACGTATCAGGGCAAAGACGGGCGCCAGTATGTGGTGATTCCGTCGACTGGCGGGGGGTTTTTTAACAATCCGGTGGTGGATGACAGTCTGCTGGCGTATGCGCTGGAGGGGGCGAAGTAGCGTGATGCGGATCCAACGAACGATCTTATTGCTGGTGGCATTGCTGGTGGCATTGCTGGTAACGATGCCCGGCACGATGGGGGCGGAGGTGCGTATCGGCATCATCGGCACCGATACATCACACGTTACCGCGTTCACAAGAGTCCTGAACGACCCTGCGAACCCCGATCACATTTCGGGATTTCGCGTGGTTGCTGCGGTCAAGGGTGGCAGCATGGACATCCCTTCGAGCCGGTCGCGCGTGGAAGAGTACGCGACGGAGATCCGCGATAAGTGGGGGGTGGAACTGGTGCCGGAGATCAGCGGGCTGGCCGGCAAGGTGGACGCGATTCTTCTGGAGAGCGTAGACGGGCGCGTCCATCTGAGTCAAGCCCGGCAGGCCTTCGCGCTGCACAAGCCGATGTTCATCGACAAGCCGCTGGCCTCCACTTTGCAAGACGCCAAAGAGATCGCGCGCCTCGCCGCGGAAGCGAAGGTTTCCTGGTTCAGCGCGTCGTCTTTGCGTTTTGGGGAACTGGTGGCTTCAGCGCGCATTCCGGACACTATCGGGATTACGGTTTGGGGGCCGGGCCCGATGGAGGAACACCATGCGCTGGATCTTTCCTGGTACGGCGTCCACCCTGTGGAGATGCTCTACGCACTGATGGGGCCGGGTTGTGAGACGGTTACAAGGATGTCGGGCGGCACGGACGCTGCTGGTACGGACGTGATTACCGGGCGCTGGAAAGATGGCAGGCTGGGGACGGTGCGCGTGATCCGACCGAACAGCGGTTATGGAGCGGTGGCATTCGGGCCGAAAGAGATTCGGCAGGGCCGCACCGATGTGGCGCCTTTCAGTTACGTTCTGCTGCTGAAGCAGATTGTGAAGTTCTTTGAGACGGGGCTTCCTCCGGTTTCGAATGCAGAAACGCTGGAAACTATCGCTTTCATGGATGCCGCGCAGCGCAGTAAGCAGGCGGGTGGGCAACCGGTCAGGGTTCGCTGAGATGCCGGACGGAGTTGAGGAACGCGAAGAACGCAGAGTTCGCCTGGAGCAGGAGAAACCAGAGGACCGGGATGACCGGATAGACCTTGCGGATCCGGACGGCTGGGAGCCGGAGCGCGACGACTCCTGACGGGGCGATCAATCTTCGACGCGAGGACACCAGTGAAGTTCTCGCAGCCCGTCGAATTCACCACCACCACGTCCTCGTAACGGATATAGAGGTTCTCGTCCGGCACGCGCGGTTGCGGGTCGATTGAAAATACGTGCCCCGGCTGAAGAGGCCTGCGATTGTAAGCCCTGTCATCATGCACGGCGAGGCCGACCGGATGCGACAGCACCGCGCCGCCCGTCTCCACCCGCACATGCGCGGCCTTTTCATATGAGGCCTTTGAGAACTTCCAGCGACGGAAAACCGGCTCCCTGGCGGCGGCGGTTTCTTCACGGATTTTTACTGCCGTCACGTTTGTGCGGACCTTCGAAATTATTGCGTCTCGTTACTCCGGCACGAAGCCAGGCAGTGCCCGGCAACAGGTAGCTGTGCGGCGTTTCGCTCCCGGTCAGATAAATAAGACTCATTGGACGGCGCGGGTAGGTGAATCCATCTTTTGACGCAGCGCTCTGAATCAGTACGACTGCGTCAGTTCCAATGCGGTCATAGACCTTTGTTCCAGCGGGCTTGAAACTCGTCTGCGGGGAAGTCGGTCAGGAAGTAGATCGCGCTTTGCGCATTCAAAGGCCGCTGAGGCCGCGATCAACAGGAGAGATATTTTCAGCACATTCGGGATAGTGGCACTTTCCCGAGACACCTGCATAACAATGGATATCGTTTTCTTATGAACCTGTTACAGGCTCCCGCTCGTTCCCGCTTCCTCCGATAGAAGTGTTGTGGATTCGCCAGTGCACTCCAACTCCCGCAGCGGGCAGGCGATCATCATGGTGACGTCGAGCCTTTTGTTCACCTTTTCGGTGATGGGCTTGGCGATCGACCTCGGCTGGTGTTATTTTCTCAAGATGCGTGTCCAGACGGCTGCTGACGCGGCGGCTATTTCTGCTGCTGTCTACGCGAAGAATAATGGCGATGCCTGCGGAACGGTGAGCTGCGGTGTCATCTATACCTGCACGGGTGTAACGCCGCCGACCACATCAATGCAGGCCGGATGCCTCTACGCCACCCTGGATGGGCCGCCCAGGATGACAGCCACCATGATTGAGAACAACACCGCGCCGCCCGGCGTCACGGGGAACACGCCGTCCATGTGGATCAAGGCGACGGTATCCACTAATTCGCCGAACAATTTTCTTTTTTCCGCCGGCTTTGCCTCGGCAACCATTACGGCGCAAGCCATTGCCGGGCTCAGCAGCCAGCCGTCCACATCCTGCGTTTATGTTCTGGATGCGACTGCTGCCGGCGCTCTGAGCGTCACTGGTAATTCGACGCTGAGTTCGTCCAGTTGCGGCGTCTACGTCAATTCCAGCAGTGCCACGGCACTCAACGTAACAGGTTCTTCAAACGTGACCGCCTCCAGTGGCGGCAAGGTTTATGTGCATGGAAACACCAACATCACAGGGACTTCCACGGTCACGCCCACAGCGATCACCGGCTCAGCTTCTGTTGCTGATCCGCTATTGACACTGGCTGCGCCTTCGTTCACCGCGAGTTGCGACAACACCAACTATGCGATCGCAAGTTCCAGTACCGCGACTCTGAATCCCGGGATCTACTGTGGCGGGATGTCCATCACGGGGAACTCCACCGTCAACCTGAATCCAGGAGCTTATATTCTGAACGGCGGCGGTTTGAAGATCGGAAATTCCGCTCACGTCTACGGCACCGGGGTTACGTTCTTCAATACCGGCAAGTTCACTTATATTGCAGCGCCGGTGCTGCTTACCGGGAATCCGACGGTGACCATCTCAGCGCCAACCTCCGGCACCTACAAAGGGATTTCATTTTTCCAGGACCGAACGGTCACTTACGGTATGTCAAATGCTATTGCTAATTCCTCCACGGTGAATATCACGGGCACCTACTACTTCCCAACCACTGCAATGGCGCTGACCGGTAACGTCTCCACGCCGGTGTATTCTGCGTTCGTGGTCGGAACTCTGAATATTACCGGCAGCAGCCAGTTGAAGAATGATTCGACCGGGACCTACACCGGTTTGTCGAAGACGGTGTCTACGCTGATTCAGTAGCAGACTGTTCAATTGTGAGAGTCTGCTTGTCAGCGTCCAGTGTGGCGATCAACCCTAACGGCAGCGTGACCTGATCAACGGTGTGGCCGAAGCTCATGCCATACAGCACAGGGATGTTCAGATCTCCCAAAAGATAGTCAATCACCTCGCCCAGCGAGTAAGCCGAATCGTGTCCTGGGGGCGGGCAATCCTTGCACTCACCCACCAGAATCCCGGCTGCCGCCTGGAGCTTGCCTGCCAGTCGCAACTGCGTCAGCATGCGGTCAATCCGGTAGATATCTTCGCCGATGTCTTCCATCACCAGGATCTTCCCCGCCGTCTCGATTCCATAGGGTGTCCCCAACGTGGTGGACAGCAGTGTCAGGTTTCCCCCCGCCAGTGCCCCCCGCGCTTTTCCGCCGCTTACCGTCCGCATCGAATGCCCGGCACGCAGCGGATTCGCTTCCGGCGGGTTCGTCACACTGCCGATTGGCGCATTGGTGAACAGCGCCGCACGCAGGTGCTGTTGCGACCATTCGGTCAGGTGGCTCAATGAAACCGGGCCATGGAACGTGACGAGTCCGGTTCGCTGTCCGATCGCCACATGCAACGCGGTGATGTCGCTGTAACCCAGAAATATTTTGGGGTTCGAACGAATCAGAGAGTAATCGAGCTTGTCCAGCATCTGCGCCGAACCGTACCCGCCGCGAATGCAGAAGACGCCCTGCACTCCGGGGTCGGCAAACATCGCGTGCAGATCGTCCACCCGCTGCTGCGCGGTGCCGGCCAGATATCCATACCGCTTGCCCACGTTCGGCGCCATCTTCCATTTCAGTTGGAAGAATTCGCAAAAGCGCTTCGCAAAGGCCAGTTCGTCGGGGTCGGAAACATAGCTGGATGGCGTGATCAGGCCGACCGTATCGCCGGGCTTCAGACTCTTCGGCAGCAACTTCGGCAGCAACGGCACCGGGGCTGCCACCTGGGATATGCCTTGCTCTGCGGAGCCTGCAAGCAGTGCGGCACCGGCCAGCCCCTGTTTCACGAAGGTCCTGCGAATTGTTCCGGACATATCTGACAGTGTACGGGAAGACCGCGCTCTCACCGATACTTCGCGGCGTCGATGGTGACCCGGAAGAATTCCCCTTCCTTCGCGAACCGTTCCGTCCCGAAAGACCATCCCACACGCAGGCGTACCGGAATCGTGTAGCCGCGCCGGAGAGAGCAATATCCGGCCCCGAAGCGTTCACCAGATGCACAAGTCCGAACAGTTTCCATTGCATAGAGCCCGCACCATCCAGATAGCGTTCACTTCCGCTGACCGGCAGGCCGGACAGGCGGGTGGACGACCGCCAGATCATGCCCCGACCCTCGCCGGGTCACCTGCCCGGCCCGGAAGGCATGCCAGCCACCAGGTTTAATTTCGCCATGCATTTTCAGCCGCACTGCATCACTCAAATCACTCTGTTCCCGGAGATTCTCCAGCGATTCCTGTTGCTTCATTTCGTCATCTTGGAACGCGGCATCCTGAGGCTGGAGGGCTTCGGGTAGGCTGACACATATCCAATGCGAAGCACAAACTGCGGTTTCCCGTGGATACCCAGTCGCTTCGCAACCTGCTCGCGCCACGGCGATTCCTCCAATACCTGCGTCATCGGGTGAATTGCGATTTTCCGTTCGAGCACCCGCAGCTACAGGCGCTCCACGTTGCGCCCGGTATCGATCAGTGCAGAAGTGCTGCCGCCGCCCGAACGCGCCCAGAGACCTGTTTGATTGTTGCCTCGCGGAAGGCTTTGGAAATCACGTTCGAGCGGTTGTGGAAATGCCGTCCATACCAGCCGGACAGGCCTTCCATCTCCATCATAAGCCTGCTGCCGATTGGCTTCGAGTGTGCAATCGGACAAATACTTTGCGGCTGGCATTCCTTTTGGGAACTTTTTGAACTGTTAACCGCCAACGGCACAGGCACTTCATTTTTGGGTCGATGTCGATTTTGTCATTCACTGCCGACCGAATGCATTGTTTACAGCCAGGATGTCGCTCCGTAGTCTCCAGTTCACCCCCGGCTGAGTGGCACAACCTTGCGCACGTCCTCCTCAGTTCACGGGGTGCCAGCTTGTCGAAGTCCGATGGCCAGGCGAACTCACACACGATTTGCCAGACGACCTTCTCCGTCATAGATTCGCCCCGTCAGGCATCGAGACCGTGCGCATTATGCCAGGCTCTCCCTCGTAGTTAGGTCGACGATGGCCCAGTGTTGTTCGCGCCGCTGGAGATCGGAACAGTCCAGTGAAACCGCTTCATGTCGCCTGAGACCGCAAACGAGCAGCACCGCAAGTAATACCCGGTCGCGCTTTCCTCGCGGCGTGCTCGGGTCGGGTTTCTGCCAAAGCGTTTCACTCTGCACGGGTATCAGCCAATTCCCGAGTCGCATGCCGAGTTTCTTGACGCCCTTCATTCGCCGGACGGCACCGAGGCGCAGGTTGATCGTGGCCGGGGCCAAGCTTCGTGATTTGAGGAGGACGCGATGTCGTAGAACGACAGTCCGGTTGAACGACAGCCGCGGCTCGGAGCAATACCATTAAATGAACTCGTCGATGGCGTGTCGATATCTTAGGGGCGCAAATCGATGGTTTTGTTGAAGCGTCTGCATGCCATCTTTATCGCCGGGTTTCATGGGGCCACTACAAAACCGCTA
>JBBQDH010000089.1:0-21866 GCA_038319515.1 Bryobacterales bacterium
CGAATTCTTCCATAGAAGCAAATTCCGACTGCGGTGCGGGAAGTCCGGGCTCCAGAGGTCTGTCGGACGGCAGGATTTTGCGAATCAGCGAAACGCGGCGCATGGGAACTGCGGGGTCTGCGGCAAAGCGCCGTGCCATCAGATAATCGTTTTCGAAATTCCGTTCCACCGGGCCCCAGCCTTCCTGAAGCAGTTGAATATAGGCCGAACTATCCCGGATATTTTCTTCGATTGTGTACTGGTAGGGGCGCTTATCCCGGATGTTCACAATTGTGACAGGCGTGAAAAGAAGGCGGCGGCGCATGGCATAAGCTTCATTGAAGGCACCTGCAAGATCGTAAAATCGCCTTCGCTCTCCTTCCATTTCCCAGGGAGTGGCCAGAAAAATCCGGTGAAATTGATACATATACGAAGTGTAGAGCGCCGGGGCGGGTGAAAGCGCCGGCGCTCTGCCGGTTAAATGAAGACCGGGCCGCTTAATTGCGGCTCGGGAAGACGCCTTCCGTGGCGATGATGTAATTCACGCCAAGGTAAGGATTCTGAACGCTGATCGGAACACCGCTCCCCACTAAAGAAACAGCCGCCGGGTTCAGGGTAGCGCCTGCGGAAGCTGTAGTTTCGTAAGTCGGAACGGGGGCTGCGGTGCTGGGGTCGGTGGTGGTGGCCAGAAAATTATTGGTGGCCGGGTTCTGGGTTCCAGCCCCGCTATTCACATTCACCAGGTGATTGTGCGGGGGCAGATTGGAGGTGAGAATCGTGACGCTGTTGCTGCCCGCCGCTTCGCCCAGGCTCACAGGGGACAGACCCGGACCGGAGCCCGCGCTGATCGGAGCCCGACCACGCAGGTCGGGCAGTCCGAAGGTCTGCACGCCGTCTCCGCCATAGGTGGTGCCCAGCAGGGAAAACAGCGCGGTGTTTTGCGCAATCGACATGAGTTGGCCCTGGCAGAAGGCATAGCCTCTGGGGGCGAAATTGCCGGCAAAGATAAAGATCGCGGCGATCATCGGTGTATCAGCCATTTGAATTGTCTCCTTATTTGTCGAACTAAGACCCTTACAGAAAGCTCCGCCTAGTTGCGGGAGGGATAGATGCCAACCAGAGCAATGATGTAGTTCAAGCCAAGGTAAGGGTTCCGCACATTGATCGGAATACCGCTGCCCGTCATGGTGACAGCACTTGTGTTCAGGTGCGCTCCTCCGGTTGCGGTCGCTTCGTACGTGGGGATCGGGTCGGCTGTTGTGGGGTCAGCGGTGGTGGCGAGGTAGTTGTTCGCCGCGCTGCTCTGAGAACCCGCTCCGCTGTTGACATTCACCAGATGGTTATGAGGCGGGATGTTGCTGACCAGAAGCGAGACGTTCTGCACGCCTGCCGCCTCGCCGAGTTGCACCGGGGTCAGAGGTCCGCCGTTGCCCGCTCCGATGGGTGCCCGGCCGCGAAGATCCGGCAAGGCAAAAGTTGAGGTCCCGTTTCCTCCGTAGGTGGTGCCGAGAATGGAGAACAGCGCGGAATTCTGCGAAATCGGCAGGATCTGGCCGGCGCAGAAAGCAAAACCTCTGGGGGCAAAATTGCCGGCGAATAGAAATATTGCGCCGATGATAGGTGTTTCTGCCACTTGAATCGTCTCCTCGTGAGTTGGTCTGTCTGTATGGTTCAGTACGTTCAGAACTTAATTCTAAATGTTTCTTAATTCCGAAATACCTTGCTGATTATACAGGCAGGAAATGTAGGGAGTCCAGTCAAATAATTGCAGTTTCGTTCAGTATTTTTTAAGTGGGGGCTTGCTGGTTCAGATTTTACCTGCAAGAGGGTAAATCAAAGAAAGACAGCCCGGCACGATTGCCGAACTGCCCGTTCCTGATTGGCTCGCTCCCGAACTGCTGTTTCCTTACATGCAGGAGAAAGCGGTGTAAACAACCCCGCTGGTGACCCCCGAGGTGGTCCCCTGAATGGTCACTACCGTTCCCGCAGCTAAAGCGTTTGTTGCAGTCATAGTGCAGCTAGTGCCCGCAGTGGTAGTCTGAACGGAGCAAAATGCGCCGGGTATCGGACTGCCCAATGTGAAGAGTATATTGCCAGTAGTCGGCGTTGCCGTGAACATTGCCCAGCTGGCATTAACGCCCGTATAGCTGGTGATTGTTGCTGAAACCTTGCACGCGGCTGGCAGCACGATCGTGTTCAGGTTAGCCAACGATGAGCCCCCGGCCGGGCCTGCAGGTGCCAGATACTGCGGTGTGGCTGTGCTAGTGGGAAAGGTATGGGCGCTGAAAGTGACAGGAATATCTGTTGGTGAGGCACCCGTGCCCGCACTGCCCGCCGGACCAGTCGGACCCGTTGGCCCGGCCGCGCCATTCGACCCGTTGGTTCCGTTCGTGCCGGTTGGACCTGCAGGTCCGGTGTTGCCCTGTCCGCCGGTCGGACCAGTCACGCCATTAGTCCCGTTCGTTCCGGTCGGACCCGTCGCGCCATTGGTCCCGTTCGTTCCGGTCGGACCCGTCACGCCATTGGTCCCGTTCGTGCCGGTCGGACCTGTCACGCCATTGGTCCCGTTCGTTCCGGTCGGACCTGTCGCGCCGTTCGTTCCGGTCGGACCTGTCGCGCCGTTCGTGCCGGTCGGACCTGTCGCGCCATTCGTGCCGGTCGGACCCGTCGCGCCATTCGTTCCGGTCGGACCCGTCGCGCCAGTCGTACCGGCTCCGGTAGGACCCGTCACGCCATTGGTCCCGTTCGTACCCGTTGGACCTGTCGCACCATTCGCGCCCGCCGGGCCGGTTGGACCTGCGGTCCCTATGGCTTGCAGTGTGATCAATAATTGTGCCGGGTGACTGGTGGTGGTGCTTTCCTTGGTATCCAGCGTGATATTCACGCCGCCACCGGCAGCCGCGATCAGAAAGCCGTTATTCGGTATCTCGCCCAGCCAGGTCTTCACCGCAGTCGTCGCGTCCACCACCAGATAGGTATTCGCCGACGTCACGGACACGCCACTGGCAACCACACCTCCCGCCACAGGACCGTTGTTGCCGTTTACTCCCGCTTCCGTCCAGGCGCCATTCGCCGTCGAAATATTCACGGTGCCGGTCGCTCCCACGGAATGGACGAAAACAACGAGCGTGGCGCGGGCGATATTACTGGCGTTGGTTCCGAAAGGCAACGCGGAAAGATCGAACTGGATCAGGGATTGCGCGGTGGCCCCGCCGCCGACGTTCATTGTCACGGCGGAACCGAAATTCGTGGCGGTCCCGCCAGTTACATAACTGTCCTGAACAAGGGGCACGGATTGTGCCATCGCCTCAACGGGAATCAAAGCGATTCCGAGGGTTACAAAATACATTAATGTCTTTTTCATAGTCAGAGGCTCTCGTTAGACCAGTTGAATTGTACTAACAGATTTTTCGTGAACCGAACAACAGCGCGGTCAGGCCGCATGCCATCAGCAGAAACGTGGTTGGCTCGGGAGTACCGGAAATTATTGCCGCAGAGTCAGCGGTGATGATGTCAACTGCCCAGCCACCGCTGCGGGCGGTGACGAGGTCGAAACTGTCGCAGAAACTGGCCGAACACGAGTGGCTGGAGCTGAATCCGTCGCCCAGTGTGCCGATGTTGGTGTTGTCAAACTGCGTCAGGGCAACCGTATATGTGCCGCCAGCAAGCGCGAAATTGTAATAAGAATCGAGACACCCGTTCGTGCCCGCCGTGATCCCTCCGTCACAGCCGCCGACAATGGCGCTGTTATCGGCCGACCCCGCCTGAGATCCGTCAGAGAGGAAAACATTAATCAGGGGATCGAAGCCGCCCTGAGAAATAGTGGCGCCAGCCGAGTTCGTGCCTCCGCCATAGGACAGAGTGCGGATGGTGGTTCCACCGCCGATGGCGGTGAAAGTGAAGTACTGTATATCACTGTCGGCCGTGAAGGTGCCGGTAAACGAGAAATTGCCGGCTGCGGCGAACGAGGTTATTGTGGTCAGGAGCAACGCGGCGTGTACAAAAGATTTCATAATTTGTGGTTCCTCTGATCCGCCGAGGGATATATCCAGGATTGAGCCTAACAAAAAAATCGCTCCAGCGGGGCGAAGGGGGAATACTTTCCGAAAGCTTTGGCGCGATTCCATGCCGGTTCCCTTTTTTAGGTCTGTTTTAAGATGGGGTGGTGGGGTACCGTTTCGCCATCCTTCTCGTCTTCGCTTGCGCCGCATCGGCGGATGTGCGGAATTGTGTGTGCGATCTCACCAATCCGGCGGTGGCTCAGAGCCGTGGCTGCAGCCTTTGCATTGAAGTGGAAAAGCACCCCGCAGGTGAGCGAATCATTTTGGTTCGCGATAACGATCCGACGAAGCCCGACCGTTGGCTCGCAGTTCCGCACGAAAAATTTGACGGTTCGAATCCTCTGGCGGCAATGTCGGCGGAAGAACGGCTGCTTCTCTGGTCGACCGCTGTCGCGAAGGCGCGGGAAGTTTGGGGTGATGCCTGGGGAATTGCGATGAACGGCGACATCGCCCGCCGCCAGTGCCACGCGCATGTTCATATCGGCAGACTGTTGGAGGAACGCGAGACGGATTCCGGCGTCTATATCGATAACGTCGCGGAATTGCCCGTGATCGCGGACGGTTCCGGTCTGTGGTTCCATCCGGCAGGAAAGCGGTTTCACGTACACACGGGCGAGAGCATTACTGAAACGGTATTGATGCGATAGGCTGGATTTCCGGGACAGGTCCGGACGACAAAATGGAGCTATTAGAAATTCAGAAGCTGCCGACGGCAGAAAATTCCGCGATTCACCTGCACCCGCAGGACAACGTTGCGGTGGCGCGGGTGCCGTTGGCGCCGGGCCAGATCCTGCGCGTGAACGGTGTGGACCTACCGGTCAGGGGCGGTGTTCCCGCCGGCCATAAGATCGCGTTGCAGCGGATCGAACAGGGTGAGAAGATCTACCGATATGGGCAACGGATCGGGCTGGCGAGTCGACTGATCGAACGTGGGGACTACATTCACACGCACAACGTGGGCTATGAAGAGATCGAATTCGCTTATGAGTTTCCGGAAGCGGAAGTGCCGTTTCCGCCCGCGCCCAAAGACATGCCTGTCTTTATGGGTTTTGTCCGTGAAGATGGCAGGGTTGGTACAAGGAACTATATAGCGGTGGTGGCGGCCAGTAACTGCGCTTCCTACACGTCGGAACTGATTGCACAGAGCTTTCTTGGTGAGAAGCTGCCGCCCGGAATCGATGGCGTTGTCGCATTCCCGCATGGGGAAGGCTGCGGCATGACGTCAGGAGCGGACGCGACGCAATTGCGGCGTACTCTCTCCGGAGTGCTGGCGCACCCGAACGTCGCGGCGGCCGTGATCCTGGGGCTGGGCTGTGAGGTCAATCAGATTGACCACTATCTGGGGCCGAACGCAGCGCGCACCAGCCGTCTGGTGGGCCTGACTTTGCAGGGCAGCGGCGGTACACACGGGGCTCGCGATGCCGCGCGGCGGGAGATTAAGTCCCTCCTTGAGCAGTGCTCCGAGGAAAAACGCGTGGAAGTGCCTGCTTCGAAGATTATCCTGGGCCTGAATTGCGGCGGTTCGGACTCGTTCTCCGGCATTACGGCCAACCCGGCGCTGGGAATTACTTCGGACATGCTGGCGGCGCTGGGCGCTTCGCCTGTTCTGGCGGAGACCACGGAGATTTTCGGCGCGGAACATCTGCTGGTTCGGCGCGCGCGCAACCGGGAAGTGGGTGAGAAACTGCTGGGCTTCGTCCGTGGCTACAAGAAATATCTGAACCAGTTCGGGGGTAGTTTCGATGACAATCCGTCGCCCGGTAATAAGGAAGGCGGCCTGACAAATATTCTGGAGAAATCGCTGGGCGCGGTGGCGAAGGCCGGCGTTTCCACGCTTACCGACGCGGTGGATTACGCCGAGCGAATTACCGTTCCCGGTTTCAATTTCATGAATACCCCGGGCTACGATCCGCCCTCTCTGGCGGGCCTGGCAGCGGGCGGCTGCAACGTGATTGTGTTCACCACCGGTCGGGGCAGTGCGATTGGTTTTCCGACTGTCCCGGTCATCAAAGTTTCGAGCAACAGCTTCACTTACCGCCGGATGACCGACAATATGGATATCAACGCCGGAACCATTGCCGACGGAGACAGGACCGTGCCGCAAGTCGGTCAGGAAATCTTCGACATGATTTTGCGGGTGGCCTCGGGCGAGAGAACGAAGGCCGAGATTCTGGGGCATCATGAATTTGTGCCCTGGCGTATCGGGCCGGTAATGTAGGGAATTAAGGAAGAACATGTTCAGAACGCTCACACTGATTGTTTTGGTGGCGACCGCCATCTCCGCGCAGACCAAATCGGCTCCAAAGACTCCCGCCGTGCCTGCCGCCGCAAAGAAGTCGTCGGCACTCGACAAGACCACCATGGAGGCCTACCTGCGCCACCTGTATGTCTGGCCCGCGCCGATTGTCGTCACTATCGAAGATCCGAAAAGCGGTCCGATGCCCGGTTACTACGAAGTGAAAATGCGGGGCGTGAATGGGGCCCAAATGCAGGATGAGACGTTCTTTGTTTCCTACGACGGCCAGAAGATCATTCGCGGCGTGGTTTACGACGTGGCGAAGAACCCGTTTCAGAATGAACTCGACAAGCTGAAGCCGGAAGGGCGCCCGAGCATGGGAACGCCTGGTGCTTCCGTGGTGATCTCGGAATTCAGTGATTTCGAGTGCCCTTATTGTCGCGAAGAAGCGAAACTGCTGCGCGAGAATCTGCTCAAGACCTATCCGAAAGACGTGCGGCTTTATTTTTACGATTTTCCGCTCACCCAGATTCATCCCTGGGCGAAGACAGCATCCATGGCGGGCCGCAGCATTTTCAAACAGAGCATGAGTGCCTGGTGGGATTTCCATGACTGGATATTTGAAAACCAGAAGGACATCACGGCGGACAACCTGAAGGCGAAGGTTCTCGAATTCGCGAAGACGAAAGGTCTGGATGTTGAAGCCCTGACGAAGTCCATCGATTCCGGGGAAACGGAAGCCGAGGTGAATCAGTCCACCCAATTGGCGCAGTCGCTGAACGTGAACCAGACGCCGACGCTGTTTATCAACGGGCGCCGGGTTGCAGGTGCGAGCAGCTGGACAGATTTGAAATTCGTCATCGATTACGAGATTGAATACCAAAAGACCGCGAAGAACGCCGGTGAGGATTGCGGCTGTGATCTCCGCCTGCCTGGTTTTGCCGGTGGCACGCCGCCCGGCAAATCTACACTCCATAAATAAGATGCTGCGATCACGGAACTTCAAAATTGGATTGGCTTCGGTTGTTCTGGCGCTGAGCAGCGCGGCAGCGGCCACGACAGCTTTCGATCCTGCAAGGTATCTGGACCATATCAAGTTCCTGGCGTCACCGGAAATGAAGGGGCGCGCCACCGGCTCGCCTGAACTCGAAAAGGCCGCCCGATACATTTCGGATCGGTTTAAGGCCGATGGCCTTGTGCCCGCACCCGGCGCCGGCGGGTTTCTGCAGCCGTTTCAGGTCACTTCGAGCGCGAAGCTGGGCAAGGGCAGCAGGTTTGAGGTTTTGGCAGGAGCGGATGGTCAGGAGTTGCAGCTGGAGAAGGAGTTTATTCCGCTCAATTTTTCCTCTAACGGCCGCGTGTCGGGTTCTGCAGTCTTTGTTGGCTACGGCATCACGGCTCCTGAGTACGGTTATGACGACTATGCCGGTTTGGATGTGAAGGGCAAAATCGTCATTGTTTTGGCGCACGAACCGCAGGAATTCGACGAGAAGAGCGTTTTCGCCGGGAAGTCCTATACGGATCATTCGCAGTATTACAGCAAGGCTTCCAATGCCCGAGCCCATGGCGCGAAGGCCGTGGTGGCGGTGAAAGACCGGCTGAACCACAAACAGGACAAAGAAGATCTTGACGCGTTTGGGAAGGCCAACGGACCTGCCGACGCGGGGATTCCGATTGTCGAGGTGAGAGATGATGTCGCCCAGCAGTGGTTCCAGGCTGCCGGTAAAGATCTGCAGCAGCTGGAAGCCGCGATTGACGGGGACCTGAAGCCTCGATCGTTCGAAATGAAGGGCGTGGAAATTCGCGCTTATGTCGATCTTGAGCGGGCCGTCAAGACTGTCAATAACGTGGTCGGATATTTGCCTGGGCAGTCCGATGAATATGTCATCATCGGGGCACATTACGATCATCTGGGTCTGGGCGAACAGTTTTCCATGGCTCCCTCCATGGCGGGCACAGTTCATCCCGGTGCGGATGACAATGCTTCCGGCACGGCGGGCGTGCTGGAACTGGCGCATTATTTTGCAGGTAAATACAAGGGCGCGAAGCCGAAGCGCGGCATTCTGTTCATGACTTTCGCCGGGGAAGAATTGGGGCTGCTCGGTTCCGGCTACTACGCGAACCACCCGGAACTGCCGCTGGCGCGGGCGGTGACGATGATTAATCTCGATATGATCGGCCGGCCGCGGGAAGGGAAGTATTTTGTGGGCGGTGCCGGCACGGGTTCCACTCTAAGGCCCCTGCTGGACGCTATTATTCCGCAATATCAACTAAAGATCGATTACTCTGACAACGGCGGTTATGGATCGAGCGACCATACTTCGTTTACGACGAAGCAGGTCCCTGTGCTGTTCTTTTTCTCCGGCCTGCACAGCGATTATCACAAGCCTGGTGACACCTGGGACAAGATCGACACCGCTTCGGCCGTCCAGGTTCTGCAGTTGATCGCGGACCTTGCCACCCGCCTTGAAACGGACGCGGAGCGGCCCCAATTTATTCGTGTGCTGCCGAAGGCCGACCCGCATTCGGGTACCGTGAGTGGCGTCAGCAGTGGTTCCGGGGGAGGGTATGGACCGAATTTTGGCAGCATTCCTGATTTTTCCGAACCGCCCAAGGGCGTTCGCTTCGCAGATGTGAAAGATGGTTCCCCCGCCGCCGCCGCCGGACTCAAAGCCGGGGATATCATGATCACATTTGGCGACAAGGACATCGCGAACCTCTACGATTTCACCTATGCGCTACGCTCACACAAGCCCGGCGATGAGGTTCTGGTGGAGGTTCTTCGGGGCGACCAGAAGTTGGCGGTCAAGGTGAAATTGACCGAGCGGAAGTAAACTACAGTTTTGCGCGGGTTTGGCCGATCATCTCACAGCACATGACCGCAATCTCCAATTTGCCTCCCCTGATTCTGCACCCGTTCGGCGGGGGTGGCAGCAGCGAAGAGCTGTTAGAAGGCTCCCGCGCATCGCTGGCCTTAAACGGCCTGACGGAAAGCAGGGAAGACCCGTCGCTGCTGTTTGCGCGGCTCATGACGGGCCGGTACCAGGAAATTCGCATGTTGCTGTTTCTGGGTAAGGATATTGTTCGCTGGATGCAGCAATGCGTCGATTTTGTGGAGCGATCTGAGTTGCCGGATCCGCGCATCTCCGAGCAAAGCTTCGCTGCGCTGCTGGTGGAAAGTCCGCCCACGACTGTCGAGGCAAAGCTGGAACGTTGGGGCGTTACAGACCGGCGCGCCGTATTCTCCAGGGCGATCGGGATCAACAGCCTGTTCGATGCGCCCCCGCCGCTCGAATGCCTGTCACCGACATTCCTGCAAAACTATCATCGGTATGCCGATCATGCTTACATCTGCTACCAGCACTTGAAGCCGTTTCACGTTCTGCCTGCTGAGACGTTCGATTTCCAGTTGTACGCTTCGGAGGAATACTCAAAGCTGCTCTCTGAGCAGTGGGAACACGCCTGAGCTTCTTCTGAGGAACACGCCCGCTTTTCGGTCTTCGGCGGCGACCAGGGCGAAGGTTCCTCCACTATTGGTGTCACCACCGGCGACCGGCGGGCTTGTGAGGAACACGCGCACGGTCCAGCCCGGCCGTCCTTCACTGTTTCGGGAGGCCCATTGCTGCGCTTATCCCGCCCTGTCCGCTCGATAACCCGTTGATATAATTCCCAACATGAGTTTCCCCCGCATGCTCCTTGTCAAGCAGAACTTTCCGGACCGAAGTCTTTCGGATATTCCGGGTACCGTGCAAAAGGAGTTGAGCGAGGCCGGCTTCGGCGCTGGCCTGGCACCGGGCGCTTCGGTAGCGATTGGCGTCGGCAGCCGCGGAATCAGTAACATCGCCACCATCGTCAAAGCGGTAGTTGCTTTCTGGAAAGAGAAGGGCATGAACCCGTTCATCTTTCCGGCGATGGGCAGCCATGGTGCGGCCACCGCGGAAGGGCAGGCTGACGTTCTGGCTCACTATGGAATTATTGAAGAGACCATGGGCTGCCCAATCCGCAGTTCGCTCGAAGTGATCTCGCTGGGCCTCACGCCGGAGGGAATCGAAGCTTTCCTCGATAAGCATGCGTCTCAGTCGGACGGTATCATGCTGGTGGGGCGCGTCAAGCAGCATACCGATTTTGCGGGCAAAATTGAGAGTGGCCTGTTCAAGATGATGGGCATCGGCCTGGGCAAGTGGGCGGGCGCGAAGAATTATCACACGCATGCATATCGCCTCGGTATGGAAGCCGTGATTCGCAGCGTGGGAACGCAGGTGCTGGGCTCCGGCAAGATCCTGGGCGGCATGGCAATCCTGGAAGACGCTTACCACAACACCGCGAAACTGACGGCGGTACCGGTTGGCAAGATGCTGACCATGGAAGAAGAACTACTCGAAATCTGCAAGTCCTGGGCACCTGCTCTGCCCACTGATCTGGATGTCGTGATGATCGACGAAATCGGCAAGCATATCAGTGGCGCGGGGATGGATACCAAGGTTGTGAACCGGGGCACGCAGGGCGAGTACAATCCGTGGCCGAACACCCCGAAGATGGAACGGATTTACCTGCGTGATCTGAGTTCTGTGAGTTATGGCAATGGGGTGGGCCTGGGCCTTTCTGATATCGTGCATAACCGTTTGCTCGAAAAGCTGGATACCCATCCGACCTGGATCAACGCACTTACCGCATCCACCCCGGGCGCGGCGAAGACGCCGATTCATTTCTCGTCTGATCGCGAGTGCCTGGAGCGAATTTCCCGCACTGTCGGCAAGCACGAAATCGAAGACGTGCGTATCGGCTGGATTGAAAACACTCTGGAGCTTTCGTTGCTTGCGCTGAGTGAAAACATGAGGGCGGAGATTGAAGCGAACCCGCTGCTCGAAATCGTGGCAGAAGCCCACCACCTGCCTTTCGATGCCGATGGTAACCTGCCCTTTGGCGTATTTGCATCGGCGCACTCCGGCGATGTTGTCGCGGCTCACTGAATCGGCTGAAAACTCCCGGCGCTTTTGAAATATTGGGGAAAGTGAAAAGCCGGAGGGCAGGAATTGTTTCCTGCCCTCCGGCTTTGTTGTGGTGCGGACAGCTACCGAACAGCTACTGGACGGCTACTGTTACGGTGTTGGACGGAACGCCTCCGATGCTGAGGATGACGTCAACACTGCCTCCGGAGGGGGCTCCGGCGGGGACGACTACGTTGACCTGGTAGAGGCCTGCGAAGCCGGGCGCGAGGCCTGAGTATGTGACCTGGGCCGAGGCTCCACCGATGGTGACGGTGGGCAGGGTGCTGGTGAAGGAGAGCGGGTTCGACAAAGCGGCTACTCCCGTAGCGGGCTGGTTAGAGACGGGCCCGAGGCCTGTGCAGAAGATCGCGAGATACTGACCACGCTGCGCCGGAATGCCGAGAGGACCCTGCGGTGAGGCGAGCATGGTGGTGTTGGCGATCTCAATGGCTCCCTGACCGGAACCTCTCATGTTCAGCGAGAAGATGCCGGGGGCAAAAGTTGCGATGGTGACGGGGGCCTGAACGGACATCTGTCCACCAGCCGAGGCGATGGCCGGGACCTGTGTCTGGCCCGCGACTTCCCACGGAATCTGGAGATTGACCTGGCTGCAGGAGGTCATGAAGAGCGGTGCGTTTTGGCCGCCGATCCGGACGCTGCCTCCGCCCAGTGTGATGGGCAGCGGATAGGAATTCGACGCGACGAGGGACGAGCCCAGGTTGTTGCCGAAAAGGGCCGCGATGCTGCCTGCGGCGACAGTGCGCACCGAGTCTGAAGCGTTGACAATGCCGCCGACCGCAATGAAGGGAAGCGGGCTGGTGACGGTGTCAGACTGCAGGGTGATTGAGCCGTTGATCGCAAGCAGTCTGCCATTGACGGTCACACCGGAATTCACGGTGATGGACTGATTGGCCAGGATGCTGCCGTTGAAGAGCGCGTTATCCCCCAGGGTAGCCGAACTGCTTACCTGGAAGAAGACGTTGCCGGCACGGGCGCCTCCGGTTAGCACGATATTACGTCCGGCTGCGGTGGTCAGGGAGCCGGCGGACTGGAAGACGAACGCGGCGTTGGGGTCGCCCTTGGCATCAAGGGTAAGGTCGCCGGACTGAATTACCAGAGCGGTGCGGGAATTGTAGAGACCCGGGGTGAGCGTTTGTCCGCCAAGGTCTGATGCGACAGGAACAGCGGCTGCTGTGCGGGCGACCGCTTCGTTGTAAGCGCTGTTCAGATCGGCGATAGCTTGGGCTGCGGCTGCATCTGCCGTGTGGATGGTACCCGTTACGGATGCGGCGGGGAAACCGGTGACGGTGGAGCCGGGGCTAACACCGATGTCGCCGGTAATAACGTTCGTGCCCGTGCCGGTGACGGAGGAGCCCGCGAGGAGCGCGAAGTTCGAGAGACAGACGGAGGTCTGGCCGGCGCCGTTGCCCGTGGTGAACGACCACTGATACCCCGAAGCCAGAGCATTGCCCGAGAGGTCCGTTGCGCCGTTGGAGATGATGGCCTGGTAGGGAACACCGACCAGCAAATTGTTGAGCGGACGGAATGTGGCGGTGGTGCCGGAGTAAATGATGCTGCCGGCCACCAGAGCGCCTCCCTGGGTGACGGTGAAGGTCTGCGCATTGATGGTGGCGGGGTTCATGAAGGTGCTGAACGTGGCAACCACATTGGAGGTGAGAGTCACCAGTGAAGCTCCGTTGGCGGGCATGGTGGAAATGACCGTGGGGAGTGTGGGCGGCGGTGGCGGTGGCGGCGGCGGATTAAAGGTGGTGAAGCTCCAGACATAGCTGGCGGCCAGGGCGTTTCCGGCCAGGTCCTGCACGCCGGTGGTGATGGTGGCTGTGTAGGTGGTGTTCTGGGTGAGTGCTGAGAACGGGGTGAACGTCGCGGTGACACCGGAATAAGTGACGGTGCCGGCGATGGAGGTAGCTCCCTGTTTCAGTAAAAATGTTGCGGTGCTCACGGTGAGCGGGTTGAGCGGTTTGCTGAACGTGGCGGAGAGCGCCGTGCCCACGGGTACGCCGAGTGCCCCGGTGGAGGGGTTGTTGGAAATGACTGTGGGAGGAGTGAGGTCAGGAACCGCGCCCGTGGTGAAAGTCCAGATAAACGGAGCGGCGAGAGCGTTGCCCGCCAGATCCTGCACGCCGGTGGTGATGGTGGCGGTGAAGGGGACATTGGGGGCCAGTGCTGCCAGGGGCGTGAACGTGGCAGTGACGCCCACGTAGCTGACGGTTCCGGCGACGACAGTGGCTCCCTGTTTGAGCTGGAAGGTGGCGGCGGTGACGGTCAGGGGATTGAGAGGTTTGCTGAAAGTGGCGGAAAGGGCGCTGTTGACGGATACGGCGAGGGTGCCGTTGGTCGGGGCGGTGGAACCGACGGTGGGCGGTGTGAGGTCCGGAGTTGCGCCGGTGGTGAAGGTCCAGATGAACGGAGCGGCGAGGGCGTTGCCCGCCAGATCCTGCACGCCGGTGGTGATGGTGGCGGTGAAGGGGACGTTAGGGGCCAGTGCTGCCAGGGGAGTGAATGTGGCAGTGACACCCGAGTAGGTGACAGTTCCGGCGACGACCGTGGCTCCCTGTTTGAGCTGGAAGGTGGCGGCGGTGACGGTACCGGGATTCAGCGCCTTGCTGAAGGTGGCGGAGAGGGCGTTGCCGACTGGAACAGCGACGGCACCGTTGGAGGGGACGGTGGAGCTGACGGTGGGCGGTGTGAGGTCAGGTGCGGCTCCGGTGGTGAAGGTCCAGACGAAGTCTGCGGCGAGAGCAACACCGGCGGGATCCTTGGCTCCGGTGGTGATGCGGGCCGTGAATAAGGTGCCCGGGGCAAGATTGGCGGAGGGCGTGAAGGTTGCGGTGACGCCGGAATAGGCGACTACGCCGGCAACGGCAGTCAGGCCGTTTTTCACAGTGAAGGTGAGGGCGTTGATGGTGGCTGGGTCCATCGTCTGACTGAAGGTTGCGGCGAGGGCGTTGGAGAAAGGCACGTTGACCGAGAGATTGGCAGGTGTGGTCGAGGTGACCGTGGGAGCCAACGGGACGGGAACGCCGCCCACGAGTGGGCCGGGGTTCGTAACGGGAGAGGACTGCAGGGTGGCTTGGGTGAAGGAGTAAGCCCGGCCGTTGAGAGAAGCGCCGGTGTTCATGATGACCTGCTTGGCGGAGAGGATGTTGCCCGCGAAGACGGAGCCGGTTCCCAGGGTGACTGCGGTGGGACCGCCCACCTGCCAGAAGATATTGTTGGCCCGCGCGCCGCCCGCCAGATTGATGTGCGCGTTGCTGCTGAGCAGGACATCGCCTGCAATCTGGAAGATCCAAACGGCGTTAGGTCCGCCGGAGAGGGTGACGCCGGCGCCGGAGACCAGGACATCGGTGCTCCATTTATAGAGGCCGGGGGCCAGGGTCCTGCCGCTGATATTGCCCGCGCCAAGTTCGGTGAAGTCAGGTGTGGTGCGGCCTGCGGCGTCGGTGTAGGCGGTTTGCATGTCGAGGATGGCGGTGCCTAACAGACCGGGCACCTGAAGAGAACAGGGAGCCGGGCCTGCGGCGTCAACGGAGGAGATGGTGCCGGTGACTTCGGCGCAGGTGATGTGGATGGCGGCGCCGGTGATCGGACTGGAGCCGATATTGCCGACGATGGCTGACGGCGGAACGTCAGTGATGCCGGTTTTAGTGAGAATGACGTAGTTGCCGGCGGTACCCAGATTGACCGGCGCCTGCTGCGCCAAAAGATTTTGAGGGATCGCGCCAGAAGAGAGCCGACGCAGAGGAGCAGCGCGAGGGCTTTGCGGGTTGAGAGCCTGCGGGTCAGGGAGATGCCGGGAAGCCTGGCGGTTGCGAGGCTTAATAAGGTATCAGAGCCGGGGCCGGGTGGTGTGGTTCCTGTGATTGCTGGTGAGGGCACTATCATTAAGTCTTTTCTCTTCCGGGATGATGCACGAGGTGGATCGCTCTGCCGGCGTACCGGCAAGAGTGAGCAAAATCCCAACTTCCCCCAGAGCATGTGGAGGGCCGTGAATTTGGCGGCGGTTGCAGCGCGACCGTTCCGCTCCGAAAGCGGACCGCTCTTTTGCCGGGGAGCCGGCGGCGTAGCCCCAACCGAGCTGCGATTCACGGGCTCGTCTGACCTCAGCGATAACGCCGGAGATGCTGCGGCTGTTGATCGGCTTGAAAGCCCGGACAGGCCAGTGAGGAGGTCGCCGGCACCACAGTGGCATCGATTGTCTGGCCACCCGTTCTTTTTCCTGGCCCGCAGGGCTATTCAGCAATCTTTCCTGCGCGCGCAGGCGTTCCATTGCATTGCGGCAAGAGCGGGGGAGGGCCAGATTCACTCCATGGCAAAAGGGCTCCAGGGGAATACATCCACCATCCTGCGCGGGCTGCAGGGCGTGACGAAACAGCGCGTTGTGATATAAACTGTCCAACGTCTGAGGGGAAAATGCGCAATACAGTACTTTGTCTTTTATTCATCAATGCGGTCGTGTCGGCGCAGGATTTCCGCGCTACTTTAACCGGGCGAGTGAACGACCCGCTGGGGGCGGCGGTGCCCGGGGCACAGGTTTTTCTGCGGGATGTCGAGAGGAACGAGACCCAGCGACAGTCCGTTGGCAGCGACGGGAATTATGTATTCGCGCTGGTGTCGCCCGGAACCTATGAACTGAAGGTCACGCATGAGGGCTTCAAAGCGCACACCCGCGCCGGCCTGACCCTTAACGTCAATCAAACGGCAACAGTGGACGTTACGCTGGAACTCGGCGCCGTCAGCGATCAGATTACGGTCACGGCCGATGTGGAGATTCTGGAACTTTCATCCGGTGACCGCGGCGGACTTGTGGACGGCAAGACGATCAGCGAAATGCCGCTGAATGGCCGCAATCCATTTATGCTCGCGTCGTTGGTGGCCGGGGTGGATTACAACGGTTCGCTCGCTTACCAGCGGCCCTTTGATAACGGCGCGATTGCGCAGTGGGGCGTGGGTGGGTCGTCCTCGTCTGCCGCCTTCCTCATCGACGGTGTGCCGAACAATTCACAGGCAGGCAATAATAATATCGCTTACGTGCCGCCGGTCGATTCTGTACAGGAATTCAAGGTGCAAACGAACGCCTACGACGCGCAGTACGGCAAGACATCGGGCGCGGTGATGAATGCTGTTCTGAAGAGTGGATCGAACGCGCTGCACGGCTCTTTGTATGAGTTTCTGCGGCGCAACTTCCTGGACGCGAATTCGTTTCAGAACAATGCACGCGGGGCCGCGAAAGACGGGCATTCGCTTGATCAGTATGGCGCGCTGGTGAGTGGGCCGGTGCGGTTACCAAAGATCTACAACGGTCGTAACCGGACGTTCTACATGGTGAATTTTGAACGCTACCAGGAAGACTCGCCACAGCCGCTGATACTCTCGGTGCCGGCTCCCGAAATGCGCAATGGCGATTTTTCGAAATTAAAAGACAAGGCCGGGCGTCAGTATGTGATCTTCGATCCTGCCACCGGCTATGTAAACGCCGCGGGAGCGTTTGATCGCCTGCCGTTTTCCGGCAATGTAATCCCGACGAGCCGGATCAACCCCATTGCTAAAAAGATTGTGGACTACTTCCCGGCTCCAAACGTTACTACGGCGGGAGAAGACTACGGGCAGAAGAATCTGTTTCTTTCCGGGGGACAGAACCCGGCAGGCGACACTTTCTATAACCTTGCCATGAAGGTGGACCACAACGTGAATGACCGGCACCGCTTCTTCGTGCGCTATGCAAAGAATGACCGCACGGAGATTCGGCCCACCAACGGAGTGCCGCGCGATCAGCCCGGTGTGGATGGCCAGGTGCCCCTGAAGCGCATCAACGACTCGGGTGCCATTGACTGGGTTAGCACCCTCTCCCCCACGCTGATTCTCAACGTCCGCACTTCGTTTTCGCGTTATGTGGAAGCCTCCTGGGCGGCTCCCGACGACAATTTCGATATCACGCAACTGGGCTTCCCCAAGGCACTCCAGGCCCAATTGCCGTATGGTTCGCATTTCGGCAGATACACGTTCGCCGGCTATCAGACGCTGGGTCGTTACCCGGGTGCCAACATCTCGAATACTTTCACGTTGCATCCCACTCTGACCTGGGTGCATGGCGGCAAGACGCTGAAGGGCGGCCTGGATATGCGCTGGCTGCAGTACTCCACGCAGAATTCCGGGGATGTGCTGACGCTTGGCGCGACCGCCGCTTTCACGCAGCAGGTTTACAACACAGCTCAGGCGCTGAAAGGCAATTCCATCGCTTCCTGGTTGCTGGGGACGCCAAATTCAGGGTCGCTGGCGTATAACGTCTACCCCATCTACATGTTTCCCTACTATGCACCGTGGGCGCAATTTGACTGGAAAATCTCGAAGAAACTGACGGTGAATATGGGGATTCGGCAAGATTTCAACCTGCCTCCCACCGAGCGCTACAACCGAATGGACCACGGCTTCGATGCATCAGCCACTTCCGCAATCGACAAGCTGGTGAACCGTGCGAAATTCCCCTTGCCGCAATTGACCGGATCCCTGCTGTTCGCGGGTATCAACGGGGCTTCGCGGAGCGCGGCGGACGCCTATTACAAAACCTGGCAGCCCCGGATCGGATTCGCCTGGGGACTCACAAAAAAGACGGTGCTGCGTGGTGGCTGGGGGCGTTTCTACTCCAACCCCAACAACGACTATCTGCAGACCTCCGGCTTCAGCAACACAACGCCGCTGGTGTTCTCCGCGGATGAAAGTATGCTGCCGCTGAATAACAAAATCAACAACCCGTTTCCGGACGGGATTCTGCTGCCAACGGGCTCCTCGGCGGGTTCCTCCACGTTTGTGGGGAGGGGGTTCAACTCGGTGAATTCGAAGTTCCGGTTGCCCCACGTCGACACGTTCTCATTCGGATTGCAGCATGCGCTGCCGAAGCGAAGCGTTCTGGATATTTCGTATTCCGCCACGCGCGGCAATGATTTGCAGGGCACGCGCACCATGAATGATCTTCCTGCCACGATTCGCGACAGCTGTAACTGGGCGGCAGGGGGAAATCCAACTGCGTGCGACAGGAACTACTCAAATCCGTTCGCCGGCATTGCGGCCTTCAACGGCACGAATTCTTTCTCGGCGAGCACCCTCTCACTCGCGACGCTCTCCACCCCGTTTCCCCAGTTCGGCCAGATTACGGAAACGAATCGCAACGACGGACACAGCTGGTACGACTCTCTGCAGACCAGCTATTCGATTCGGAATCGATGGACCACCTTCCGTGCGAACTATACGTTTTCCAAAACAATTGAGCAGGCGGGCTTTCTCGATCCTCAAAACTTTATAATGCAGAAGGGGCCCGCGGCTTACGATGTGCCGCATCATTTTTCCCTGAGCGCGGTCACTCAGCTCCCGGACTTTAGGCGTGGCCCGAAAATTGTTCAGAAGATGCTTAGCGGGTGGCAGGAATCCACCATCGTGCAGCAGCAGTCCGGTCGCCCGTGGAACCTGCCGACGAACATCATTTACGTGAAGGACGCTTCGTTGAATATCGACTGGAACAAGCCGAGCGTGCAGGGCGTGACGGCGTGTGTGGCGCAATGGAACACCAACGGGACCACGTCGATGTTGCAATACAGCGTGGATGCGGGATGCACCAGCCCGAACTGGATTATTTCTCCGCGATACTCGCCACGCTATGCTCCGAACCGGGAGACGAATATCCGGTACCAGGGGTTCACACTGGTGGACGTCTCTCTGGATAAGACGACGACGATCACAGAACGGTATAAGGTGCAGTTCCGGGCGGAGATGTTCAATTCACTGAACTCTTTTTATCTGACGAACCAGGCATTTGATAACACCGCGACGAATACCACGTTCGGGTCGATTATCAAGGCGGGCGTTAGTGCGCCGAATTCCAACTACCCGCGACAGGTGCAACTGGGAATCAAGCTTCTCTGGTAGGAGGTGCAGGCCTTTCAAAGGCCAACGATCTGACGAAGCGCGCGGACGCGCTCACGGCTGACGTCGAGTTCTGCTCCGTTCGTGAGGCGGACCTGCCAGGCTCCGGAGTTCATCCAGGGGTACATCTCTGTGATGGCTTCCAGGTTGACCAGCACGGCGCGGCTCAGGCGAAAGAATTCCGTGGAGGGGAGCAGGGCCTCAAGTTCGTTGACTGTGCGGTCGGTCAGGAAGCGGTCGCCGGCGGTGCAGAAGAAGACGAGGCGGTCTTCGGCCTGGGCGTAAAGGACGTCCCGCCGCGGTACCAGCACGATCTTGCGACCACGGCGGGCGGCCAGTTTGGCGGGTGCACCCGGGAAGAGGGCCTGGCGAAGTTCGCGGAGCAGTTCAGGGCTTATGGCGCGCGTGGCGGTTCGGTCTTTCAGGCGGGCCAGCGCACGTTCCAGCGCAGGGCGCTGCACCGGCTTCAGAAGGTAGTCCACAGCGTTCGCTTCAAAAGCCTTGACGGCATATTGATCGTATGCGGTGACGAAGACGGTCGGCGGCGCGGGGACCAGTTCCGTAAGAACGTCAAAGCCATTGAGGCCGGGCATTTCGATATCAAGAAAAAGCACGTTGGGGTTCAGCGTTTCCGCCAACTCGATGCCCTCCTGGCCGGAGGCCGCCTCCCCTGCAATCTGCAGGTCCGGGAAGGATTCCAGAAGCCGCCGCAGGGCCAAACGGGCCGGGGCTTCATCGTCGACGATCAGCGCCCGCATTGTCCCTCCTTTGGAATGTGGAGAGTGATGCGGAAGTCGCTGTCGGCCTCGGCTTCCACGCCGGCTTTTCCTTTGTAGAGAAGCCGGAGGCGATCCGCCACGATTTGCAGGGAGTGGCCTGGCTTCGCGAGACCGTCGGGATCAATGTCGCGGAACTCTTCAACGGGGTTGGTGATAATGAGCGTGAACGCTGCCGGGCTCCGCGTGAGTTGGACGCGAATGTGGCCACCTTCCGCGATTTTGGAAATGCCGTGTCGAACGGCGTTTTCGACGAGGGGCTGAAGGGTCAGGGCCGGAATAACAAGTCCTGCGGCCTCCGTGGCGGTGGGGAGCGTGTAGCGGAGGCGGTCGCCGAAGCGGGCTTTTTCAATTTCCAGGTATTCGCGTGTGAGGTCCAGTTCCTGCGCGAGGGGGACGATGGCGGTTTCCGAAGCCGAGAGCATGGTCCGGAACATGCCCGCCAGCCGTGCGAGTACCGCCTGTGCGGCGTCGGGCTGGTCGGGGATGAAGGCGGACACGGTGTTGAGCGTGTTGAAAAAGAAGTGGGGCCGGATTTGGGATTCGAGGGTGCGAAGGCGGGCCTGGGTGGCGAGAGCGTTCCGGCGGCGCCGACGGGTGTCGAGGTAGAAGATGGCGAAGCTGTTCCAGAAGCCGAGGATGGCGACGAAGAGCATGGAATCGACCATAACCACGCGGGGAGCGCCGGCGAGTTTGAGGGCAAGTTCGATGACGAAGCCTGACGCGAACAATCCCAGGGAGCCGAGGATACCGAGCAGGACGACGGCGGCGTGTTTCCGGCGAGCTTTGAGAGGTCTCTCAAAGCGAACCACCAGACCGCAGGAAAAGGCGGCGAGGGTTCCCGCGGCTACGGATGAGAGCAGGAGTTCAAGGCGATTGGAGATCCAGACTCCGGCGCAGTCGTTGCGGAAGGTGAGGAGGGTGGCGAAGGGCGCGAACATGGCTCCGGCGACGACCATTTGCCAGAGTTCGAAGTTGGTGCGCGGGGATTCGGGTGTTGTGATTATCTTCATGACCCGATCATGCGGCCAGTATGGCAGGCTGAGGCGGTATTCCGGATGAAGAGCCGGAATACGCGTATGAAATGCACATTTTTCGTTTACCCTGACCTGGTTACCTGCGGTCTTCGATCCACCTTTTGACCTGCAGATCTTTCGCCGGTGCCGGCGCACCGGCTCACGGTTGGATGTGATGGAAGGGCCGGAACCAGGGGTTGCGCCGAGAACCAAATCCATCTGGTGGATGCGTCAACAGAGCAAGGGGTTGCTGGACCTGGAATCCGATTAACGCAGGACACGACCCTTGGTCGCGCTACCCTGAAATCAAGCCCCTCCGGAAATGGAATCGACCCGCACGCCCCGTAAACCCGAAATCATGAGTCCGGCCGGATACTGGCCGCAGGTGCGCACGGCGATTGAGGCCGGGGCGGACTCGGTGTACTTTGGGCTGAAGCATTTCTCGGCGCGCGCAAAGGTGGGGTTTGACCTTGAAGAATTGCCGGAAGTGATGCGGACGCTGCATTCGCGGGGTGTTCGCGGGTATCTGACTTTCAACACGCTGGTTTTCGAGCATGAACTGCCGGAAGCGGCGCGAACCATTGCGGCGGTGGTGCGGGCGGGTGTGGACGCGCTGATAGTGCAGGATGTGGGGATTCTGCGGCTGGCTCGTGAGATTGCGCCGGAGATGGAACTGCATGCCAGTACGCAGATGAGCATCACGGATGCGGAAGGCGTCCGGTTTGCCCAGAGTCTGGGGGCGGCGCGGGTGACGCTGGCGCGGGAGTTGTCGCTCGAAGAGGTGCGGAAGATTTATGACCAGACGGGCTGCGATCTGGAGATCTTTGTGCACGGGGCTCTGTGCGTGGCGTATTCGGGGCAGTGTTTTTCAT
>JBBQDH010000090.1:0-21836 GCA_038319515.1 Bryobacterales bacterium
CCAAACCAAATACGGCGCTTATGCGACCGTCTACATCGCCGTCATTCTCGCCGTCATCTTCGCCGCCAACTGGCTCGCGAAAGATCACAACAAGACCGTCGATGTCACCTCCAACAAACGCTTCACCCTCTCAGACCAGACAAAGAAAGTCGTCGGAGGTCTTAGCAAGGAAGTCAGCCTCTATTACTTTGATAAGGCCGATTCCTATGACCGCGCCCGCGATATGCTGGATCGCTATAAGAACCTCTCTTCAAAGCTCAACGTCGTCTACGTCGATCCTGATAAGAAGCCTGACGTGGCCCGCGTGGAAGGCATGCGCAACTTCGGCGACATCATTCTTGATAACGGCAAGAAGAAAGAAACCGCCAAAGCTCTCACCGAAGAGGAACTCACCGGCGCGCTGATCCGCATGCTGAAAGACGGTGCCCGCACCGCTTGCTTCGTGCAGGGCTCCGGCGAACGCCAGATTTCCGATACCGGCCGCGAAGGCTATTCCACCTTCAAAGACGCGCTCGAAAAGAACAATTACAAAACGCAAACCATTTCGCTCATCGAGAAGCCCGAGATCCCCAGGGAATGCAACATCGTGGTCGTCGGCGGCCCCAGGCGTGACTACCTCCAGCCCGCCGTCGATGCCCTCAAAACCTACGTGCAGGGCGGCGGACACGCCGTCATCAACTTCGATCCGGTCCTGAATCTGCCGGATTCGAAACTCGGCGATACCCCCGCGCTCGCGGCCCTCGTCGAATCCTGGGGCGTCACCGCCAACGGCGACGTCATTCTCGATCTCGGCTCCGCCAGCCGTCTCTTTGGCCAGCTCTCGCCGGTGGTCGCCAGCTACGAATCGCACCCCATCACCCGTTCCATGGGCGATAACGCTGCCGTGATGCCGCTCTCCCGCAGCCTCGCCGTCAAGTCCCCGGCACAGAAGCTGTTCTCCACCGGAGAAGGCAGCTACTCGCTCACCAACCCGAAGCTCCCCATCCGTGAAGCCGACCTCAAAGAGGCCGCCAAAGGCCCATTCGTTCTGGGCGCCGCAACCACCGTCGGCACCGGCCCCACCGCCGGCCGCGTAGTCGTTGTCGGCAGTTCCAACTGGGTCTCCAACTTCATGCTCATCGCCCCCATCGCCAATCGCGATCTGGCCTTGAATGTGATGAACTGGCTCACGTCCGATGAAGACCTCATCTCCATCCGGCCCAAAGATCCGGAAGACCGCCGCCTGACGGTAACCGGCTCGGCCATGCGCGTCATCTTCCTCACCAGCGTCATCTTCCTGCCGCTCCTCGTCATCATGTCCGGCGTCTCCGTCTGGTGGAAGCGCAGATGATCAAGCCAGCTGGACTTCTCGCAGCTTGTGGAGTCCTGGTCGTGCTGGGAGGAGCCGTCTTCTACTTCCAGAAGAACCCGTCCAAACCGGAATCCACCACCCCTCCTTCCCCGAAGATCCTCACACTCAGTGAGGATCAGGTGGAAGCCATTCGAATCGTGAAATCGGGCGCGGATCCGCTTGTCATGAAAAAAATCAACGGCAAGTGGGAAATCACAGAGCCCGCCGCCATGGCTGCCGATCAGGATGCCGCAAAGACCCTCCTCAGTGCGGTCAGCAGCGTCACCGCGGACCGGCTTATCGATGAAAAGCCATCGGACCTCAGCGCGTTCGGCCTTACCAGCCCGACCACGCAGGTGGACGTCACCCTGAAGGGCGGTGCTGTTAGTAAGCTCCTCCTGGGGGCTGACACGCCCGCAGGCAGCAATACCTATGTGAAGCTCGAAAGCAGCCCTAAGGTCTACACAGTCTTCTCATCGGTCAAAACCAATTTCGATAAAACCCTCAATGACCTGCGCGATAAGCGACTGCTCACCTTCAATTCCGATAAGGTGACCAGCTTCTCCATCACGTCCAAAGGCCCCGCAGTCGAATTCGCGAAGAACGGCCAGAACGAATGGCAGATCACCAAACCGAAGTCTTACCGCGCGGATTCTCCGCAGGTCGACGACCTCCTTCGCAAGCTCAAAGACGCGAAGATGGACCTCGCCGCGCCCGCGCCCGACTTCAAAACCGCCGACAAGATCGGCACCGCGACGGTGACCGACAACGTCAGCACCCAAACCCTCGAAATACGTCAGGCGAAGGACAAAACCTACGTAGCCCAAAGCTCTGTCGCAACCGGTGCCTTCAAACTCGCCGGAGACCTCGGCGACGGCCTCAAAGACAAAGACTCCGACAGCTTCCGCAACAAAAAGCTCTTCGACTTCAACTTTAGCGACCCCACCAAAATCGAACTCAACGGCGCCGCTTACTCAAAGACCGGCGAAAAATGGACCGGCCCCAACGGCCAGATCGATTCCGCCGGCATCCAGACCGTGGTCGACAAACTCCGTGACCTGGCCGCTTCAAAGTTCGCTGAAAAGCTGACCGGTGCCCAGACGCTGCAAATCGCCGTCACCTCCGGCGACAAACACAACGTCGAAAAGGTGACCATCAACAAAGTGGCAGAAGGTTATGAAGCGCAGCGCGCCGACGATCCATCTGTATATGTATTATCTGCAAGCGCGTTCGACGAACTCCAGGGAGCAGTAAAGGGCATCAAACCCTACATCGCGCCCAAACCGACAAACGACAAGAAGAAATAACTTGAACGCCCTACTCACCGATCTCTACGAGCTCACCATGGCCGCCGGCTACTTCGCGGCAGGTAAGCACGAAGAGATCGGCACCTTTGAACTCACCATCCGGCGGCTGCCACGCAATCGTGATTTCGTGCTCACCGCCGGGCTCCACAAGATCATCGACTATCTGCTCAATCTGCGCTTCGAAGCAGACGAAATTCGTTACCTCCGAACCCTCCCGAACTTCCGCCATACGCCCCCAGCCTTCTGGGATTATCTCGCCGATTTCCGCTTCCGCGGCACCGTTTTCGCGGCGCCCGAAGGCACCGTCATCTACGAAGGCCAGCCCGTTCTGAACATCCGCGCTGCACTCATTGAAGGCCAAATCCCGGAGACATTTCTCCTCTCCAGCCTGTCCTTCGAAACCCTGGTGGCGTCGAAAGCCGCCCGCATGGTGCACGCAGCCCAGGGCCGCGATGTCGTGGAGTTCGGCACACGCCGCGCCCACACCCCGGAAGCAGGCGTGCTCGGCGCCCGCGCCGCCTACATTGGCGGCTGCGCAGGCACCAGCAACACCCTCGCCGGATACCGCTATGGCATCCCCGTCATGGGCACCGCCGCCCACTCCTGGGTGATGGCCTTTGAAACCGAATCCGAAGCTTTCCGCCAACTCCAGTCGCTTCTGGCCGAGCGCACCGTACAGCTTCTCGATACCTACGATGTCATCGAAGGCGCCCGCGAAGTCGCGCGCCTGGGTGGTCCCCTCTGGGGCGTTCGCCTCGACAGCGGCGACTTCCTCGAAACCTCCAAACACGTCCGCCAAATCCTCGACGACGCAGGTCTGAAAGACGCCAAAATCATGGCCTCCGGCGATCTGGAAGAGAACAGGATCGCTCAACTCATCGCCGCCGGTGCCCCCATTGATGCCTTCGGTGTCGGCACCGAACTCGCCGTCAGCGGCGACGCCCCCTCCATGGGAGCCATCTACAAACTCGTCGAAATCGAAAGCCATGGCATCACGCGGGCAACCGCCAAACACAGTCCCGATAAACAAACTCTCCCCGGCGCCAAGCAACTCTTCCGCTTCCCCGACTACGACCTGCTCACGCTGCAGGAGGAATGCGCCCCCAACTCAGAGGCCATTCTGAAACCCCACATCATCAACGGCGAACTGGTGACTGAGCTTCCCGGCGTCGAAACCATTCGCGCCCGGGCCGCTAAAGCCCTCGCAGCCTGGCCCGCCAAAGACCGCTTCACCGAACTCTCCCACGAACTCGAACTCCTCGCGGAGCGCACGTATGCCCACTAAAGCTTTCTTCGATATCGACACCCAAATCGACTTCCTCTTCCCCGCCGGCGCGCTCTATGCACCCGGTGCTGAGAATGTCATCCCCGCCGTCTCCGCCCTCAATCACTACGCCGCGCAAAACGGCATCCCGGTCATATCCAGCGTCTGCAACCACACCGAAAACGCGGAAGAATTCAAAGGCTGGCCCCCCCACTGCATCGCCGATACCATCGGACAAAAGAAACCCGCCGCGACACTGCTGCCGGGCGGGCAATACATCATTCCGAAGAACGAACTCGACCTCTTCAGCAACCCCGAACTGATCCCGCTCCTCGATAGCCTGCAGACCCGGGAATGCTTCGTCTACGGAGTCCTGACCGAGTACTGCGTGAAGCACGCCATCATGGGCCTGCTGAAAACCGGGCGCAAGGTGAACCTGATCACAGACGCTATCCACCACCTGTCAGGCGAAGCCGCCCGCCAGGTCATCGCGGATTTCGAATCAGCAGGCGGAACCTGCTTACTTGCGGAAGCGGCGACCGGCTCCAGCCTGTACCCGATGCAAATTTCGAAATAGTTGAACCACGTTCCGCCTCTGCCGGGCTCAACTCACGATACCGGCAACGCCTACTTTGTAAGCCTGGATTTGGCGTCTTCCGAGTATTGCGCCTGCGGACGGTTCACCTTGATCGTGATCGTCTGGTCTTCCTCAGTCAACTGATAAACACCACCGTGCGTCTGGTAATTCGGCGCGATGATCTGGATGGTGATTTCGCCCTGCGGCATGGTCGGAAGCGTCACTTTGCCGTCCTGGTTGGTCTTCGTTTCCCAGTTGGTGACAATCTTCTTCAGGTTGACGTTCAGGCCATGCCGGAACTTCACCACCACGCTCGCCCGATCAACGCCCTTCCCCGTATCCGCCGAACTGACCTGGACCGTCAGCTTCGTATTTGCCGCAAAAGCCGGCAGAGACGCCAGCCCGAGAACCATCACCCATAAAGTACGCATTAAGCTCATTATGCGACATCCGGGAGCAAAAAGGACATGGGTGCGCCCACAGCTTTGGTGATCGCCTCCGCCCCCAGATAGCCGCTGCGCACCGCGCCTTCCATCGTGGAGGGCCAACCCGACCGTGTCCAGTCGCCGGCAAGGAAGAAATTGGGCAACACAGTCGCGCTCACCGGGCGCCTTGCCTCCAGACCAGGGCTCGCCGAGAACGTCGCGCGGACCTCTTTGATCACCTGCGCCTTCTCCAGTTTGGCCTCTTTAACAACCGGAAAAAACTCCGCCAGTTCACGCACGGCAAGGTCGATGATATCGCCGCGCGACATCTCCGTCAGACTGCGCGAAGCGCTCACCACCAGTTGCACATACCGCCCGTCACTTTTGTTGAAGAACCACTGGATGGTACGGTCCAGCAGGGTGGCGTGGGGCAGGTCGGTGATCGGCCGGTCGAACCACAAATGAATGCCCGTGATGGGCGAATGGCCGAACGCATCCCAATCCACGGGAAGCTCCGGAATCAGCGGCTTCAGCCGTTCGAAGGGCAGGCACGAAAGGTACAGGTCCGCCACCCGCCGCTCCCCGCCGGCCGTCACCGAGACCACCGCTCCGTCTGCGCATTCAATTGCGGTGACAGTCGCCCGCTCGTGAATCTTCACCGACGCGGGCAGAGCTTTTTCGTCATACAGCTCGCGCAGCGGCACGTCCGGCACGCCCATCTCATACGAATCGGCCCGCGAAATCGTGCCCAGCCAGAAGACCTGAAACCCATGCGAAGCGGCCATTAAATGCAGTTCTTCGTTGATGGCGCTCACCAGCACCTGCCGCCAGTAGCGTTCGATGGCCCGCTCGGTCTGGCCCTTCTCCCGCAGCCAGTCGAGCATGGAAATCTGATCCAGGTCCTTACGGGATTTCATTTCGCCCGGTATCGCATGCATGGCCCGCGCGATGCAGATCTTGTCTGCCAGGCCCAGGTACTTCAGCCGCAGAAACGACCCGGCCAGATGAGCCGGCGCGGGCAGAAAGCCGCGCTTCATGAACGAACGCCGGCCACCCGGTTCAATGAAGCAGAACTCGTCGTAAAACCGCACCTTCCCAGCCACGCCCAGGCGTTTATACAGATCCAGCAGATTGACACAGCAGCGGATCAGCACATGCTGGCAGTTGTCGATCATCTCAGCGTCTTCGCCAGTGCCCACCGGCCAGGACGTGGCGCGCCCGCCCAGAAACGCACGCGCCTCATACAGATCGACATCGTAACCGGAACTTCCCAGAGCAGCGGCGGCTGCAAGACCGGCCAGCCCACCACCCAACACTGCAACGCGAGGCATGAACTCTAAGTATGAGCTACTGCTGAATCACGTCCTGAGCCAGCGTGAAGTTCACGTCGATGGTGGTGACCACCTGCACCGGACTGCCGTTCAGCAGCGTCGGCTTGTAGACCCACTTCTGGACCGCTTCCATCGCCGCCTGCACCAGCAGCGGCGGGCCTGAGACCAGATGTAGATTCATGATGCGACCATCGACATCAATGACGGCTTCGAAGGTAACGGTCCCCTGTACGCGGCCGACCTTCGCCAGCGGCGGGTAGACGGGCTTCGGCTGGCTGATCAGGCTCTGCTGCATCACATCCCCGCCGATGCGGTGTGCAATTACTTTGATGCTGGGAGGCATGGGAAATGGCACCGCCCCCGCGGGCAGGATCGTCAATGCGATCTCTCCGCCCGGCGCCCGGGAAGTCTGAACATTGAGGTGCTCGTCAAACGCCCGTACCGCGGCACTAACCTGAGCCAGGCGCTCCGCGCTCACCGTCTCGCCTTCCTTCACCGGAAGCGCTGCCAATAGCTCGTCACGATGCTTCGCGGCGAAGCCCACTACACTGACCGACTTCACGATAAAAGGCTCGCCCTGGGGAGGCGGAACTCTTGCAGGAACCTGCTGGTTCACCGCCACCTGCGCGGGTAGCTGGAAGGAGATGGTGACGACTCTGGTACTGTTCGCGGCATTCTTCGCAAAGTGCCAGCCCACCACGCTCTGCAACGCCGAGTTGCGCAGCTCATCCGGCCCGCTCAACACGCTCGCATCCACCACGTTGCCGCTGCCATCCAGCTTCACCTGCAGCGCGACTGTGCCTTCGATCCGCTTTGCGACAGCCGCAGCCGGATAAACCACGGAATTGCGGTGCATGACGGCAGTGCCGTTCAGTTCGACGGCCACGCCGGGCTCGTCGAAAGCGATTTGCGGTGCGCCATAAAGCGGAACGGCTCCGGTGATAAACCAGCACGAACCGGCCAGTAAAATCAGCCCGGCTGCCAGCGTGGAAAGTGATCTCGTTTGGGACATGCGAATCTCCTTGAAAATCGAAACTACCCGTTGCTTCAAATGTCGTTTGCGCAAAAATGCCGAGGCGGTCGCGAGGTCCGGGTGAAGCCCGGCTCCGGCGATGGCCAGCAGTGCGTCCACGTATTCATCGCGGGAACGCGTCATGGCGATCACTTCCCGGTCCACCGTCTCTTCGCGGGCCAGCTGAATTTCGCTCAGGACCCACCAGATGGCGGGATGGAACCAGAGCGCCGACCGCAATATTTCCTCAGCGACCGTGAAGAGCCAGTCGTGCCGGCGGACGTGCATCACTTCGTGACAGAGGATCGCGCCGCGCTGCGCTTCAGGCAGGTCAGGGAAGTTCGAGGGCAGCAAGATGACCGGATCGAGCCAGCCGAAGGTCACCGGGCTGGTGACTCTGTCAGAAAGCCGGACGTGGGCCTCCGCGCTCCAGGAGGGGACGGGGATGAGAGGCACGGAACGCCTGCGATAGCCGCGCAACGCCCACAGGCCCGACAGGATCCATGCCAACCGCACCAGTGCGCCCAGCGCGAGGAGCCAGGGGATCAACTGCACCGGATCGACGATTGAAGCCGCATCCGGCTTCACGATGGTTGTGACATTGACCGGGGCGGACTTCAGCACCGAAATAACGATGCTCTCGTGCTTCCAGTTCCGCACGAACGGCAAGGCCAGACAGGCCAGCAGCACCGATTGCCAGAAGATCAGCTTTGCTTGTGGCAGGCGGACGCGCAGCAACACGGCAAGAATCGCGGCAGCGGCCACCACAAGGCCCACCTGCAGGCTCCAGGTGATCAGGTTGCTGAAGATCACTTCTTCCCCCGCAGTTCGGAGATTTCGCGAAGGTCTTCGGCGGAAAGCCCGTGCTCTTCCACCAGGTGCACCAGAAGGGGTTCAGCCGAGCCGTTGAAGACGCGGTTGACGAACTCCCGGACCATGGCGGCGATGACCATGCCTTTGGGCTGCGAAGGACGGTACACGAACGCGCGGTCGACCTGGGTCTTTTTGAGGTATTTCTTCTGCTCCAGGATCTTCATCATGGTCATGACGGTGGTGTAGGCAACCTTGCGCTTCTCAAGAATTGCCTCGTAAACGTCACGCACCGTGGCCTGGTCACGTTCCCAGACCAGCTTCATGATTTCGAGTTCCTGCTCGGTCAATGTGGGACTTCGGGGCCGCATACTAATAAATTAGTACTAAGCCCCGAAGGTGTCAAGAAAAATTTACGGGCGGACGGACATGTCGCGGAGGTAAACGTCTTTGAACATCATGTCGCCATCGCCGCCGGCATGCAGTTGCAGCGCAATGGTGCCATCGAAAGACTTTGGTGACGGATCAGTGAAATCGAGCACCACGACGCCGTTGAGGCGAGCCACGAAGTGATTGCCTTCCACCTTCAGCAGGTAGTCGTTCCAGTCCTGCTGGTGGAGCACGTATTCGAACTCCGGTGAGGGCCAGGCGATCCAGCCGCGTCCGTCGCCATACAGGCCACCGGTGTGGTGGTTCAGAGTCGGGTCAATTTCGAACTGCATGCCCTGGGAAACATCAGCGGTCCCCGCCTTGAATCTGGTGTGCACGAACACACCGCTGTTACCGTCGCCGACACACTTGAAACGAAGGGACAGATGAAAATCCCTGTAGTCCTTCGCCGTCTCCAGATAGCCATATTCCTTCGTGATGGCCTTGCCGTGGATGAGGCCACCCTCAACGGTCCACTTTTCCTTGCCAATCTCTTTCCAGCCGGAAAGGTCCTTTCCGTTGAACAGGGAAACCCACTGTTCGTTGGGCAGGAGCGCCCGGTTTTTGGGGGTCTGGGCGACAGCAACTGCAACAAGCCCGGCGGCGGCAGTAACGGCTAACAGCATCGAAATTCGCATAAAGCTGTTTTACCCCAATTCGGAGTGAATTGCAGCAACAATGCGCGCGGCGAGGCTTTCAATCTGTGTCTGGTCCCGGCCTTCCACCATCACCCGAAGGAGTGGCTCCGTGCCGGAGAAGCGCACCAGGACGCGCCCGGAGCCGGCAAGCTCCGCTTCGCAGGCGGCACTTTCCTGGATGACAAGCGGCAACTGATCGAGCGGTTTGCGCTCTTTCACACGCACATTGACCAGCAGTTGCGGAAAGACTTTCAGGTCCTGGGCCAGTTCCTCGGGAGTGGCGTTTTCACGCACACAGGTTTCCAGAACCTTGAGTGCGGTCAGCATGCCGTCGCCGGTGGTGGAGTACTCGCTGAAGATGATATGGCCGGACTGCTCGCCGCCCAGCGGAGCATTGTGGCGCAGCATTTCTTCCAGCACATATTTATCGCCCACCGCCGTGCGCAGCATGGTGATTCCGGCACGTTCCAGAGCCTTTTCCAACCCCAGATTCGACATGACTGTCGAGACCACAATGTTCCCTGGCAAATGCCCGTCGCGCTGCAAACGCGTGCCCGCAATCAGGAGAATCGCATCACCGTCAATCACGCGGCCGGAAGGCCCCACCATCAGAGCGCGGTCGGCATCGCCATCGAAGGCAACCCCGGCGTCGGCACCCAGTTCCAGCACTTTGGCCTGCAGCTGTTCGAGGTGCAGGGCACCGCAATCCAGATTGATATTGCGACCGTTCGGCTGGTCGAAGATAGCCACCACTTCGGCTCCGGCTTCACGAAACAGCGCGGGCGCAAGCGCCGAGGCCGCGCCGTTACCACAATCCATCACGATCTTCTTCCCGTCGAGACGGGTTTGGAGCGTGGCGAGGAGGAAGTCCAGATAGCGCCGGACAGGGTAGTTCTCTGCGACCGGCGCAGGGTCTGAAGACACCTGAATAGTTGGCAAAACCCGGAAGATTTCCTCTTCGATTTCATGTTCTTCGGCATCGGGCAGCTTAAACCCGGTGCGGGCAAACACCTTAATTCCATTGTCCAGGAACGGGTTGTGTGACGCCGAGATCATGATGCCCGCGGCGAAGTCTCCGGTGCGCGTCAGGTATGCCACGCCTGGAGTGGTCAGCACGCCGGCGAACTGCACGGACACACCGAGCTGCGACAGGCCTTCGGCCAGCCGCGCTACGATTCCGGTCCCCGATTCGCGGGTGTCCATGCCCACCAGCACTGGTTTGCCAGCCAGCCCCTGCCGCACCAAATCGCTTCCGAGCGCAATGCCCAATGCGGTGATCGTTTGTGGATCGAGCGGAGGCTGGCCAGCCACCCCGCGGATGCCGTCGGTTCCAAAAAGCCTTTTTGCCATGCGTGTCAGTGTTTGCGTTCGAAGTGAATCTTCACTGTAACCTGTGGCTTGTTGACGAACCGGACCTCGGATTCCGCGACGTAGACGGCGAGGTCTTTCTGGGAATCCTCCGTCATGTGACTGAGGTCGATGGGATCCGCCATGGCGTTTCGGGCCGCGCGAACGCGGCTTTCGGGTCCGGTGATGGTGAGTGCGGGAGGAAAGATGTCGATTCGGGCGACGCGCAGCCCGGCGGAGGGTTCCCCGGACGTCGGCACGTCCACCTTCAATTCACGGGTGGTGCGTTTCTCGAAGATCAGGCGCAATTGCGCCGGGATGGTGCGAACGAGTTGCACGCCCTGAGGCAGCTTTACTTCCTTTGAAGTCAGCGTAAAGGTGCGTTCGCCCGGTGTGGTGACGCTGGAAAGGTCGATGATGGCGGAGAGGCGGGCGCTGCGCAGTTCGCGCAGCTGGCCGGAGGTGCCGCGTGCTTCCACGTCGACGCTGTCGATGATGGCGGAACTGATCTCCAGGTCTTTCGGGTAGTCACGGAACTGCACCGGCGCGTTCAGCATGGTGGCAAGATCCGGGTCGTTCCCAAGATTCCACCAGACCAGGAAGCCTGCCAGGAGTGACAGCAGCTTCCAGCCCATGTTGTAGGTGATGAACTTCATCCCCGCGAATTCCTCACGGTCGCCTCGGCAGCCGCCCCGATCGGAATGGTGCGGGCCGCGCCTGGAGCCACCCGCGAGGACACCCCAAAGTGTTCGTAGATGCGCGATTCCACACGTTCGATGGAGACGTCTTTTTCAAGGTTGCCGAAGGCGGCAATGGAGATGGCGCCGGTCTCTTCACTGACGATCAGCGAGAGGCAGTCCGTTTCTTCCGTGATGCCGATGCCGGCGCGGTGCCGTGTGCCCATCTTGGTGGAAACAGCGGGGTTCACGCTCAGCGGCAGGAAGCAGGCAGCCGCCGCCACGCGCTCCTTCTGGATAATCACGGCCCCGTCATGCAGGGCGGTGCCGTTGTGAAAGATGCTGAGGAGCAGATCGCGCGATATTTGTGAATCGAGGCGAACGCCGCTTTCGATGAAAGTCCGGAGGCCTATATCGCGCTCCATGACGATCAGCGCGCCCACGCGGTCCCGGGACATGGATACCAGTGCCAGCAGAATTTCATCAGTGGATTCCGGTCTCTGGTAGCCGCCCAGCAGGCGTCGGCGGCCGAGGCGCGCGAGAGTTCGGCGGATTTCGGATTGGAACAGGACAATAATAGCGATGGCGGAAAAGGGAGCGAGCGAAGAGATCAGGGAACGAAGAGCTTCCAGATGCAGGAAGACGGCCAGTTGGTAGATGCTGGCGAGGGCGACGATGCCGGTGAGCACATGGGCCGCGCGGGTGCCCCGAACAATCTGGAGCAGCTGATAAATCACCACCGAAACCGCGAGGATGTCGAGGATCCCCGTGATTCCCGGCTTCGGGAACGACCATGTGATTTGAGCCAGCGGCATGATCAAGTTTAACGGAGGCACAAGCGTGTCTGATAAATCTAAGTTATCAGCTTCATAACCAACAGCGTCATATCATCGTACTGTTTTGCAGCTCCTGTGAATAAATCGGCGTCTTTGAAGACGGATTCGATCATTTCTTTGGCCGATTGGGAGCGGCAGGCCTGAGCGGAGGCGATGAAGCGGTCTTCTTCCCACTCTTCTTCCTGCTCGCTGAGGGCCTCGCTGATGCCGTCTGTGAAAGAGATAAAGATGTCGCCGGGCTCCAGATGAGCGACGTCATGCCCGAAGCGGGCTCCGGGAAGCAGGCCGACCACAGGGCCGCCGGCTTCGAGCCGCAGGACTTCCTCGCCGCGCAGGATAATGGGCGGATTATGGCCCGCGTTGACGAAATCGAGGCGACGGGTGACGGTGTCATATTCGCCGTAGAAGAAGGTGGCATAGCGGTTGCTGGTGGAAGCGTCATACACCAGCCGGTTGACGTTCTGCATCAGGGCGGAAAGGTCATGCAGACCGGCGAGGGTCTGCCCGCGCAGCGATGCCTGGAGGCTGGCCATCAGGAGGGCGGCGGCGATTCCCTTCCCTGAGACGTCGCCAACGGCAATGCCGAGGCGGCCGTCGTCGAGTTGGAGGAAGTCATAGTAGTCGCCACCGACGCCGCGGGCGGGGCGACAGTAGCCGGCGCAATCAAGACCGGGGATGGGCGGGAAGTTCTGCGGGAAGAGGCGATCCTGCACTTCACGGGCGATTTCGAGTTCGCGGTTGGCGCGTTCGCGTTCGGCGGCCTCGTTGGCAAGAGAAGCCGCGAGGCGACTATTTTCGAGGGCCAGCGCCATCTGCGCGGTGACGGTTTGGAGCAGCTTCACGTCTGTGGCGGAGTACGGGGTTTCCGAGCGCTTTGGACCGAGGCTCATGATGGCCGCCAACTGGCCGTGGCCATAGAGGGGCAGCAGCAATTGGGTGCGCATGACATCGAGCGTCTGGAGTTCCTCCGCGTTCAGATTGCGCAGCCAGTCGGCTGGTTTATCGAAGTAGATGGACTGGGGTTTTGGATCGTCGCGGAGGCGTTGGGCAATGCCGCTGTCGACCGGAATACGCATGGGCTCGCCGGGGCGGGTGGAACAGCGGGGGATGAAAGACTCGCCTTCGCGGATCAGAACGACGATATCGGGAACGTGGAGAGTCTGGCCGATGCGCCGGGAAACCTTTTCGAGCAGCGGCTGAATTTGGATGAACTGCCCGGCTTCGGAGGCAAGTTCGCCGAGGAGCTGCTCGGAATCCCAGGCCTCGCGGAAGAAGCGGCGATCAAGCCATTGGGAGGCGCGGTCCGCGGTCCGCTTTCGGGCGATGAGCATGCCCACGCCCACAGCCGCCCAGGCCAGGGGCTGAGAAGCATTCTTTGAATTGCCCAGTATCCAGATGGCGACACCGACCAGGGCGGCGCGAACGGCCCACAGCCCGCCCTGCGCGAGGCCGTACTGAACGCTCTGACGGATGACGAACTTCAGATCCATGGCGCGCTCCACCACGATCACGTAGGCGAGGGTCAGGGGGAAAAGACCGAAGCAAAGCAAAGCGAAGAAGAAGACCGGCCACGGGACGCCTTCGAACATGTCGCGATCCCGCACCAAGCTAAAGAGGACGATCAGGAAGAGGGGGGTCATGCTGACGCCGGACCCGAACTGCAAAATTCGCAGGCGGCGCCGAACATCCGGCGAAGCGGCCCTGGCTGCTTTGTGGCTGATGGTGATGAAGAAGACTGACACGGCCAGCATGGACGTGAAGTTCTGCACCTGGGAGAGGACCAGATAAATCGACCGGAACTTCATGGCGGCATTGATGTTGTTGAGCCAGATGGTCAGGATCGGGGTGACTGCAAGCCCGATGGCGATGCAGGGAAGCAGCAGCAGATATTTCAGCCAGGGGATACGCCGGTCAAGCGTGGCGCGCTCCGGGAACCAGATGCCGAAGATCATCATCAGAACGTTCCACTGCATGGCCCAGAAGCTGCTCCAGACAAACTCCGGGTTGGAGACGATGGCGGGCGTGCCACCCAGCAGTTCGCCGAAGGAAATCATCAGGAAGAGCACGACCCACGCGTTGCCGTCGGAGGGGCGCACGGCCACTACCAGGGCGCCCAGCGCGAGGGCGAAGAACGGGATGAGAATGCCGTTCAGGGCTTCGAACAGTTTGCGGTCCAGGGTGGCCAGGGCGGGCCCGCGGCTGTCGATCTTCACCTGAGTTTCGAGGGCGTGGCCGTCGGGCGCGCTGAGGGTGAGAGTGAGTGAGTCACCCGGGTGCTTCGACTGCACCGCTTCGTCATACTGGCGGACTGAATGCAGAACCTTGCCGTCAATCGCGAGCACCTCATGGTTGAGCCAGGGGCCGGAGCCGATGGTGCGGGTGGCGATCCTGATGGGAAAGGGCCGGGTGGGGATGGCGGAGGGGTCAGTCAGGGTGTGCAGAGTATCGAGCGCTGCCGAGCCGCGCATCCAGATGGCGCAGGTCAGAATCACGGCCAGGAGGATGTATTGAGGCGTATGGCGGGGCATGGGCGCGATAGATCATGATACCGCTGGTGAGCGCCGTCCAGGCGGGCGATATATTGGAAATTCAGACCCTTATGCCATTTGCGTCCATCCCGGAAGCGATCGAAGAAATCCGCGCCGGGCGAATGCTCGTCGTTGTCGATGATGAGGACCGGGAAAACGAAGGCGACCTTACCCTTGCCGCCGAAAAAGTAACGCCGGAAATCATCAATTTCATGGCGACGCACGGGCGTGGGCTCATTTGCCTGACGCTGACGCCGGAACGCTGCGACGCATTGCGGCTGCCGTTGATGTCGCCGAATAATACGTCGAATTTCGGGACGGCTTTCACGGAATCCATTGACGCGCGGGTAGGTGTTTCGACCGGGATTTCCGCGTCCGACCGCACGAATACCATCCTGGCGGCGATCCATCCGGACACCCGCCCGAACGATCTGGCGCGGCCGGGGCACGTGTTTCCGTTAAGGGCGAAAGAGGGTGGCGTGCTGGTGCGGGCGGGCCAGACGGAAGCTTCGGTGGATCTCTCGCGAATGGCGGGGCTGGACCCTTCGGGCGTGATCTGCGAAATCATGAACGAAGACGGCACCATGGCGCGGGTGCCGCAATTGCTGCCGTTTTGTGAGCAGCATGGTCTCAAAATGGTGTCGGTGGCGCAGTTGATCCGGTATCGGCTGCAGAATGAGCACTGCGTGCACCGGCGCGCGGAGGGCACGATTCAGACGGCGTATGGGGAGTTCCGCACGATTCTGTATTCGAGCGATCTGAGCCCGGAGACGCATATGGTGCTGCTGCGCGGCCATGTGGGGGGCAAGGAGAATGTGCTGGTGCGGATGCATTCGCATTGCACGTACGGGAATCTGTTTGGAAGTGTGAAGTGCGAGTGCCAGTCGCTGGTGAACGGGTCTTTGAAGCGGATTGCTGAAGAGGGCGAGGGGGCACTGGTTTATCTGCATCATACGGGGCCGGGACTGCGGACCGAAGGCGGCGCGATTGTGGGGCACGACCGGCATGTGACGTATCCTCCGCTGCAACATGAGGTAGGTCTGGGGGCGCAGATTTTGTCGGATCTGGGGCTGCATACTATTCGGTTGCTGACGAATCATCCGCGGCGGATTGTGGCGCTGGAGGGGTTTGGGATTCGGATTGTGGAGCAGGTTTCGATCGGTTGATGCCATAAGCGCAGTTGGGTTCGCGCAGAGACGCAAAGGCGCAAAGAAACCCGCCGGATTGAATTCCAGGTACCCTATACCGGGTGGCCGGAGTTGTTGAGTGGACTCGCCGAAAGGCAGTCAGAGAGTGAAGCGCAGCTCGGAATTTTTCAAAAACAGACTGGCGCGGACCGCCTCTCGATTGGCGGAGCACTGGCGTCCAATGCGCATGGGCGCATAGAAAAATTCGCTTTGCGCAGCGTTTATTTCTCCTCCGCGGCGGAAGCTCGTCCGGAAGCACGGGTGCTCGCCACCGATATGTCCCCCGAGCATACCAAAAGTTAATAAAGACAGAGGGTGCGGCGAGGAGACCACGAGATTCAGGGTGAGTGACTGGTGCGGATGGATTCGAAACGGGTCTTTTAAGCGGATTGCCGAAGAAGGCGAGGGGGCACTGGTTGAATCACGAAGGCCGGAAGCTGGGGTACGTCACGCGGGCGGGACAGGCAGGTCAGTTTTCGAAAACCCGGGCGACCGGGACAACGGTGACATCCTGGGGGCGCAGCTTCAAAGGCCAGCGCTCGACGATCTTGTCTTCATCGGTGATGTCTTTGGGCTTGGGCGAATTGTAGGTGATGGGGGTGGCGGCGTCGCTGGTGAGCTCTGCCTTCAGGTGGTCGGTGTCTTTGGCGATTCCGGCGATCTGGATGCGGTCGGCGCGGAGGTGGCGGCGGATGGCGTTGTTGACGTCGGCGGCGGTCAGTTTGGCGAGGGACGCCTTTAGATATTCGTTGTAGTTGCCGATGCCGTACCAGTCACTATCGATCAGGTAGCCGAGTTCGGCGGATTTGGTTTTGGTGAGTACGTTGACGTACTTCGAGAGGAACGAGCGGGTGCGTTCGAACCCGGCGGCGGGGATACCGTTTTTCACCATCTGGTCGAGCTCATAGAGCGCGAGGCGGAGAGCGAAGGTGGCAGTGGGTGGTTCGACGGGGCGGATCCAGATCTGGAAAATCTGTTGGCTGCGGGCGACGTTGGAGGGCGGGTCGAAGCGGAACATGCCGTAGGGGAAGTGTTCGATGTAGGCGTAGTCGCCGTAGTTGAGGCCGCGGAGTTCGCGGATACGTTCGTAGAGGCGGCCCGAAGCACGGTGTTGGCCGAGCCACGACTGGGCGACGAGGAGGGCGGGATAGTCGGGGTCGCCGCGCTTTACAGAGAGGGGAAAGCCGAGGGACCATGCGACGGATCGGGTGTCCTTTTGCACGAGGGTGACCTGGTTGTTGGGGAGCGGGGCGGGAGCGGCCATTTTGAGGCGCGCGGGTTGGCCTTCCGGGAGTGCGGCGAAGTCCTTTTTGACGCGGGCGGGGAACTCGGGCGGGTAGCCGCCGGCGAGGCCGATGATCAGACTGGATTGGGTGTAGTGCTGTTTGTAGAAGGCCTGCATGTCGGCGATGGTGAGCTTACCGAGGGCGGAGACCGTGCCCAGGTTTTCGTGTTCGTAGGGGAGGCCTTTGAAGAGGGCACTTTGGAGGACTTCCTTGCCGAGCTCTTCGTCGTTATTGCCGCGCAGGGAGACTTTGAGGGCGTTGACGGTGTTGTCGCGGACGCGTGCGAAATCGTCGGGGCGCCAGCCGGGGCTGAGGACGGCGTCGCGGAGGAGCGCGTAGAACCTGTCGAGATTGTCGAGATGAGTCTGGCCGACGAAGACGGTCATTTCCTTATCGACCTGGGCGCCGATGGAGGTCGAGAGGGGGTACTGGGCGTCGAGAAGTTGCTTGTAAGTCAGATCCTTTGTGCCGCTGGACCCGAGGAAAGAACCGGTGAGATTGGCGAGGCCCGGTTTATCGGCGGGGTCGTTGGCGGCGCCGGTCAGGAAGACCAGGCGGATGGTGATGAGAGGAGATTTACCGGGGAGTTCGATGACCCGCGGGGCTGCCGTGACAAGCACCGCGCTGAGGGCGGCGGAGAGAGCGAGGTTCAGAAGGGTTTTCACTTTGCACCTGCTGAGCTGAGGGTGACGATTATCTGGTTCTTCTGCGTAAGGTATTTCTTTGCGGCCTGCCGGATGTCTTCGGGGGTGAGGGCTGCGTAGTTTTCGTAGTCACGGTTGAGGCTTTCGGGTGTGCGGCGGAGGCCGGCGTATTGGGCGAGGATTTGGGCGATGGCCTCGCTGCTGTCGAGCTGGAGGGCGAACTCATAGCGGAGGTGCTGCTTGAGGGTTTCCAGCTTCTGGCGGTCCACGGGCTTGTTGGCGAATTCCTCCACGGTGGCGAGGATCTGTTGGCGGACAGACTCAACGTCGGGCTGTTTCTTGACGCGGGCGTAGATGTTGAAGAGTTCGGGGTCGATGTGGTCGGAGCTGCCGGCCTGGAGTGTGTCGACGGTCTGGTCTGCGATCACAAGCTTCTGATAGAGCGGCGAGGCCTGAGTGAAGCCGAGGCGGGAGATGGCATCGAGGGCGACGCCGTCCTTACTGGTATCGGAATAGCCGGGGACGCGAAAGGATACGCTGACCCAGGGGAGGGTTTGCGAGGGCCACTCGACATGGCCGGTGCGGGGGCCATCCTGCGGGGGTTCGGCGGGAATCTGGGCCTTGAAGTTGCCGCGTTTCCAGGCGCCCCAGCGTTCGTCGACCATGCTGCGGGCCTGCTTCGCTTCGACGTCGCCAACAATGATGATGGTGGTGTTTTCGGGACGGTAATAGCGGTTGAAGAACTGGAGGCTGTAATCGTAGGCGTTGGGCATCGCCTGAATATCGGCGAGGAAGCCCATGGTGGTGTGGCTGTAGGTGTGGGTCTTGAAGGTAGTTGCGCGGATGGTTTCGGAGAGCTTTGAGACGGGGTTAGCGCTGTTTTTGTTGTATTCGCCGAGGACGGCGAGGGTTTCGGTCTTGAAGTCAGGCTGGGCGTAGGCGAGGTGCTGGAAGCGGTCGGCTTCCATGGAGAGGATGCGGGGGAGATCCTCTTTTGAGAAAGTGGTGTGGTAAACGGTCAGGTCGTCTGAGGTGAAGGCGTTGGAGGCGGCTCCGGCGTTCTTGAGGACGGTCTGGTATTGCGCCGATGAGAACTCGGGGGTGCCGCGAAACATAAGGTGTTCGAAGAGGTGGGCGAAGCCGCTCTTGCCGGGCTCGACTTCGTTGCGGGAGCCTGTGCCGACGACGATGTGGAGGGCGACCAGGTTGGGGTAATCGGTAGGAACGGTGATGAGGCGCAAGCCGTTGGGGAGATCTTCGAGGGTGTAGGGATAGGGAAAGATCCTGGTGGCGGCGGGCAGGAGGGTCAGTGCCGCGAGAAGAAGGCAGCCCGCTTTTTTGAGAGGCATAGTGGGGGGAACTCAGGCGCTGATGGGGAGAGCTTCCAGTTCTTCCGGGCGGACGAAGGAATAGCGTTCCATGGTGACTGCCACTTCGTGGACATCATTTTGGCCGGAACCGAGGCTGCGCAGCACCTTGCCGAGGCAGCGGATGCGAACCGGGGGCGTACTGGTGGAGAGGGTGATGATGTACTCAATGCGTCCACCGACGTCGACGGCGTCTTTAGAAGTGAAGCAGACGCCACCCGAACTGATGTCCCGAGTCCTCTCGGAACGGTTCACTTTCTGGTCGCCGACCTGCAGAATCTGCAGGGGGAGTTGCAGTCGATAACGTTGCGCTCGCCGTTGTTCCAAGACTCTACTTTAGGCCCGTGGGAGGGTTGAACGCAATAAGTACCAGTACTTCCAGCGACACTTGCAGGGTCTAGTCCACGTCCTCTATCAGAAAAACACGGAAGGAAGCGCAGCCATCCTGGCGGACGATTTCGTAATGGACGCGGAGCTCAACGGGAACGCCGCGGCGGGTGGTGTGGACGCGAATCAGTTTTTCGGTGGCCTGCAGGTCTTTGCTAATTCCTTTGCTCATGCCTCATTGAAACCATCAGCAAAAAAAATGCCGCCCGGCGGGAAGCCGGACGGCGTTGACTTTAAAGGGAATATAAATTTAACAATTTTGTGACCGCGATTACGAGCGCCGGGCGACCTCGACCTGATATTCCTCATAGTTACCGCGGAAGTCTTCGAGACCGTTGGCGTCAATGTGCCAAATGCGGGAGGCGGTTTCTTCGAGAAGATCGTGATCGTGGGTGACGAGGAACAGGGTTCCATCGAATTTCTGGAGCGCGATGTTCAGGGCGTTGATGGATTCGAGATCGAGGTGGTTAGTTGGTTCGTCGAAGACGAGAACGTTGGGCTTCTGGAGCATGAGCTTACAGAATATGAGGCGGGCGACTTCACCGCCGGAGAGGGCCTGAGTGGGTTTGAGGGCTTCGTCGCGGGCGAAAAGCATCTGGCCGAGGACGCCGCGGAGTTCTTCGATGCCGGCGAGGGAATCCCACTGCTGCAGCCAGTCCAGCAGGGTCATATTGTGCTGGATGGTGGCGCGGGGATCTTGCGGGAAGTAACCGATTTGGGCTTCATGGCCCCATTCGGCGACGCCGGAATCGATGGCGAAAGGCTCGTAGTCGGTACCGGCAAGGCCCGTGAGAATGGACCGCAGGACAGTGGTTTTGCCGACGCCGTTACGCCCGATGATGCCGATCTTTTCGCCACGGGAAATGCTGGCGCTGAAGGTTTTCAGCACTTCGACATCGGGATAGGACTTGTTGACGCCTTTCAATTCGAGAGCATGGCGGCCGGAGGGGCGTTTCATGTCGAAACGAATAAACGGGCGGGCGATATTGGAGCGGGCGAGTTCTTTCGATTCGAGGCGCTCGACTTCCTTTTTACGCGACATCACCTGGCTGGAACGGGTGCCGGCGGAAAAGCGTGCGATGAATTCCTGGAGTTGCTCGATCTTCTTTTCGCGCTGAGAGTTCTGCGATTCGAGGCGGGAGCGAATTTGCGTTTTCGCCATCACCATGTCGTCGTAGCCGCCGGTGTAGGTGATGATTGTCTGGTAATCGATGTCAGCGGTGTGGGTGGTGACGCTGTTAAGGAAGTGGCGATCGTGCGAGATGACGATCAGAGTTCCCTGATAGCGATTAAGGAAGTCCTGCAGCCAATGGATGGATTCGAGATCGAGGTAATTGGTCGGTTCGTCCAGCAGGAGGGCGTCGGGGCCGCCGAAGAGAGCCTGGGCTAAGAGGACGCGGACTTTCTGGCCGCCCTGGAGCTCGCTCATGAGCTTTTCGTGAAGGCGTTCGGGGATATCGAGACCATCGAGCAGGATGGCGGCGTCGCTTTCAGCGGAATAGCCGTCGTTTTCGGCGACCACGCCTTCGAGTTCGCCGAGACGCATGCCGTCTTCATCGGTCATGTCGAGCTTGGCGTAAAGAATGTCGCGTTCTTCGAGAGCGGCCCAGAGGGGTCTGTTGCCCATGATGACGGTATCGATGACGCGATACTTATCGAACGCGAACTGATCCTGACTCAAAACGCCGACGCGTTTGGGGCTGACCACGTTGCCTTTTTGGGCATCGAGTTCACCGGTCAGGATCTTCATGAAGGTGGATTTACCGGAACCGTTGGGGCCGGTAAGGCCGTAGCGACGACCGGACTGGAACACAGTTCCGACGTCTTCGAACAGAATTTTAGCGCCGTAGCGCATGCTTACGTTGTTTACAGAGATCACGGCTAAGTTTTGGGGGGAACTTTCAGTGTAGCAGTGGGTGTTTGGCGTGGATGACGGGTCAGTTTGCCGAGGGGCGGGCGGCGTGTTCCATGACGAGGGCTTCGGCGGGCGTTTTCGAGGGTTCGATTCGGAGGCCGGTTTGTTCCCGGAGAGCGGTAAGGATGCCGGGGTGGGTGGATTCGGGATCCCCTGCATCGGGTGTGAGGGGCCGGGTGGTTTCGGGTTCGAAATCCAGCCTGAAAGTGAAGTCTCCGGTAAGGCCGGTTTGGTCGATGACGGTTCGACCGAGTTGGGTGGAAAGGAACCGGGTGAGGGTCTCGATGGGCATCTTTCGGGCGTTGAAAAACCGGTTCCCGGCAGAGGTGCCGGGAGAGTCTGTGTCGGTCTGGGAAACTGCGCGGAGTTTGGTGCCACCTTTGTCAACGACAAGCGCCCAGGCGGGGGCTCCGGCGGGCCGGGTTCGCACGATGAGACTGAAGCGTTCCTGCAGGAGATTCCGGAGGAGGGCCCGGATTGGTTCGTTCACTGCGTTACCCCTAGGGAGTGGACTTTCGGTCCTGGCGGTGATGTCCCAG
>JBBQDH010000091.1:0-21598 GCA_038319515.1 Bryobacterales bacterium
GTGAATTGCAGGCGTCCCGGCGTTGCGGCCCTGCTGCTGGAACGCGGGGCAAACCGGCATTCCATAGGCAGCGAGGTCCTGCGAGGCACTTAGCGCAACCGGCGGAACTTTCTCAACCCGAGCGCCGCGGAACCACCGAAAAGCAGGGTTATCTCAGCCAGCGCATGGCTGCCGACGTGGCAAAGGGGATCGCCGCACGACCAGGCTGGAAGGCGCTGCTGTTCCCCCAGATTGCCATTGGGGCTGAGCCTTACAACCACCTTGGCGGCAAAACATCGTTCCCCGGCAGCTACCCCGTGCGGGCCTCCACAATCGCGCGCTCGGTCAGGCAAGCGATTATTTCCACGATGTCTATGGGGGCAGGATGGCGCACCTGTGGGGCAAGGCCGTGGAGTCGTTTCCGCAATCGGTAAAAAATCAGATGGCGTGTCACTGCATGGCGGCATGGACGAGACCAGCCTGATGCTCTATCTGCGACCGAACCTGGTTGCGCCGGACTATTAACAGGCGCCGATCCGAATAGGGAGTACGCTTAAGGCCAGTATGCAGGTGACGCGTCAGGCCGACTGGCCCCGGTACGTCGGATCGCCCCGCCTGGCCACGCGCGAATTTGGCGAGCAAATCTGGAAATCTCTCTCCGCTTCTGCGATTGCCGTCACCAACAAGATTCTGGACGGGCAGGGCGCGGACGGCAGAATCCGGCGTGGCGCGGAAACAGGCGGAATGGCTGAAGAGTAAAGGGACCGAGTAGGCGCGGGGCCGGCCGGAAGCGTGGAGCAGGTTGACGTCATCTATAGGGATATGAAAATTCCGGGGATCCATCACGTTACGGCCATCGCGAGCGACCCGCAACGGAATCTCGATTTCTATACAAAAGTCCTGGGGCTTCGCCTGGTGAAGCTGACGGTCAATTTTGACGACCCAGCGACCTACCACTTCTACTTCGGCGATGAGACGGGGAGTCCCGGCAGCATCCTGACGTTCTTCCCGTGGCGAGGTGCCAATCCGGGGCGTCATGGTTCGGGCGAAACAGCGGCGGTGACGTTTGCAGCGCCTTCACTGGATGGGTGGGCAGCGCGGTTGCCGGATGCGGTGGCGGGCAATCGGTTCGGGCAGGACTATCTTTCGTTCGCAGATCCTGACGGTATGCAACTGGAGTTAGTAGCCACCGGCGGCACGGGTTCACACATCACCGGATTCCAGGGTGTAACGTTGTCGGAGACGCGCCAGGAAGCGACGGCCGCCCTGCTGACTGAAACGTTCGGCTATGCGCTCCTGGGGCAGGAAGAAAACCGCTTCCGGTATGGAAGTTCAGCAGGAGATGTGGTGGATTTGCTCATCCAGCCGGATCTCCCGCGCGGCATGCAGGGCTCCGGGACCGTGCATCATGTCGCGTTTCGGGCAGAGACCGACGAAATTCAAAATGCCTGGCTTCTGGAACTTTCAAAGAAGGGTTTCCACACCACACAGGTGCTGGACCGCCAGTACTTCCACTCCATCTACTTCCGCGAACCAGGTGGCGTTCTTTTCGAAATCGCGACGGACCCGCCGGGGTTTGGATTTGACGAATCGCCCGACAAACCGGGGACAGCGCTGAAGCTGCCACCGTGGCTGGAGGTTCGGCGGAGAGAGATCGAACAGATGCTGCCAAAATTGGAACTGCCTACATATGCCGGTTGAATTTATTCACAAGTTTGAGAAGGGGCCGCTACCCATGACGGTGCTCGCCCTGCACGGAACCGGGGGAGATGAAACAGATCTTTTGCCCATCGCCCGTGCGGTGGCGCCAGGAGCGTCGATTCTGAGCCCGCGCGGGAAGGCGAATGAACGCGGGGCCTATCGGTTTTTCGCAAGAAAAGCTCCCGGCGTGTTCGACCAGGATGAGGTGCTGACGCGTGCGGAAGAGCTTGCCGAATGGATCGGCTGGGCCGTGAAGGAGTATGGGCTCAATGCTTCAAAGATCTTCGCGCTGGGCTATTCCAACGGCGCAAACATCGCGACGGCAGTAATGCTGCTGCACCCGGGGGCACTTGCGGGCGGTGTCTTGCTGCGGCCCATGCGTGTCATTCGCCCGGATCCCTTGCCTGACCTGGGGGGGGCGCCGGTGCTGATCGCCGCAGGGCGTGAAGACGGGATGATGCCCGCGGGTGAAGCGGAAGCCCTGGGGCGGTTGTTAGCCGAGGCAGGCGCGGCAGTGGATTTCGCGATGCAGGATGAGATCGGCCACGAACTCACTCCGCAGGATTTCTCGCTGGCAAAAAAGTGGTTGGGCGAGCGCTAAACTCAGGCGTTTTGCAGGATCGGCAGGACTTCGTTTAACGAGCCTTGCCGATAACCTTCCAGGTCCAGGGTGACGTACTTAAAACCGAGGGCTTTGAAAATCCCGGTCAACTTACCCGCAGTTTCCAGGTTCAAAGCTTTCGGCAGTTCTTCCCGGGCAATTTCAATACGCACCAGTTCCCCATGGAACCGGGTGCGGAATTGCCGGAAGCCCAGGGCTTTCAGTTCCTCTTCCCCAACTTCCACCGTCTTGATGTTCTGAATCGTAACCGGCGTTCCGTAGGGAATCCTTGAGCTCAGGCAGGCCGCGGCGGGGCGATCCCAGGTGGGCAAACCAGCCTGGCGGGAAAGCTCCCGGATTTCCGGTTTCGTCAGTTCCGCATCCACCAGCGGGGCTTTCACCTGGTGTAGTTTCGCGGCACGCTGACCGGGCCGATAGTCGCCCAGGTCATCGGTGTTCACGCCGTAGACAATGTTCGTGTAGCCACGCTCTTCACCAATCCGTTGCAGCACGGTAAACAGTTCATCCTTGCAGTGGAAGCAGCGGTTGGCGTCGTTCTTAATGTAGTCGGGGTTATCGAATTCGCGCGTTTCCACGTATTCGTGGCGGATATCGAACTGCCGCACAAACGCTTCAGCATCCAGCTTATGGGAAGTCGGGATGGACGCGGAGTCCGCCGTAATGGCAATCGCTTCATCGCCCAAAGCCTGCTTCGCAGCCCACGCGAGATACGCGGAATCAGTGCCGCCGGAATAGGCAACAATCACACGGCCCATTTCGCGCAGGTTCGCGATCAGCCTGGTCTGCTTGGTTTCGATTGCCGACATGATTCCAGTTTAGCGGGCTTTGGTGTAAATACCCATGCGCTCTTTCACCAGCTGCACGGTCGCATTGGCAATCGGCGTCACAACATTTGCGCCTTCCTGCAGGATGTCATCCAGAAATGCCGGATCGGCAGTGATTTCGCGGTAGCGGCTCTGCATCGGCTCCAGATGCGAGATGACCATTTCAGCCACCTGCTTCTTCAGATCACCGTAGCGCATACCCGCAAAGTGCTGCTGCATCTGGTCATTCTTCCAGCCGCCGAACGCCTGGAAGATCGAAAGCAGATTCTTCACGCCAGGCCCCATCGTTTCGAAGTCGACGGCTGAGTTGGAATCCGTGGTCGCTTTCATGATGGTCTTTTTAATCCGGTCCGGCGGGTCCAGAAGGCCTACACGGTGCCCTGCCCCCGGCGCGGACTTGCTCATTTTCGATGTCGGATCATCCAGCCCCATGATGCGCGCGCCCACTTCCGCGATTTTCGTGGCGGGCATCACGAACGTTTCGCCGTAGAGCGAGTTGAAGCGCTGTGCGATATCGCGGGCGAGCTCCACGTGCTGCATCTGGTCTTCGCCGACAGGAACAAGATTCGCCTGGTAAAGCAGAATATCGGCGGCCATCAGCACCGGATACTGGAACAGCCCGTCGCCGACGGATTCCTGCGCGGCGGCCTTCGCCTTGAACTGCGTCATGCGTTCCAGCCAGCCCATCGGCGTGACGCAGGTCAGCAGCCAGGCAAGTTCGGAATGCGCGGGCACGGTCGACTGCACCACAATGCGGGAGTGCTTCGGGTCAATGCCGGCGGCAAGGAAAATACCGGCAATTTCACGAATGCTGCCGCGCAGTTCATCGGGCTTTTGGTAGACCGTAATGGCGTGCAGGTCGACAATGCAGAAAATACTCTCGTACTGGTGCTGGATCTTAACCCAGTTACCAAGGGCTCCGAGATAGTTACCAATGTGCAGGTTGCCGGACGGCTGAATGCCCGACAGGACGCGAGGAATCATGAATTTGGAGGTGAAACGTTTATGTTACCAGCGGGCCGGAAGAGGCGTTCTGAGACGGCGGTCACCACACGCCGCGGAGCCAGGCGCTGCAGTTCCATGCCCAGGCGATTACTAACGCCGCAAATCACATGGTGCTTCCCCTTCGCCAGGGCGTCCAGACCAATGCGGGCGACTTCCTGCGCGGTGTGGACACTCATCTGTTTCGGGATAGGCTCATGGGCGATTTCGTGGAATTCGGATTTTGTCTGGCCGGGGCAGAGGGCACAGACGCGGATACCGAAACGCTTCACTTCCTCCGCGATGCCCTCGGCAAAGATGAGATCAAACGCCTTGGTTGCTGCGTAGGTGGTCTGGTAGGGAACGGCCTGGAAGGATGCCGTAGAAGCAACGATGAGGATATCTCCGCCGCGGCGGGCAATCATGTCCGGCAGGTACAGGCGGGTCATCGCAACAACAGCCGAGCAGTTTACCTGGATCATGGCGAGTTGGCGGTCCAGGTCCATGGCCCGGAACTCTCCAAAAATTCCGAAACCCGCATTGTTCACCAGCAGCGCCGGCTTGATTCCAAGCGAGTCGGTGAAGGCCTTGATTTGGGCCGGGGCCTCCGGCTTCTCCAGATCGGCGGCTATAATTTCAACCTGCGTGGGCAACGCCGCCGCGAACGCACGAAGCCGGTCTTCACGCCGGGCCGTCAGGACCAGCTTCACACCCGCCGCGGCAAGTTCAGAGGCAATCGCCTGACCGATGCCGGAACTGGCGCCAGTCACCACGGCCCATTCGTCCTTCCAGACCGGGGACCTCATTTCTTCTTCGTCTGGTTTTCGAAGAGGAAGAGCCCGCTCTTGCCGCCGACGACGAAATCGGGGTCTCCGTCGCCATCGAAATCCGCTACCGAAATCTGCATGCCGCCGCCGGTTCGGGTGCTGTAGTCAACCGTATGCTTCACCCATTCCACATTACCCTTGTCATCTGGCGGAAGATATTCGTACCAGTAGACCCCCAGGGGCTCGCGCTCGCCTGGATCTTTGCCGTTATGGGCCATGAAGCGCTTGCCGGTAAGGAAATCGGGACGGCCGTCGCCATTGAGGTCGGTCATGGTGACGGCGTGCGCCTGGGACCAGCTGTCGTCGATGACATGCTTCTTCCACTTTCCGTCCGGAGTCTGCTCCAGCCAGAAGATTCCGTAATCATGCGCCATGGACGTGACAATATCCATGCGGCCATCGCCATTCACGTCGAGCACATAGATAAAACCTGTCTGGCCCAGATCCCAATCGGCATGAAACTTCCAGTCGGAAGAGCGGGGATCAGCGGGGGCTTCCAGCCAGCCCTTGCTGGTCAGGATGTCATTGCGACCGTCTTTATTCACGTCGCCCGCGCCAACACCGTGGCCGTAAGACTTCGTGCTCACAATGTGGCGGACAAACGCACCATTGACAATTTCGTACCACGAGAGCGGCGCATCGGCATTGCCGAACTGGGGCAGGATCTCGCGCTTCTTCCCGTTATTCAGAATGTCCACGGCAAAGCAGAACTCGACGTTAAAGCCGGACTGAATTTCATGGGACTTCCATTGCGCGGTGGCCGCCGTCTTGCCGGGATTCTCATTCCACCAAAGACTTTTCGAAAACCACCCGCAGCTGACGATGTCGGGGTAGCCATCCCCATTCACGTCGAGCGGAAGATCGCTGAAATCGTCGATGTAGTTATTGGTGAAAAGCAGGCTGCGGAAGTGGTGCTTTGTCCAGGCAGGCGCGGCGTACCAGTTCTCGCCGGAAATAATGTCGGGCTTGCCATCACGATTGACGTCGGCAAAAGCCGCGGGCTCGTTCTGACCAAGGTCGATCATGTGTTTCACGAAAGGGATTTCGCCGTCCGGGCGAGTGGCGGTCCATGCGACTGCGGCCAGCAGCGCGCCCATCAGAACAAGGCTGAATTTCTTCATGGTTGCGATTCTATCGCCCGCAGGATGTCGGTCATCCGCGTGGCCGCTGAGGCATCGCCGCCAAAGCGCAGGGAGTAGTAGAGTTCGGTGAAGCGGGCCACCGGTTCACGCTGCACCAGCGGCAGGGTTTGCGCGAATTCCAGAGGTGTGAAGGCCAGGGGTTTCTGATGGCCGCGCCGGGCGAGAACGTCCAGCAGCAACCCATACAGCACGCTGGCGTCGTGCGATGAAGCCACGCGCGCGGCAATCCGCCGAAGTGCGAAGTTTCGCCGGAAAAGCCTGACCAGCGTCGGCAGGGCCAGGACCAGCAGAACCAGCGCAAAACTCCACGCTACGATTGCCTTGAGATTCGCGGGCGGGGTCGCCTTCCAGCTCGACGAAAGCTTCGCCTGGCTGAGCGTGCGCAGCGTGCCCTCGAACTTCACGGCAAGCGCTGCCTGATGACCCAGATCATAGGCCATCACCCATTGCTGCCAAAGGCTGTCAGCGGCATCGAGATACATGTTCAGGCGCGCCGTAATGCCGGTCGCGCGGGGAGCCGCGGCAGGCGTCGGATCGAACGTCACCCAACCCTGGCCATCAATCCAGGCTTCCACCCAGGCATGCGCGTCTGAAGCCCGGATGACCGTTAACCCGGACACCTCGTTAAAATACCCGCTTTGGAATCCGGTGGCGACGCGGGTGGGTGTGCCAAGCGAACGAAGCATCACCGCCATGGCCGAAGCGAAGTACTCGCAGTATCCGCGACGGGTGTCGAACAGGAAGTGTGCCAACGGATCGCGGACAGGTCTTGCGTTGCCTTCCAGTGAGTATTGAAAATCCGACCGAAGCCGTTGTTGAATACGGCGCGCCTGGTCCGCAGGCGACTCCGCGTCACCCACCCACGCTTTGGCCTGATCCGCGATGCGGCTATCGAGGGGAGGCAATTGCAGGTATCGGGAGCGTTCGACCAGCGTCAGAGTGTTGGGTAACGAGGGACCCCAGTGTGACGAAACTTCATAGCGCAGTTCCTCACCGGTGACCGGCAGAACACGCCAGGAGTCTTCCGGAGTCCGTATGAGCCGCGGCGCCGTGAAATTGATGTATTCCGGAGTTCCGGCGATGAACAGAGTGCCGGTATCAGAACTGTTGACGTCAACGCGATAGAGCAACCGGCGGCCATCGCGGCGGGAGCGCTGGAGCCTTCCGGCTACCTCAGCCGTACCGTGACTCGTCGGGACCTCCGACACGGCGAGCGGCGGCTCTGACCAGCGCTTGCCATCGAACAGGCTCAGCGCCGTCCCGCGCCATTTGATGGCGCGGGGAAGTTCACGGGCATAGGAAAGGACGTGCATCACGGGGCGCGAGTCTTTGCTGATTTCGCCGAAACCTCCCAGATCAACCACGTTGGAGTATCCCGTGAGATGCGGTGCATTCGGGAACAACATCGCAGCCGCGCGCGCCGTGCGGGGAACCAGCAAAAAAAGAGCGCCGGTAATAATCAGGATGCCGAAAGTCGCTGCCACGGTCACAACCGCAAGCCGCCATCCGACGCGAGCCTTCGCGGGCTGCACAATCAGTTCACTGCGTTCGAAACCGCGCCGGATTTCCGCACTGGTGAAGGCCGCGATGGCGAAGAGGATGTAGAGTGCCAGCCACGCAAAGAAGCTCGCCTGAAAGGACAGCATCGCCGCGCCGATGAGTTCGAGAAAGGCAACGGAGGCGGTGTAGATGTAGTCGCGATTGGTCTCCGCTGTCAATATTTTGACGGCTGCAAGAAAGCAGACGCCATGCAGCGTGGCAGTAAAGAAATCCCGTGAAAGGAAGTAAAAGTCGAGCGGGTAAAAGAACACATAAGCCAGCGCCGCGCCCGAGATCAGCCGGGGTGGAATAGTAAACCGAAGACGACCGGCAACGATCAGCGCCCTTACAAACAGGGCCAGCGACGTAAGCACAAGCGTGGGGCGGTCAAGGTACCGCGAAGAGGCGAGGGCAAAGAATCCGCTCGCGACAAGGCCGAGCAGGGAGAACTGGAAAAAGCGATCAACGCCGCTGCTGGTGCGTGCGGGGGGCACAACTTTAGTTTAGGTTATTTGCGGGGCGGAGGGAACGGGAAACGGGTTCCGCCGACCAACGTCGCGGCGAAACCCGTCCGAAGTCCAGTGACACTACTTCTTGTCTTTCTTGGGCTTCTTTGTTTCTTTCTTGCGGTCCATACTTTTGGCCATTGAGTAATCTCCTTCACTACTGATTATGCAACGGGCCGGGGACAATTTGGGGTTTTCATCCCTCGGAAGGTTTATCCTGGCACGTCATCCATGCTGTTGTGTACCGGCGATCCCGTATTTGTGCTCCAAAGGGAATCCAGGGGACTCAACATCTTCACTTTATTCAGCCCGGCAAGGCCCTGCTTCAAAGCAGCTGCGAGAGCGGTGGTGCGGGCTTCGATCAGGTCCGCTCCGATGGTGTGGTGAAGTCGACGGCAGTTGAGACAGCGGAGACGCCTCCGTGATCACGCTGGCCAGGAGTATGGAATCAATCCGTAAATTCGGCGCCGGTCTGGCGTTCGAGGGAAACGGAGAGTTTGAGTACGTCGGGCCTGGAGTAGTGACCGAAGGGATCGAAGTTCTGGCGTTCCTCACGGACGCGCGTTGGGTCAAGGTCAGCGACGAGCAGGGTGGTTTCGTGGGCGCAGGGAGGAATCACCCATTCGCCATCAGGGCCGGCGATGGCTGAGCCGCCATCGGCAGAGACCTCCGGCATCGCCTTCCGCAGCAGGGCCGCGTGGGGGATGTGGTCCGGAATATCTTCATGACGCATCAGTCCACTGACGGAGAGAACATAGGACCGGCCTTCCCTCGCGATGAAACGAGTAATATCGGCAGTATTGCGAACATTGCCGGGCCAGACAGCGACGTGGAGATTCACGCCCTGGGCATAGAGAGCGCAGCGGGCAAGCGGCATCCAGTTTTCCCAGCAGTTGAGGGAGCCGAGCCGGAAACCATCAAGATCCAAGGCGCGAAGACCGTGGCCGTCGCCCATGGACCAGACCAGTCGCTCTTCATAGGTCGGCATGAGCTTCCGGTGAACGTTACGAATTTCACCCTGATCGTCGATGGTCACCAGAGAGCAGTACAAACTCTGTCCACCGCGCGACGCCGGACGTTCAATGGTGCCGAGCACGACCCAGATGCGGCCTTCACGCGCAGCAGCGCAGACGGGAGCCAGATCGCCGCGTTCAATCTGTACAGCCTGGTCAGAGTAATGCGCGAAGAGACTTTTCTGGAGCGGAGATTCAAACCGGGCGCCTTCGGTGAGCTCGACCCAAAACGGATATCCAGGCACCATGGCCTCCCCGAAGACGACCAGTCGGGCCTGCCGGGTGGCGGCCTGCGCGATGTTTTCCACCACACGGGCGATGGTGGCATCCCGATCCAGCCAGACCGGCGCCTGTTGCGCGAGAGCGACTCTCAGCATATTTCAGGCGAGAATATCGCGAACCACTTCCCCATACACGTCCGTCAGACGGAAATCCCGACCTGCGTAACGATAGGTGAGCTTCGTGTGGTCGATTCCCATCTGGTTCAGCATGGTGGCATGAAGATCGTGCACAGAGACGCTCTTCTCCACAGCCTTGAAGCCGAATTCATCGGTCTCGCCGTAGGACATTCCGCCCTTGACGCCGCCACCCGCCATCCAGGTGGTAAAGCCGTAGGGGTTGTGGTCGCGCCCGTCGCCGCTTTCCGAAACCGGAGTACGACCGAACTCCCCGCCCCAGGTGACCAGGGTTTCATCCAGCAGTCCGCGCTGTTTCAGGTCTTTGATGAGAGCCGCGCAGGCCTTGTCCATGTCCGGGCAGCGCTCTTTCAGATTCTTCTCGATCTTCGAATGGTCATCCCAGGGCTGGCCGGGGCCGTAGAACACATGCACGGTCCGGACGCCGCGCTCCACCAGGCGGCGGGCCATCAGGCAGCCGTGCGCAAAGTGTGTGTCGCCGTACATCTCTCGGGTGGCAAGCGATTCCTTGCGGATATCAAAAACATCCATCGCCTCAAACTGCATGCTGTAGGCGGTTTCCATTGATTGGATACGGCCTTCCAGAAACTCATCCTGACCGAAGGAACGTTCGTGTTCCTGATTCAAAGACTGGATCAGGTCAAGCTGCTTCCGCTGCTTTTCCTTATCCAGGTCCTTGTTCTGCAGGTACTTGATCATCTTGTCCGGCTCTACAACAGAATCGTCGAAATGAGTGCCCTGGTGTTTGGCGGGCAGGAAACCGGAGCGGGACAGGCCCAGGTCGCCCTGCGGAACGGGGTTGAGCACCACAAAGCCGGGCAGATTTTGGTTCTCGCTGCCCAGACCGTAGCTGATCCATGAGCCCATGGAGGGACGAGTGGCGGCGATGTTGCCGGTATGGAAAAGATTGCAGCCCGGGGTGTGGGTCGGGTTGAATGTGTAGGTCGACTTGATGACGCAGATTTCGTCGATCACCGAAGCAATATTCGGCAGCAGGCTGGAGACCTGCACGCCGCCGCGTCCATACTGCTTGAATTCGAACGGGGAAGGCAGCAAGCCGCCGGTTGTACGTTCGGTGCGCAGGTTGACCGAGGCCGGGCGCTGCCCCTGATATTTCAGAAGCGCGGGCTTCGGATCGAACATGTCCATCTGCGACGGGCCGCCACGCATGAAAAGGACGATATTGCTTTTGGCTCTGGGCTTGAAGTTGGGGAACTTCATGGGCACCGGAATGCCGGTTTTGGCCAGAACCTGCTTTACAGCGGCACCTTGAAGATCATCGGCGAACATGCCGGCCAGGCCGACAGCGCCCATACCGCCAGTGAGAGACGCGATCCAGTCGCGGCGAGAAAGATTTCGTTTCATCATGGCCAGAAAATAACCTCGTTAGTGGCAAGCAATGCCTGTGCGTATTCAGTAAGCGAATTGTTGGCGAGATAGCTAAATGCGAGATCCAGTTCTTTGGGACTGGGGTCACGGTCCAGCGCATGGTGATACATTTCGCGAAGCCTGGCTGTATCGTCCGGCGCACCATCGACAAGTTTGACCAGGTCCGTGGCGCGGTCTTTCATAAAGCCGCTGTTCATGGTAAAAAGCTGCTGCAGCGGAGACGTTGTGAGCGTGCGCTGGGGAGCGCTCATCATGGGATCAGGGAAATCATAGAGCGCGAGAACGGTATTCAAACGGCCACGGCTGACGCGACCGTATACGGTGCGCTTGTGATTCTCCGCAGCATCCAAATCTTCAGACAGCGGCGCGCGCCTGTCATCAAGAGTGCCCGAAACTTCGAGCAGACTATCGCGATAAGCTTCGACGTCGAGACGACGGGGATTCATACGCCAGAGGAAATTGTTGGTGGGATCGGAGGCAACGCCATCCGCCCGCGGGTGACTGGTTTGCCGATAGGTCGCCGAGAGCATGATCTCGCGGTGCAGCCATTTCAGGGACCAGCCATTGGCGATGAATCGGGCGGCCAGATCGTCCAGCAGTTCCGGATGGCTGGGCTTCTCGCCCTGCACGCCGAAATCGCTTGGGGTGGCGACCAGGGGTTTTCCGAAATGCCAGGCCCAGGCGCGGTTCACGTAAACCCGCGCGGTGAGCGGAGCGGCTTCACCGAAAATATGTTCAGCGAGTTCGAGACGTCCCGAACCGTTCTTAAAGGTAGTGTCGCCCTTCGAGAGAACCGACAGGAACTGCCGGGGAACAAGCGCGCCGGGAGAAGACACGCTTGCGTGCGGCAGGATATTCATGTCGCGGGGCTGACCGGGGCGTACGTCGACCGCAGTGAGGTCAGCATCCGAACCATCAATCCATACACCGGCATCGAAAACGGACTGCATGAAGGGAAGGTCGGAAGCACCCGGCCTGCGCCGCTGCGCGTTGGGGAGCCTGGGCATCGGCGGCAGGGGGGCAGTTGCAGGAGCTTTCGCCACCGTCGGATCGAGTGCCGGGTTAGGCAAAACCCGTTTCGGTTGCGGCATGCGGGCCAGATTGTTCAGATACGTCCACATCTCCGGATGGCTTTCCCTTAGGAATGCCATGGAGTCGCGAACCTCTTCCATTTTCTTTGTGAACTTCGCCACCTGCTTCAGGGCGTCTTCTGGCTTGCTGCCGGGCTCATTGTTCATCAGGTTCGCCACGTAGCTCAGGTAAAAGAGCTGATTGGCCGCGAACATGAACTTCTGGTCAGTTTCTTTATCCACTTCGGCAAGCGGGCGCGGGGCGGCTACGGTAGAAGCGAAGACGCCGGCGAGTGCGTAGTAATCTTTCGTCAGAATGGGATCGAACTTGTGGTCGTGGCATCGGGCACAGCCCACCGTCAGGCCCATCAGGCCCCGGCCAATCGCGTCGACGCGTTCATCCCAGCCGTCTGTATAAAGCGTTTCGATGACGTCGCGGGAGAGCCGCAAATCGGTGTGATAAATTGGCGCAGCGCCCAGATAGCCGAGCGCGCGAAGGTCGTCGCGGGGCGTGCCTGGAATCTGATCCGCCGCCAGCTGAAGCTTGACGAACTGGTCGAACGGAACGTCTTTATTGACCGCGTCTATCACCCAGTCGCGGTAGCGCCACGCAAACGGATAGGGTGGATTGGTCGCTTCCGATGTTGGATTGTCTTCGCCATAACGGGCAACGTCCAGCCAGTAGCGGCCCCAGCGCTCGCCATATCGCGGCGAGGCGAGCAGACGGTCTATCAGCTTTTCGTAGGCGTCCGGAGCCTTGTCGGCCACGAACGACTGCACTTCATCGTAAGTTGGGCGCAGACCGGTGAGGTCGAGCGAGGCGCGTTCGATCAGCATGGCGCGATCCGCAGCAGGCGAGGGCTTCAGCTTGTTCTGTTCAAGCTTCGCGAGAATGAACCAATCCACCTTTTCTTTGGTCCAGGTTTTGGCGAAGGCGGTATTCCGAACGTTTGGCTGAGGGACCGGGTTCACGGGCTGGAAGGCCCACCATTTCCGACCCGTTTCGATGTCCATGCCCTTTTTCGCTGTCGCGGCAGGTGCGCCTGCAGTGGCATCTTCACGAGGGTCAGGTGCACCGGCAGTAATCCACTTTTCAAAAGCGGCGATTTTATCGTCCGGCAGCTTCCCGGTGGGCGGCATGCGGAGTTCGGTGTCGTTATAAGTGAGGGCTTTCAGCAGACGGCTGGACTGAGCATCCGCTGCGAGAACAGGTCCGCCATTGCCGCCAAGCTTGATGCCCGCTTTGGTGTCAAGCACCAGGCCGCCCATGGGCGATTTCAGCTTAGACGAGTGGCACCCGTAGCACTTCGTGGCAAGAACAGGCCGAATCTCTTTTTCGAAGAATTCGACGGAAGGATCCTGGGCGAAAGCAGGGGTGGAGACGAGAGCGAGAACCGCCCACAATTCCGCCCTCCGTAGTGGCTGAACCATCAAATTCATGATATCAGGGCGTTGGGATTTCGGGCCCGGCCAACCCGGAACAATATTCGGTTGTCAAAGAACAATCGACCGGAGCACCTTCTCAGGGACGGCCCCGATCAAAACGCAAAACGAATATCAACGGCCCGAAGAGTATTTTCGAAGCATGGGACCAGGTGACTTCAAGTCGGGTTTCTCGGGTTTCAGGTGGCTATTTGGCGGGATTCGGCGGGTTTTCCGGGGAAAACGGCGGGTATCCCGAGGGGGCTGAGGATCGCCTCGTCCCGCAGTGGAACCGGCGCATCCTATTGAAACCATTAGCGAGTGATCTGCCGTTTGGTGCGGGCGAGGAGTGGTTTCTCAGGTTCGAACGCACAAAAAACAATTTAATGACGATCCTCCTGGGTGATTTCGTCGTCTTTGGCCTCGCGACGGCGCTGGGCTTCGAGGAGAAGGGCGAGGGCTTTATTGTACTGGCGGTCGCAACGGGACTCATAGCGGTTCATGAGTTCGAGGGTGCGGGTCTGTTGGCTGAGGCCGGAGAAGGCGATCCAGGCGCGGGTGGCGGGGTCGGCGGGGAGCGGAGTTTTGTTCTCCTGTTCGGCGTGTTGGCGGAGTTGGTGGCGGACGGCGGCGCGTTCCATGCCGGCGAGACGCATCTGACGCCATTTGGAGATGGCCATGGTTTCGACGAGCGTAATTTCGTAAGGGGATTCGGGGCGGAAGGTGGCTTCGAGGTGGGTGATGAACTCGTTAAAGATCTCGCGGGACTCGCCTTCAAGAAGTATGACTGTGGCGACCATGCCGTGGCGGAAGTTGTTGCGGACGGAACGGGCTTTGCCTTCGGAGGTGACGGGGCCCCTGGATCTGGAGCCGTTGCGACGGGAGGCGGCGCGCTGGGCATCGGTGCGGAGTTTGGAGGCGGGGGGCTGGTTGGAGAGTTCGTCTTGATGGTTCATGTCGATTTTGATTGTGTATTAAGGGGTTGGTGTGGGTGGCATACCGGCCGGAGGTGGATACTTTTTTTCAGCGAGTTACGGGCTAATATTTTCGGGATTATTCTTGTGACCGGGGTTTTGAGCAGAGGTAAGAAGGGTTGAAGACGACTTCGAGAGGAAGGAGTTGCAAGCCGGGAATCCGGTTGAAATCGGGGAAATTGGTGGTCGCGACGGCATAGCCGGGTTCGAGGGCGCAGGCACCGATCAGGAGCTCTCCCCGTGGGAGACTGATGCCGCTGGCCGCTTGTTCACAGCAGGGATGATCCGCTGAACCCTCCGCCTCCCGATCAGGGTAGTAATCCGACCGTGAACTGGCACAAGCTGCTCCATCAGCATCGGCTCGCTGCGCACCGAGTACAGCATCTTGCAGCAGCAACGCGCGGAGCAACCATCGCGCGGATCGCCCGTAGCGGATGGTTCTCCGGGATACGCTCCCCCGGTTCGTCCGTAACTGAATAACTGCGACTGCTGACTGCCGCTGCCTCGCTTCTCTCCAGGACTGCAAATAAACAAGTCAGACCCAGGGGTTTTTCAGCAGCGTTCGTCGTCACAACGGACTCTAAACATGCACGGCAAGTGCATCCGAACCTGGCCCGGGATATGGTCCGAATGAACTATGTACACCACCCTCCTGCGCGAATACATTGATGGTGTCCTGGGGGGAACCTGAGGTGCCGGCAAGTTTCAGTTTTTGCTGTCATCGCGCCGGCAGCTGTTGCTCAAACCAGCCTGCGGAACTGTTCACCGGAACCCCAATTTCAGAAACATTTGCAACGAGAGAGGATTGAAACCATGTCGTTCCAACAAAGGTTTTGGCTACCGGTTTTGTTCGCAGGGGCATCGTGCCTGTTGTTGGCGCAGGCAGATCGGGGCACCATAGAAGGTCTGATAACCGATCCGACGGGATCTCCCGTCCCGGGGGTGAAGGTACGAATCGTTCGTACACAGACCCAGGACGGTACAGACCTGACCACAAACGATTCGGGCCGGTACTTCGCCCCCAATCTGCCTGTCGGAACATATCGCGTAGGTGCGGAGAAGCAAGGTTTTCGGAGTGCCCGCGTCGAAAGAATCGAAATTCAGTCACAGTCGAGCGTGCGGGTGGATATCGGGCTTACATTGGGGAGCGTAACGGAGAGTGTCGAGGTTACGGCAGAGGCGCCCCTGGTCGATTCTTCCACGGCCACCGTGAGCACCACACTGCCCACGAAGTTCATTGAGGCAATCCCTCTTATCTCGGTTGGGAATCAGCGCTACATCCAAAATCTTATTAACTACTTGCCGGGTGTCACTCGCCAAAGCGTCCAGTATGCCCGGGTCAACGGTTCGGGTATCGGGAACACACAGGTCTACATGGACGGGCTGCCAGGCGGCATAGCCGGATGGACAGGCAGCATCGGAGAAAGTTCCCCCTCAGTGGAAAGCGTCGGCGAGTTCAGTGTAGTGACGAACTCGTTCAACGCCGAGTATGGCCGCACGGGTGCCTGGTTCACGAATCTGGTCTTTAAATCCGGAACCAACGAACTACATGGCAAGGTATTCGATTTCTTCTCCCATAGCAACCTGAATGCCCGGTCTTTCTTTCAAAACAGTGTTCCTGTCACGCACCAGAACGAGGGTGGTGCGGTGATCGGCGGTCCGGTCTACATCCCGAAGGTATACAACGGCAGGAACCGTACGTTTTTCTTCTTCGGGCAACAGGCGTTCTACAAACTTGCAGGGGCGAGCGGAACCCCCATCACACTTCCGACCGTGGCCTTTCGTGCAGGAGATTTCAGCCAGTTCGCAGGCAGCACCGGAGGGGTAATTCCGATTTTCGATCCTGACTCCGGCCGTCCGGACGGCAACGGCGGCACGGTCCGTCAGCAATTTCCGAACAATCAAATACCCGCCAGCCGGATCAGTGGCCCTTCGCAGAAAATTCTCGCCCTGATGCCCTCACCGGACCTGACGAACGCGCAGATAAACAACTTCTACGGCCGTTCCGCTTCGAACCCAAAGCTCAATAACTTCATATCGACGGTCAAGATCGACCATAGCTTTTCCGACAAACACAAGATTTCCGTTCTGTATCGCGATCAGAACACGCCACAGATTTCAAGCTGCACAGGCTACGGGCTTTCATCGCCACTCGAAGGCTGCCAAAACCCGAAACTGCTTCATACACGCAACCCGCGCATTAATTACGACTGGATCATCCGGTCGAACCTGCTCAACCACCTGACGCTCGGCGGGGATCGCTATTACAACCTCTACTCCAATTCCACCTACGGACAGGGCTGGAACCAAAAGCTGGGCATCACCGGACTTCCCTGGGATCCCGGTTCCGTACCCTGGATAGAGTTCACGGGCGGCACGAACGCACCGGCGTCGATCAGCAATCAATATCACGGCATCATCCCGACGGGCCGCTACGCCCTGAACGACAGCCTCACCTGGGTTAAAGGCCTTCACAGCATGAAGTTTGGGGGCACCTACGGGAGGGAGTACGTAAATTCCCAGAACGTCAACAACGCCAATGGACATTTTTTCTTCAATAACCTGGGCACAAGCCAGCCTAACGAACCCGTGAACTCCGCGAAATGGGGCAGCTCGTTTGCGAGTTTTCTGCTCGGCGACATCTACAACGCCCAAACGAGCTCGGGGGCAGCTTATGGCTGGAGAATCCGGTACGGTGCGGTGTTCGCGCAGGATGAATGGCGCGTGACGCAAAAGTTCACACTGTCATACGGCTTCCGCTGGGAGCTCTACCCGGCAGCTTTCGAGAGTCATGACCGATACAGCATATTCGATCCGACTGTCCCGAACCCGGGAGCGGATGGCCGCCTGGGCGCTCTGGTCTTTGCAGGCACAGGGCCCGGGCGCAGCGGCACCCGCACGTTCGCTGACGGTTGGTATAAGGGATTCGCCCCCCGACTCGGGATGGCATATGAAGTGACACCGAAAACCGTCATACGAGCTTCCGCCGGACTCTACTATGCTCCCGGCACCGCCGCCCAGATCACTCAGTTCGGGTTCACCTCATCACCCAGCTATGTTTCGGCGGATGGCTTTACGCCTGTATATAACTGGGGCAAGCAGAGTTTCCCGACCTCCCCGCTTCCCCCATTTATCGATCCCTCTTTTCAGAACGGCCAGGCTATCGGTACCGTCCACCGCGACATGATGCGTGCGCCTCAGGTTCTCACCTGGACATACAGCATGCAGCGGCAACTCACCAACACTGCACTTCTTGACGTAACTTATATAGGCAGCCATTCGACGCACCTGAGCACCAGTCAGAATTCTCCGTTGACCAACATAAATGTGTTGGATCCGAAATATCTGTCGCTCGGTCCGCTTCTGAATCAGCCTTACAACTCGAGTGCGGCGGTGGCGGCGGGGATCACGTCGCCGTTCGCGGCTTTTGGAAGACAGGTAAACCGCACGGTGGGACAGGCGCTCAAGCCGTATCCCCAGTACCAGAACATCACTGAAAACTATGCCCCGCGCTTCGGCGCGAAATTTAATACCTTACAGGTGAAGCTGACGAAGCGATACTCATCGGGTTTGAGTCTGCTTGCTCACTACACCTGGCTGAAGAACCTCACCAATGACGATGAGGGGCCGGCTAACCAATCCCCCGTTCAGGCCGTCCAGAATCCCCTCAACCATCGAGCGGAGTGGGCTGTCAGCAGCGATGGCTACCCAAGCTCATTTGTCGCGACGGCTTCTTACGAGTTGCCGTTTGGACCGGGTAAGCGGTATTTCAATTCGGGCATCTTCGGACGAGCAGTTGGCGGGTGGGAGATCGTCTATTTGGCCACATACAGTAACGGAAGGGCATTGACGGTGACCACGTCGAATAGTCTGGCAGCGCTTGGGTATCCCAACCTGCGAGCTAACCTCGTTGCCGGACAGCCCATCAATCCGGACAATGGCTCAGGCAGCTTCGACTGGAGGATGCAACGCTGGATCAATCCGGCTGCGTTTGCTACACCCCCCAGCTTCACGCTTGGCAACACGGCGCGCGTTCTGGACTATGCCCGCGGTCCAATGCAAAAAAACGAGTCAATCTCCCTGAGCAAGCGGACGCACATAACCGAGAAGGTCTCCGTCATGTTGCGACTCGACTCGCAGAACCCATTCAACTTCCACCGCTGGGGCGATCCGGTTACCAATCTGAGCGATGCGAACTTCGGGCGGATCCTTACCACCACGCCCGGGCGCACTGTTCAGTTATACCTGGGCCTCGAATTCTGATTTGCGGAACCCGGCGAGATGAGAACATAAAAGACAACAATATGGCAAGGTGCTGGCTGTTTCTGATTCTCGTCGTTCCGGCGCCTGCGCAGTCAGATGCGGAGTTTTTCGAGGCGAAGATCCGGCCCGTACTCGCGAAGAGCTGTTATGGCTGCCATTCTTCGAAGCTGAAGTCGCCCATGAGCGGGCTGGCTTTGGATTCCAGGGCCAGTCTGCGAAAAGGTGGATCTTCGGGGGCGGTTGTGGTGCCTGGCAAGCCGGCTGAAAGCCGTTTGCTGAAGGCTCTCCAGTATGCCGACCCGAGCCTGAGCATGCCTCCTTCGGGCAAGCTCCCCGACGCGGTGATTGCGGATTTCGAGCACTGGATTGCGACTGGCGCGGTGGACCCGCGGCCTGACAGCGCGCCGGAAGCGTCGGCGGCCGCCCCGGCGCGCGGGATGACTCTTGAGGCGGGTCTCAAATGGTGGTCGTTTCAGCCCGTCAGGGAGACTCCGCCGCCTTCCACAAAGCAGGCTGCGCCCCGGAATAAGCTGGATGCCTTTCTGCTGGCCAGGCTGGAAGCGAAAGGCCTGAAAGCTTCACCGCCTGCTGACGCCCGCACACTCATCCGCCGGGCTTACATTGACCTGACCGGCCTGACGCCAAGCTACGGAGAGGTTGAGGCGTTCGCAAAGGACACCGCGCCGGACGCTTATGAGAAGTTGATTGAGCGTCTGCTGGCTTCGCCGCGCTATGGGGAACGTTGGGGACGTAACTGGCTGGACGTGGCACGCTATGCCGACAACTCACCATACGCCTGGCGCTATCGGGACTGGGTGATTGAGGCAGTCAATCACGATCTGCCCTATGACCGGTTTGTGAAGCTGCAACTGGCAGCGGACCTGATGCCGGACACAAAACGTGAGGATCTGCGGGCGCTGGGATATCTGGGAACCGCGCCCACCATTGGCAAAGATCTGAACCTGTCGCAAGACGTCATTATGGCGTTCTACACCGACGACTGGGATGAGCGGGTGGACGGTGTTACGCGCGGCGTGTTGGGGCTGACGGTGACGTGCGCCCGGTGTCACGATCACAAGTTCGACCCCATCACCACCAAAGATTATTACGGTCTTGCAGGAGTTTTCGCGTCCACTTCCCCGGGTGAAAGGCCGGTATTCGATATCGATCTGAAGACCGAAACGCGGTTCATGTGGGTGGCGAATAAGCTGGTTGAGCTTGATATCAAAAAGAGGCGGCTCACGGCGTTTCCCGGATCGAAGCCGCCGGAAACGGCTGCAAAAGCGGCCCGGCTGATGGTGGAGATTCGGCAGTTGCAGACCGAACTGGACGAGCTTAAAGACCGCTATCCACAGCTTGCCGCGCATGTGAAGGCGTATGGAAAGAACCTGCCGGAGGTGCAACCGAAGAACATCGTGTTCCCTCAGCCAGACCCTTCCGAGCCCTTCATGAACGCTGTTTACGATGCGGCCCTGTATGTGGATGGAAGCGACCCTGACCTGACGGCTCTTGATCAGCGGCCTGGGGAACCGCGCAATATTCCGGTGCTGCTTCACGGCAATGTGAACACGCCCGGAGACCCGGCACCGCGCGGGTTTCCCGCCGTGTTGTCAAAAGGGGACCGGTTCTTTCAGAAGGGGTCTGGCCGGCTGGAACTGGGTGAGCGGATCTTCAGCGACGCCGCGCCGCTGGCGGCCCGCGTGATTGTGAACCGTGTCTGGGGATGGCACTTTGGAAATCCTCTGGTGGCGACGGCGAGCGACTTCGGAACGCAGGGCGAAAAGCCTTCGCACCCGGAACTGCTGGATGATCTGGCGGCCCGATTTATCGCCAACGGGTGGTCAATGAAATGGCTGCATCGGGAGATCCTGCTGTCGGCTGCGTACCGGCAGTCGAGCCGCCCCGATGCCGAGGGGCTGCGGGTGGACCAGGAGAATCAGCTTTTGTGGCGGATGAATCCCAGGCGTCTGGACATTGAGACATTCCGCGATTCCATTCTGCAGACGGCGGGGACACTCACGGATGAGATGTATGGTCTTCCAAAGGATTTGGATGCGAAAGATAATAACCGTCGCACGGTTTACGGGCGGATTGACCGTCAGGGATTGAACGGCCTGCTGAAGCTCTATGACTTTCCGGATGCCATGCAGACCAGCCCGGGCCGTTACCTGACAACGACGCCGCTGCAGCAGTTGTTCGTGCTGAACAGCGCGTTTATGCAGGAGACGGCGGCGACTATCGCCAAAGCGGCGGGGCAGGAGCGGGACAGTAAGGCGGCGATTCGCAGCCTTTACGAACGCGTTCTGGCCAGGGAGCCCGATGGTGAGGAGACCGACCTGGCGCTGAGTTATCTGCAGGGGGGTACACTTGCGCAGTATGCCCAGGTGCTCTTGTCTTCAAATGAGGTGATATTTTGGCCCTGACGAACAATATTTCACGGCGCGACTGGGTGCAGACTCTTTGCGGCGGGCTGGGTTCGATCGGCCTTGCGGGAATGTTGGCTCAGGATCAGGCGCGAGCGGCCGTTCCCGGCCACTACGCCGGGCCCCACATACCGGCCAAAGCGAAACACGTAATCTTTCTTTTCATGACGGGCGGGCCATCCCAGCTCGACATGTTCGATCCAAAGCCGCTGCTGTTGAAGCATCGGGGCGAGCGTCCGAATGCGGTGAATCTGAGAACGGAACGCGTGACCGGTGGATTGATGCCGTCGCCGTTCGGGTTTAAGAAGCATGGGAAGAATGGAACGGATGTCAGTGAACTGCTGCCGCAGATCGCTTCGGTAATCGATGAAATCTGCGTCATCAAGTCCATGTACACGTTGAATCCGACGCATGGCCCGGCGCGGAATCTCATTCATGCCGGAACGGTGCTGGGGACAAGGCCGTGCCTCGGCTCGTGGGTCTCGTACGGGCTGGGAACGGAGAACG
>JBBQDH010000092.1:0-21591 GCA_038319515.1 Bryobacterales bacterium
CGGTGTCACACGTCATCACAGGCTCCGTGCCCGTCAGCGCAGATCTTCGCGTCAAGGTGCAGACGGCGATTAAAGATCTCGATTACCACCCCAATCACGTTGCGCGCAGCCTGAAGACCAGCCACACGCGCACGCTCGGCATTATTGTGCCGGACATGACGATTTCGTTCTTCCCGCAGATTATTCGGGGAGCGGAAACGGCGGCGCGGCAGAAGGGTTATTCGCTGATTGCGGTGAATTCCATTGAAAGCAGCGAGCGCCAGACAGAATTGTTGTCTTTGCTTCGCTCGCAACAGGTGGAAGGAATTCTCCTCGTGATTGCGGCGGGCTCAACACCCAACACACAAATGACGCGCATGATCGAGGCGGGCGTCCCGGTGGTCTGTCTGGATCGTGTGCCGGATCGCATTCCCGTAGATTCCGTGTCTGTGGACGATGTGGCTGCGGCGGAACTGGGCACCGAGCACTTGCTACAGATGGGGTATCGGAAAATCGCCATCGTCACAGGCCCTTTGACGCTGAAGAACGAACAGCGGCGGCTACAGGGTTATGAGCAGAGCCTGGAGCGGGCGGGGATTGCTCCCAATGAGGATCTGGTGTGGCAAGGGAATATGCGCGCGGAAGATCTGGAGGCGATGTGCCGGGAACGTTTCAGCGACCCGGCGAGGCGACCGGATTCCGTTTTCTGCACCAACGGACCGACTGGCCTGGGAGCGTTGCGGGCTATGCGGGCCTGCGGTCTGGCGACGCCGGATGATATCGGATTTGTGACTTTCGATGAATTGACGGTGGACGACTTATTCCGGCCGGCGATTACCACGATTGTGCAACCGGCTTATGAAATCGGCTATAAAGCTTCGGAAATTCTGCTGGAACGGATTGAACGGGGAAGAGGCCGGGAAGATGTGCGAAGCGTGCGCCTGCCTGCGACGCTGAAGGTCCGCGACTCTTCCCGGCGTGTCTCCCGTGTGCCAATGTCTGCTTAATTAAGCGATACCCAGAACCCGGCGATTGCGCTCCGTATCGGAACCCGAGCCGGCGAAATCGTCGAACGCCTTCGTCGGAACTTCGATCAGGTGCTTTGCAATGAAGGGCGCACCTTCCGCGGCCCCCTGCACGCTGTCCTTGTAGCAGCATTCCCATTCGAGAACGGCCCAGGAGTGGTAGCCGATCGCGGTCATGCGCGTGAAGACCTGCCCGAAGTCGACCTGCCCATCGCCCAGTGAGCGGAAGCGGCCTGGACGATCTTTCCAGCCCAGGAACGCCCCGTAAACACCGGCGCGCGCGGACGGCCGGAACTCCGCATCCTTCACGTGGAATGCTTTGATGCGGGACCCGTAGAGGTCAATGAAGCCGACGTAGTCCATGCACTGCAGCACGAAGTGGGACGGGTCATAGTTGATGGCCACGCGGGGGTGGTTGCCGGTTGCTTCAAGGAACTGCTCGAAGCTGGCTCCGTCGTGCGTGTCTTCGCCCGGGTGCAGTTCGTAGGCGAGATCAACGTTGTGTTCGTCCGCGTAATTCAGAATCGGCATCCAGCGCTTTGCAAGCTCTTTAAAGCCTTCTTCCACGATGCCTGCGGGGCGCTGCGGCCACGGGTACATGAAGGGCCACAGCAGGGCTCCGGTGAAGGAGGGGGAAACGGTGAGGCCCAGGTTCGCGGAGGCTTTGATCACGTAGCGCATCTGCTGCGTGGCCCACTCAGCGCGGGCTTTGGCGTCGCCGCGAACTTCGGGGGCGGCGAAACCATCGAAAAGTTCGTCGTAAGCCGGGTGCGAGGCGATTAACTGCCCCTGCAAATGCGAAGCCAATTCGGTGATTGCGAGGCCGTTGGTCTGGCCCTTCAGATCGTCGCAGTAGGTCTTCGATTCGGCGGCCTTTTGGATATCGATGACGCGACTATCCCAGGAGGGAATCTGCACACCGGCGTAACCGAGCCCTTTCACCCATTCCGTGATGTTCGGCAGAGTGTTGTAAGGCGCGACATCCGCCATGAACTGCGCGAGGAAAATTGCGGGACCTTTGATTTGTGGCATTTTTGTTAAGACCTCTCCGGCATGGAAACCCAAACTGCGCCTTTTTGGGCGGATTCAACAGCTTTGTAAATGAACTGCATGCCGCGCAGACCGTCGTATACGGTGGGAAAACGATACTCTTCGCGCGTCATCGGATTGCCCGCGATGTGGCGGCGAATCGCTGCGGTGGCGTCCACGTAGATGGTGGCGAACGCTTCGAGATAGCCTTCCGGGTGGCCAGTCGGGATACGGGTGACGGCGGTCGCTTCCGCGGCGAGGTACTCGGCATGGCCCCGGGTGACGGTTTCGCGGGGCTTGCCGTGCCGCCAGACTTGCATGTAGTTGGGATTTTCCTGCGCCCAGGAGATGGAGCCTTCGGAGCCGTAGACGCGCAGGGTAAGGCCGTTCTCTTCACCACAGGCGATCTGGCTGATGGTGAGAACGCCTTTGCCGCCGCCCTTGAAGCGCATGAGTGCATTGACGTCTTCATCAAGCGTACGGCCCGGCAAAAAGATGCTGGTGTCGGCGCAGATGGCTTCCAGCGGGTCGCCGGTAACGTATTCGACGAGGTTGAGGGCGTGTGTTCCGATGTCGCCCAGCGCGCCGCCAATGCCCGATTCCGCCGGGTTGGTGCGCCAGCCTGCCTGCTTGGAGCCGAGCTTTTCCTGGGGTTTCATGAGCCAGTCCTGCAGGTATTCGACGAGCACTTTGCGGACCGTGCCCATCTGTCCGGAGGCGAACAACTGCCGCGCGTGGCGGATCAGAGGATGGCCGGTGTAGTTGTGGGTCAGGGCGAAGACGAGCTTCGATTTCTCAACGATCTTCACCAGTGCCTCTGCCTGCTCCAGGGTGAGCGCGAGGGGTTTGTCGCAAATGACGTGGATACCCGCTTCGAGGAAGGCTTTCGCCGGGCCGAAGTGGGCGTTGTTCGGCGTCACGATGCTGACGAAGTCGATACGCTGGTCGGCAGGCAGTGCGGCTTCGGCGACGGCCATTTCTTCGTAGGTTCTGTAGTGGCGCGCCACGTGGAGGCGCGCGGCGGTTTCGGCGGAATTGGCCTCATCGCGGGAGAAGACTCCGGCGGTTAAGTCAATCTGTTGGTCGAGGGCGGCAGCAATGCGGTGGACGGCCCCGATGAACGAGCCGGCTCCGCCGCCGACCATCCCCATACGCAGTTTGCGATCTGGCATAAGGCGTGATTTTATCAGAGGCCTGAACGCTTGCTCTCCCCTTGTCACGTGCAACCATTTTCCTTCCGGCCAATCGCCGTTGTGCCCTTCAAAAACCGTGTTGAATCCTGGATTGAAGAAATGCACCCCGGAGCCAGGTGACTATGTCGATGTCTTTAATGAAGTGATCGCCAATTCGTTCGCGAGCCGAAATCCGGTGTTTTGCTGCGCGGCATTTCCGGGCATGTTACTCACCGGGTCGCCCAGCCAGGTGGAGGCACAGGTAAAACCCGCGCTCCCTGGGTCACCCGCCTGGTACCAGATATCCAGAACAGCCGTGAATCCAACTACCGGCAAAGGCAAACGGGGACGTGAACAGTGTCATCGTAGGAGCCGACACCTTTGATGTTTACCTCAACGCGAGCCCCAATCGTGACTGGAACAACCCGGACAGCTTCTCAACCGGCGCCATTGTGGCAACCTTCACGCGAGCCCAGTTCCTGCTTCCCAGAATCCTGGAGAGCCACGGCACAGAATACCGGACACTGAATTCCAGCACGAACTTCACATTTAACAATGTGACCGCGAACTTCGAAAATATCTTCACGACGGCGACAATGATGAGTTCCTTCAGCAATGCCCCACTTTCCGGACAGCCTGGGTTTCCCGGGGTGACTGCCTCCGCGGGCTGCGCGATCGTTGCCACAAGTGGCGTCCCATTGAGCCGGAAAACAGACCCGCCCCAATCACCGCAACCGTAGTGGCCTGGTTCCGGGCAGAGACTGCTGCGACTGGCCGATGCGGAGCCTGACTATTCGAACTTAATCTGCGCAATAATCAGCGTCGGCATCGCCTGATTCCAGGTCTCCGGAATCGTATCGAACGGCAACCGGAAAGATTTCGTCTCCCCTGCCGCCAGCGAGCCGGTCCGGCCACCCACCACCAGCGCTCTTTCCCGCGCTACCTCGACGCCGGAATAGCCCATGAACACACAGGTCACTTCGGCCATCTGAATGGTGCGGCTGCCCCTATTTGAAATCTCGCCCAGAATCTCCACCAGCCGGGAATTTACATAGCTTTCCGCAGCCTGCATGTGGACATTCGAAAGCGCGAGGTTCGCCAGATACGCTTTCGCCTGCTGCGTTAACCTCGGCGGAGGCGGCGGCGCGGGGCCTGGCCCGAATGTCAACCAACTGAAGGCACCCAGAATCAGAACGCCTGCCAGCCCCACCACAATAGTGGCGGGAGAGATCTTAACGTCCGGCAACGGTCATTTCTCCGATCATGATGGTGGGGCAGGAGACGGAACCGCGGAAATCGAGGTCATTGCCGATCTCGCCGATGCCATTCAACATTTCCTGCAAAGTGCTGGCGATGGTGACCTCCGAAACGGGGAACGCCAGTTCGCCGTCGCGGATCCAGATGCCCACCGCGCCGCGCGAGTAATCGCCCGTTACAGTATTGACACCGCTGCCGATCAGTTCGGTCACATAAAAACCGTTTTTTACGCTGCGCAAAATCTCTTCCGGGGTCTTCGTGCCGGCTTCCAGAAAGAAATTGCCGTGACCGATACCGGCGTTGCCCGTGATGCCGCGCGACGCATTGCCCGTGGTCTTCATTCCCAGCTTGCGGGCCGTGTAAGTGTTCAGCAGATAGTTCTTCAGCACGCCGCGTTCAATCACAGCGGTGCGGCGCGTCGGCACTCCCTCATCATCAAAGGGCTGCGAACCAAAGAGGCCCGGGATGGTGCCATCGTCGATCAGCGTGATGCGCTCATCCGCGATCTTCTCCCCCAGTTTCCCGGCAAGAAATGACGCCTGCCGATAGATGGCGCGCCCGTCGACAGCCTCAAACAGATTTCCCATCAGACTGCGCGCCACACGCTGCTCGAAGATGATGGGAACTTTCTGGGTATCCACCTTCACGGCGCCCAGGCGGCGAACGGCACGCTCGCCGGCGATCCGCCCCACGGAAGCCGCATCGTCAAGACCGGCATAATCGCGCGCAATGGTGAACCAGTAGTCGCGCTCCATGGACTCGCCCTGGGTCGCGACCGGCACCGCCGAAATCGAACAATACGTCGAGCGGTAGGCCCCCGCGAAGCCTCGCGAATTGGCGAAAATACGGCTGCTGATATTGGAATCGAACGAGCCGCCTTCGGAGTTGGTGATGCGGGGATCGTAAGCCAGCGCGGCTGCTTCAGCTCGTTTTGCGGCGTCGATCTTCAGTTCCGTGGGTAGTCCCGCTACGTCGTCGGAGAACAGTTTCAGGTCGGTCGGCAGCGAACCGAGTTCATCGGCATCGGGCAACGAAGCATGCGGATCTTCAGTGGTCACCGCAGCCAGATCAATGGCGGAGAGCACAATGTGGCGGATGCCTTCGGGTGATAGATCCGACGTATACGACGAACCCAGGCGGCGACCGATCAGCACCCGCAAACCCGCGCCGCGCGACCCGGCTTCCTTCAAAGTCTCCAGTTCGCCCATGCGGACGTTAGCCGAAAACTCCTGGCCATCGGACATGGTGCATTCTGCGTCGGTGGCACCGGCGGCAAGAGCCTGTTTAATGACAGACTGCGCAATTTCAGGCAGCAGGCCGGACATTATGCTGTACCTCCGACCGTCATCCGGTCAATCCGAACCGTGGGAATACCTACCCCCACCGGTACGCTCTGCCCTTCCTTGCCGCAGACCCCGATCCCCTCGTCCAGTTTCAGGTCGTTCCCGACCATGCTGACGTGCTTCATCGCTTCCGGACCGTTGCCGATCAGAGTGGCGTTCTTCACCGGGCGCGTGAGCTTCCCGTCTTCAATCAGATAGCTTTCTGAGGCCGAAAAGACAAAGTTCCCACTGGTGATATCAACCTGGCCGCCGGCGAAATTCGCACAGTAAAGCCCGCGGGGAACAGAACGAATAATCTCTTCGGGATCGCTTTCGCCCGCCAGCATGAAGGTGTTGGTCATGCGCGGCATGGGGATGTGTTCGTAACTCTCGCGGCGACCGCTGCCGGTCGGCTTCGCGCCCAGAATCCGGCTGGAAAGATTGTCCTGCAGGTAGCCGCGCAAAATGCCGTTTTCGATCAGTACATTGCGCTGCGTCTGATTACCTTCGTCGTCGACGTTCAGAGAACCGCGCCGCCCGCCGATCGTCCCGTCGTCAATGATGGTGCAGAGCGGGCTTGCCACCTGCTGCCCGATGCGCCCGCTGAAGGCGGACACACCCTTCCGGTTGAAATCGGCTTCCAGTCCGTGTCCGACCGCCTCATGCAACAGCACACCCGGCCAACCCGGACCCAGCACAACAACCTGCTCGCCTGCCGGAACCTCTGCCGCACCCAGTTGCATGATGGCCTGGCGGGCCGCTTCCTTCGCAAAATACTCCGGGGTACGTTCGTTCCGGAACCAGTCCAGTTCATAGCGCCCGCCGCCGCCTGAGTGACCCTGCTGCGGAACGCCGTCCGTATCCTTCGCGAGAGCCAGAACGCTCATGCGGGCCAGCGGCTGGCGGTCAAAGTTGAGTACGCCGTCGCTGGTTGCAATCAATACCTGTCGCAGATTGTCGGCGTACGTCACCTGCACCTGGAACACGCGCGAATCGTAAGCGCGCGCGGCCCGGTCAGCGCGCTGCGCCAGTTCGACGCGTTCCTTGAAACCGGTCTCGCCGGGCGCGGTAACAACCGGATACAGGTTGCGCTTTTGGCCTTCCTGAAGTGAGGTCTTTTCCACCTTCGCCGGGCCGGAGGCGATCAGCGCGGCCACTTGTGCCGCATGCCGGATCTTCTCCGGGCTCAGATCGTCCGAATACGCGTAGCCGGTTCTTTCCCCGGAGATCACGCGCACCCCCACGCCCAGGGAAACACCCTGCGTGGCGCTCTTGACGATCGACTCGTCGATGCTGATCGAACTCGTGGCGAGGTATTCAAAATAGAGATCTGCGTAATCGCCACCGCGCGACAGCGCATCGGAAAGGTAGTTTTCCAGATCCCGCCGGGAGATACCGAATCTGACGGCGAAAAAGGAGTCGGAAAAGCTCATAGGGTCCTTTCATTTTAGCAACATGCCGGGAAGCGCCGGGTGGTGAGAGAATATCGGTTTGAACCCTTTTTCACTGGAAGGTAAAACTGCGCTGATCACCGGCGCCAGCCGCGGAATCGGATTGGCGATCGCGCGAGCCATGCACGCTGCCGGGGCGAATGTCATTTTGGCTGCCCGCTCAAAAGACAAGCTGGAAGTGCTTGCCACGGAAATGAACGGCCGCTATGTCGAGGTCGACATGATGGATCCGGCTTCCATCATCCGGGCTTCTGAAGAAGCCGGCGATGTGGACATCCTGGTGAATGTGGCCGGGACGAACATCCGCAAATGCTTTGAGGACTACACGCCGGAGGAGTATCACCGGATTGTCCAGACCAACCTGAACAGCCTGGCGCAACTCACACAGCTTGTCGGCAAGCGCATGATCGCGCGCGGCAAGGGCGGCAAGATCGTCAACATTGGCAGCCTGACAACCTTCACCGGGATTCCCTACATCGCGGTGTATGCGATGACCAAGGGAGCGGTGGGTCAGTTAACGAAAGCGCTGGCCGCCGAATGGGCCCGGTTCGATATTCAGGTCAACTGCATTGCACCGGGCTTCATCCTCACCGACCTGAATCGCGCAATGTGGCAATCGGACGCGATGAATGAATGGCGTAAGGCAATCCAGGCGAACGACCGCATGGGCACGCCCGAAGATATCGCACCGATGGCGGTGTTCCTTTCCGCGCGCGGCTCCGATTACGTGACCGGACAGGTGATTGCCGTGGATGGCGGTGCGTCGACCACCATGAAGTGGCCGATGACTGCTCCACCGGCGTAGTGTGAGACCGGGCTACCTCATCCCGCTGACTGTGCTGGTGATGGCGGCGCAGACCCCCGCGCCTTTGGTGGACTATGTTTGCCCGATGGACCCGGATGTGCGCGCCAAAGGGCCGGGGAAATGTCCCCGTTGCGGGATGGCTCTCGAAGCAGGGATTCAGCAGCCCGTTCAATACAAAATAAACGTGACTTCGCGACCTGCCAATGTACCGGTCGGTCAGCCCCTGGAGTTGCGGTTTGAACTGCTGGACCCGAAGACGAACCAGCGAGCGACAAAATTTGAACTGGTCCATGAAAAGCTCTTCCATCTGTTTCTGGTGAGTGCGGATCTGGAGACTTTCGTTCACGACCACCCGGTACCGGGGCCCGACGGGACCTTCCGTTATCAAACGACCCTGAAGAAGCCTGGGATCTACCGGATTCTCGCTGACTGCTATCCGACGGGCGGCACGCCACAATTGCTGCCGTATTACCTGACGACAGCTGGATACGACAAATCCATTCAGGAATCCGCGGGGCATCCGGTCCCGGATCTGACGCCGAAGCAGGCCCAAAACATCAGTGTTTCGCTCAGGATGGACCCGCCGGAACCACTGCCCGGCCGCAAGACGATGATGTTTTTCACCATTTCACCGGGTAATGGACTGGAACCGTATCTGGGGGCCTGGGGACATATGCTGGCAGCCAGTACCGATCTGATCGACGGCATCCACGAACACCCGATTTACGCGGAGGGCAAGCCGGAAGTGCAGTTCAACGTGTTCTTTCCGCGCGCAGGGATGTATCGCGTCTGGGTGCAGTTCCAGCGGAATGGTGTAGTGAACACGGCAGCATTCACTGTGCCGGTGAGCGAACCGCGCTCCTGAGAGAACGCCCGGAGAGAACGCGCAGGTGCCGGCCGCGCTGATTAGCCGGCGAGGCCGGGCGCTCCACCGGCGCTTTTCGCAGCCCGCACCGCCCGAAGCACCGCGATCGCCAGGACCTCCGCCGCTGCAACTCCAACAGCATCCGCGCTGGCCTTTTCATTCCCCAGTGAGAGCGCGAAAGTGATATCGCCATCTACCATCGTATTGACAGGTGAGATGGAACGTGCGATCCCCAGACTTGCCATTGCCGCAACGTGATTCGTCTGCACCTTGTCAAGCCTTGCGTTGGTGGCAATAACGGAAAGCGTTGTATTGCCCCGAAACGGGGGCGCTTCAGGGATGCCGTGGCGCAAAGCGGCTGCGGAATTGACGAACTCACGGCTGTCCGGCGACTTCCGCGTCCCGGCCACCACTTTCCCGTTCTCCGGATCGATCACATCGCCGTAAGCATTCACCGCAACCAGTGCCGCGACCACCACACCCGACCCCAGAGTCAGCGAAGCGCTCCCGATCCCGCTCTTCATGGCCTGCCGGAAACCGAAAACTTTGCCGACAGTGCAACCCGTTCCCGCGCCCACGTTCCCTTCCGGAACCGGCCCGTCATTGGCCGCAAGCGTCGCTTTTTCGCCCATTTCACGGTCTGGCCGAACGTCTGCGCGCCCGATGCCGAGGTCGAAAAGAATCGCTCCGGGCACAATGGGGACGTACGCAACACTTGTATTGAAACCGACCTTGCGCTTTTCCAGAATACGCCGGGCGCCGGATGAAGCTTCCAGTCCAAAAGCGCTCCCTCCGGCCAGAACCAGAGCATGCACGAAAGGCGCCACATGACCAGGTTTCAGGGTTTCCAGTTCGCACGAACCGGTGGCCGGCCCGCGCACGTCCACGCCGCCAATCGCGGCATTGCCGCACAGGATCACGGTGCAACCAGTCAGCGCATCGTTGTCGGTCGCGTGGCCGACCAGGATTCCGGGAACATCTGTTAAGCCATTCATCAGGTCACTCGTATGCTAGCATCGGTTTCGTAGCACCTGAACCAAACCCGGCAGCATCCACTTAAAGAATAGTGCTTGACTTTCTGAAGGCCCCGATACTGGCGATCCAGGATTTCTACCTGCTCACGGGCCGGGCGCTTCGCAACGTCACCCGAAAACCGCACTACGGGGACGACATCAAGCTGCAAATGGATTCGCTCGGTGTCGGCAGCATCCCCATCGTACTTCTCACAGGATTCTTCTCCGGCGCGGTGATGGCGCTCCAGATGGGCCGCGCACTGCAGCAGTATGGCCAGACCGGCAGGACGGGCACGGTCGTCTCTATTATTCTGGTGCGTGAACTGGGCCCCGTGCTCACCTCGCTTATGGTGGCGGGCCGCAACTCTTCCGGGATTGCCAGCGAAATCGGCTCCATGAAGGTGACCGAACAAATCGACGCCATGCGGGCGCTCGGTACCGATCCGATTCAGAAACTTGTCACGCCGCGCATGATCGCCACCGCCGTCATGCTTCCCTGCCTCACCGTGATTGATGATTTCGTTGGCATGGTGGGTGGCTGGATCATCGGGAAGCTGATTTACGACCTGGACGGGCTGCAATATTTCTCGCAATGCTGGCGGGCGCTGCAGTGGAGCGACGTCGTGCAGGGCCTGCTGAAACCGTTCGTCTATTCGTTTGTCATCTCCCTGATCGGCTGCTTCTACGGCCTGCGCGCGTCCGGGGGCACACAGGGCGTGGGTCGCGCCACCACTCAGGCGATGGTCGCGGCGTCGGTTTCCATTCTGGTCCTGAATCTGTTCATGGGCTTGATCTTCGTCAAGTACTCGGGCTATTGATGGCGGAAGCAAACACCAGCCTGCTCCGTTTTGAGAACGTCAGTGTCGTTTTTGACGACGAATTACGCGCGCTCGACAACGTCTCATTCGACGTGAAAGAGGGCGAGACCCGCATCATTCTCGGCGCCGCAGGCAGCGGTAAAACGGTTCTGCTGAAGACCGCCATGGGCCTCAACCGGGCGACCGGCGGCAAAGTCATTCTGCTCGGCGAAGACATCACAAACAAGCCGGAAAACGAAATGTTCGGAATCCGGGCGAAGCTTGGCATGCTCTTTCAGGAGAGTGCCCTGTTCGATTCCATGACCATCGCCCAGAATGTCGCCTACCCGCTGCTTAACCAGACGGAAAACCGCATGCCGCACGACAAAATGGAGCCGGCTGTTCGCGATTCTCTCCGTTTCGTGGAACTGGAGAACACCCTGGAGCGTTACCCCAGTGAGCTCTCCGGCGGCATGAGGCGACGGGTTGCAATCGCGCGCGCAGTGGTGACGAAACCACCGCTTCTGCTCTACGACTCGCCCACAGCGGGACTTGATCCCATCACCGCGCACACCATCATGGCCCTGATCATCAAGGAACGTGATGTCGATAACACGACCGCCCTGGTGGTCACCCATCGTTATCAGGACGGGAATCTGGTGGCGAACTTCCGGTACAATTCGGAGAGCGGCAGATTGGACCCTGCTGAGGAGGGTTCCACCCAGACAATTTTCATGGTGTTACAGGAAGGCCGTCTGGTTTTCGAGGGCAAACAGGCGGAACTCGAAGCGTCCAAAGACCCCTACATCAGTAAGTTCGTGAAACAACCGGAGAAGGAAGCCGCGGCGTAACAGATATGGCATCGCAGAAAAAAGTCAGCTGGGCGCAGTTACGGGTAGGCATTCTGGCCTCGGTCGCGATGGTGATCGCGGGCGCGTTGATCTTCCTGCTCACCAGCCAGGGCAACCTGTTCTCCGGCGAGTTCGAACTCCGCACTTACATGCTGGACTCGGCCGGCATGGCTGAGAACGCTCAGGTGCGCCTGAACGGAATTTTCATCGGCCATATCAGCAAAGTGCAGCTTTCCGGATCGCGCGATCCCAAACGCACCGTAGAAATCCGCATGAAGATCTCGCGTAAGTACCTCGAGCTGATGCCCGACGATTCGCGTGCCGCTATCAGCGCATCCAACCTGCTGGGCGATAAGTACATCAACATCACGCGGGGCACCCACCCGAAACACGTGGAAGCCAACGGCGAAATCGCCTCTGTGACCACGCAGGACATCCCGGAAATTCTGGCTCAGGCATCGGGACTGCTTGGGCAGTTCCAGACGATCCTGGGCCGCGTGGATGGACTTCTTGCTGTAGTTGATGCAGGCCAGGGCAACCTCGGCATGCTGATCAAGGACGATTCGCTGTATAACCGCCTCAATACGGTAGTCGGCGAAGTCGGCCAACTCGTGAAAGACGTCAAGAACAGCAACGGGAGCGTCAGTAAGATTCTTTATAGTGACGAACTCTACAACGATTTCCGCCGGATGCTGAAACGTACCGACGACATGATGGCGCAGGTTGAGCAGGGTAGAGGCACGGCAGGCAAATTGCTTTATGACCCTGCCATTGCCGATGAAACCCGCGCCACTATTCAGGAAGCCCGGAAAATGATTGCCAACCTGAACGCCGGCAAGGGTACGGCGGGAAAACTGCTCACGGACGACGAGATTACGAAAGAAATGTCTGCCATTCTGCGCAAGGTCGACACTTCACTGGATCGGCTGAATGCGGGACAGGGCACGTTGGGCCAGTTGATGGTGAACCCGCAGCTCTACGACTCGCTGACCGGCGTCACCCGGGAAGTGAACAGCCTGCTGGTGGATGTGCATAAGAATCCGAAAAAGTTTCTCACCATCCGCCTGACTCTCTTTTGAGGAACAAGCCCATTTTTCGGTCGGCGGCGGCGACCGGCGGGCTTTGGAGGAACACGCGCACGGTCCGGTCGCGCCGAGGGTTCCTTTCCCGGTCGGTGCAGCCATCCGCTGCGGGGAACGGGGAAAAATGGTTAAGCTCCTCTTTGCGCATTGGCGTGAAATTCATTGCGCCACAATTCGCCAGTGTACCCGGACACACCTGCCGCGCCAGAGGCTTAGTTGTTTTCTCGCCAAGGCGCAAAGACGCAAAGAAAAGCCGTCGCAATTGTTCCTCTGCGGGGCGGTACCGCCAAACGCGGTCGCGAGGCTTCTGATGAACGCCGTTCTTCCCCTGAGTGAGCGGCGCCTGATCGTGAATGCGGACGACTTCGGCTTCACCCGCGACGTGAACGCCGGGATCGTGCAGGCGCACCGCCATGGCATCCTGACCGCCACCACGCTTATGGCGAACGGTGACGCCTTCGACGACGCGGTAGCGCTGGCCCGGGAAACACCGACGCTGGATATCGGCTGCCATCTGGTGATGGTGCAGGGCCGCAGCGTGCTGGATCCTTCCCGTGAAATGCCTGCGACCCTGAAAGATCTGATCTTCGCGCTGGGGCGGGGCGAGATCCCGGTCTACGACGAAATTGCAGCACAGGTACGAAAGATCATTGCCGCCGGGATTCAGCCCAGCCACCTCGATACCCACAAACACACGCACCTGCTTCCCCCCGTGCTGGAGGCGGTAGCGAAAGTGGCCCGCGAATTCCAGATTCCCTGGGTTCGGCGCCCCTTCGATTTCGGCATTGACGCTAAAGCGCAAGTTACGAAACGCCTTGTTGCCATGGTTATGCGCATCATGCGCCCCCGCTTCGCGTCAGCTTTGGAAGGACTGCGGACCACCGATCACTTTGCTGGTTTTCAAATAACAGGGACACTCAACGATGGCAGCCTGGCGGAAACTCTGGAGAAGCTCCCGCCAGGACTAACCGAGTTCATGTGTCATCCCGGCCGACTGGGCCCGGAACTGCGCAACGCAAAGACCCGGCTCAAGGAAAGCCGTGAAATAGAGTTGGCCGCGCTGCTCTCGCCGAGGACGCGGCAGTTATGCGAGCAGCACGGCATACAGCTGATAAACTATCGGCAAATTTGAGCTATTGGCTTAGGGTGAAGTTCACATCTATTTCCGTGATCACTTCCACCGCGCTGCCATTCAGCAGAGTCGCCTGATACCGCCACTGTTTCACCGCATCCACCGCCGCCGCGATCAGCAGAGGCGGGCCACCAATCACCTTCAGGTTTTTGATTGCGCCATCCATGGCGATGATTGCCTGAATCCTGACGGTGCCCTGTACGCGGGCAGTTTTGGCCAGCGCCGGGTAGGTGGGTCGGGGCCCAAAGGTAAGTCGCGCGGACTGCACACCGCTGCTCACTGAAACCGGCCCCTTGGGAGGCTCGGGCGTAACCGGATCCCGATGCGGCTGCGGCGGCAAGGGCCGGACATTCTCCGGTAGCGCCGTGCCAATTCCGGGAATGATTCCAATGGGACCGGAATCCGAAGTAAAGCTGTAGGCTGATATTTCCGGCGCATCCACCGCCATGCTGATATTGCGTGGAACGTGATTCGGCGCCGTAAACAGCGACGTGTTGAAAACCCGTGACGAAATACTGCCCCGAACAACAGGTACGTTCATTGGTACCGGCTGCGGTTTGACCCGCATCTGCAGGTAGACTGGCACCTGAAAATTCGGGTGCAACATCTCCGGATGAAGCATCGGGAGGATGACAGCCAAAGCCACCAGTCCTGTCTGTAAAGTCAGCGAAGCCGCGACTGTCCACGGTCTCCGTGCCTGGGCGTGCGTATTGACGAAAGTCTGTTCGAACATAAGTTCTCCCCTTCGCCGCAGCTAATATTTGTTCGAAATGACCGGTCGCCCGAATGAGCAGCGTGCGTTTGTCGTGCAATGGAATAGACACCGGAACAGCACGGAAGTTCCCGGAGCTTGAGACCCGTCCCGCCGCGAGTAGAAGCGTGTTCGGTACCTGAACTGCCGGGCTGCCACATCCGGACCAGATCTCCTGACTTGCTGTTGAAAGGGTTCGCGAGGCCATTGAATTGTGCCTCTCGAATTGGTTGGTATTCGGCGGGTGACCACCACACCGTAAGCAGCGACGGGTGAGCCTGACATCTCGCATCACGGGCAAGCAGGCCATCGCGGCCATTGGGAAGGCCGGGTTCTTCGTGGCCAGAATCAAAGGCTCAGAATATTTAATGCCGCTATGTGAGATGTCAGCGAGTGATGTCAGCGAGTGCTATCACCGAACTGGTCTGACCCGAAGCCGCTCACCCGCCAATCGCGTACATCGGCCTGGGTGGAGGTACGAACTTCGCCGAATTGATCTCATGTCCGAGCCACTTCTCAGACACATTTTGGCGGATGACCGCCGCAATTTCTTCATCGCCCGCATTCCTGCGCAATAGTCCCCGCACATCCGTTTCGTCAATCGCAAACAGGCAATACCGCAGCTTGCCGTCCGAAGTGAGCCGAAGGCGGTTGCAATTCAGACAGAAGGGTTTCGTCACTGACGCGATGAATCCAATCCGTCCTCCGCCATCCGCATACCGATATTCGGTCGCAGGCGCACGGGGATCCGCATCCGGCACCGCTTCGAGAGGGCCGATTTCTTCCGTGATCATCGCGATCATCTCGTCGGCGGAAAGCACCTTCTTCCGCCCCCACAGCGATTGTGAATCGAGCGGCATGAATTCGATATACCGCGGCTCAAACCCGCGCTCCCGGCAAAACCGCGCCATCGGCACAATATCCGGCTCAATCAAACCCTTTACCGCCACCACATTGAACTTGATCCTGGTAAAGCCCACCCGCACGGCTTCATCAATCCCGGCCATCACGCGCGGCAAATCGTCACGCCGGGTGATGAATTTAAAACGCTCACGGTCCAGCGTGTCCAGATGAATGTTGAGCCGTCGCAGGCCGGCGTCGTAAAGATCCTGCGCGTACTTGTCCAGCAGCACCGCATTCGTTGTCAGGGCGATATCCAGAATCCCGGGAATCGCCACCAGACGCTCAACCAGCACTGCCAGATCCTTGCGAACCAGTGGTTCCCCGCCCGTGAGTCGCAGCTTTGTCACGCCCAGCGGCGCAGCGACACGCACAAACCGCTCAATCTCTTCAAAACTAAGGATTTCCGCCCGGTCCGTAAACTTTACGCCCTCTTCCGGCATGCAGTAAAAGCAGCGTATATTGCAGCGATCGGTGACACTGATCCGAAGACTGTCGTGGACCCGACCGAACTTGTCTTTTAGCGGAGCAAAGCTGGCTGACACAACACTATGGTCTCACCGGATCGCCAGCATTCGCCGCAGCGGCACCAAAGCGCGCGCAATCAGATCGTCTGACAGGGTAACCCGGGGCTGCAGATACAGCAATGAATCGCGCAGTTTTTCGAGCGTATTCATGCGCATGAAGGGGCACTCACTGCAATTGCAGTTCTCGTTCGCCACGTAGTAAAATTTTTTGCCAGGGGCCACCCGCTCCAGAGAGAAATTCACCCCGCTCTCCGTCATCACGATGAATTCAGCAGCATCGCTGGCGCCGCAGTAATCGATGATTGCTGAGGTGGAACCAATGAAGTCGGAGTTCCGCAGCACATCCGCCGGGCATTCAGGATGCGCGACAACCACCGCGTGCGGATGCGCGGCTTTCGCGTCCAGCAATCGCCGCACCGGAAAGGTGTTATGCACGATGCACGAACCCTGCCAGATTTTCATATTGGCACGGCCCGTCTGCTGCTGCACGTAATTCCCGAGGTTCCGGTCCGGCAGGAACAGCACCATTTTTTCGGCGGGAATCGAATTCACCACCTGCACCGCGTTCCTCGACGTACAGAGCAGATCGGACTCGGCTTTCACTTCAATCGACGTGTTGATGTAACTGACGATCACATGATCAGGGTTGCGTCGCCGATATTCCCGAATCGGCTCCACCGGGCAACCCTCCACCAGGCTGCAGCTGGCGTCCTTATCCGGCACGACGACAATTCGCGAGGGATTGAGCACCTTGGCGGTCTCCGCCATGAACCACACCCCGCAGAACGCGATTACGTCCCCTTCTGCCGTTTCCGCTTTCCGCGCCAGTTCGAGGGAATCGCCGACGAAATCCGCCACTTCCTGGATCTCGGCCTCCTGGTAATGGTGGGCCAGAAGAATCGCGCGGCGATCTTTTTTCAGCTCGAAAATTTCTTCAGCGACAGTGCTGGTTGCAACCATGGCAATTTCTGCTTTGATTCGGACGTCTTATTTGGATTCGGTCTTCGCGGGCGCGACGGGTTTCGATTCCGTCGAAGCCGGCGAGGAAGAACCTTCACTCTTCGATTCCGAAGACTGCTTTTCAGACGAGCCGCCATCGGTTTTGGATTCAGAACTACCCGACCCGCCGGTTTTCGAATCCCCCGGCTTTGGAGGCGAACTCCCGCTGCCCTTGGCGTAGTCCGTGGCATACCAGCCGGAACCTTTCAGATGGAATGCCGGGGCCGACAATACGCGCTCCGTCACTCCGCCGCAGTCCGCATGCGTTTTCAACGGTTCGTCTGAGAATTTCTGGATTACTTCGAAGGTCTTGCCACAGGAGTGGCACTTATATTCATACAGAGGCATGCAGCACCCTCATCTTAACAACCGACCGACGCCCAACGGTGCAAAGAGACTCGACGGCACCGCGCCGATGAGACAAGCCGGCGGGAAATGAGGGCGAAAACAAAAAGGCACCGCCTTGCTTCAGGCGGAGAAGCAGGGCGGCGCCAGGTTGTCACGGAACTACTTCAAAAGAACTACTTTTTCCTGACGGCAGCCTTCTTCGGCGCGGCCTTTTTCGGCGCAGCTTTCTTCACAGAGGGCGCGGCGGAAAAAGCGTTATCCGGAAGGCCCTTGATGCTCGCCTTCGGCTCATCCACAGACAAAGTCAGCATGTAGGGCTCCTTCACAAAAGAATCCACAACAGCCTTGAATTCAATCCCATCGCCGACGTTGATCACTTTGGAATTGAGGGCCTTCTCGAACTTCAGGGTCGCGTCGCCACCAGCGTTGTCAATGTTCACCACGAGGTCCTTCTCATTCACCGTGACGATTTTGCCCTTGAACATGCCGATGTTCTCCGGCGGAATCTGCGAACCCTTCACGCTTTCAAAGTAAGTAGTGCCCTGTTCGCTCTTCAGAGTGTCGCGGATCTGACGCCACAGCGCGATGTCCGGATGGGCCTTATTGAACGCCTCAATATCACCGAACTTCTTCGATTCGATTTCCGAAACGCTGTCGATATGGAATCCGGCGGGCGGCAGTGCCGCTCCTGCAGCCTGCTTCTTCAGGTCATCCAGGCCCGAATTGTCGCCGTGATACCCGGTGTAGGCGCGAGCCAGATAGCTGGCTGCAGGGCCGGCGGCGGCAGGCGGCAGCGCATTCGTGCCGGTCACCGTCAACGAGCGAGCAAGGTCATACAGTGCTTCCGAATACCTCTTCACATCCTGCTGGCGAATGATCACGCTACCCAGCCAGTAGGAAACCTGCCCGGAATCGGGAGCCAGTTCGAGGATTTTCTTAAACTGGGTCTCCGCTTCAGCATCGGACTTCCTGGTCATCGCAACCCAGCCAAGCACCGAATGCGCCTGCAATTCAAACGTCTTCCGCGCATCGGCCCACTGCTGGTCTGTCGCGCCAGCCGGCTTCGCACCCGCCGCGAAAGAAACGTCCAGGCTGTCAATAATCTGTTTGGCGGCCTTCTGTCCGCCATCGAGCAATTCCGGAGGACCAGGCTTGCCGTAGGCGACCATGGCCACACCAAGCAACGCTTGTGCCTGCATCAGGGTTCGCGAACTCTTCAACTTACTGTCGGGATACTTCTGCTCCCATTCCTTCAGCTTGTCGAGCTTCTTCTGAGGATCAGGCTCTTTTTGCACAGCCGTCGCAATGTCGTATTCGCCCTGATCTTTATAGGGCGACTCCTGCTGGGCCTGCGGAGCCGGGGCCTGCGGAGCGGGATCCGGTACCGCGTACGCCCACGCGCCGGTGGGTGCCGTAGCGACTGCCACCACTCCCAACGTAAGTCTGGCGAAACTAAGTCTGGCTAAACGATGATGCACTTTCTGTTGCCTCCCGCCTCTTTATCTTTTGCCGGTCCCGTTTCGGTCCGTCCCTAGAGAATATCCTACCGAACAACGGCAAAAGCGGAGTATACCGAACGAGCCCTGGTTCCGGCAATGGTTACGGCTCTCAATTCCCGCTGACAAGTTGGACTCCCGTCGTGCTCCGGCAGTTCCCGGTTGCTGTTTTTTCCGCCCCGGAACTTGTTACAATCGCGCAAGTCCCTCTAACAAAACAGCTTCACGAACGGTCAAAACACATTGAATTCCAGCCTGCGCGTTGTCGATCTTGCCGTCATTCTCGCCTATCTTGCCGGCGTCACCTGGTTTGGCGCACGCTTCCGCGAAAAGCAGAAATCGCTGAAAGACTACTTTCTTGGTGGCCAGAGCGCCCCCTGGTGGGCCATTGCACTCTCCATTGTCTCCGCTGAAACCAGCACGCTCACCATCATCGGCACGCCCCCGCTCGCCTACAAGGGCAGTTTTGTCTTTCTCCAGGTGGTATTCGGATACCTGCTGGCCCGCATCGTGATCTCAGTCATCTTCCTGCCCCGGTACTTCGAGGGACAACTACTCACCGCTTATGCGCTGATGGAGCGCCGCTTCGGCCCACATGTACGAAAAGTCACTGCGGGGATTTTTCTCGTCACCCGGTCACTGGCCGAAGGCGTCCGCGTCTTCGCCATCTCCATAGTCCTCGGGATCATCCTGCACACCGGGGGACTCGCCTCCATCTTCCTCATCATTCTCCTTACGCTTTTTTATACGTTTGAAGGCGGTATGACCGCCGTCATCTGGACCGACGTCGTCCAGATGATCATGTACGTTCTCGGCGCCGGCGTCAGCTTCTTTATCCTCGCGGGCAAGATCCCGGGCGGCCTGCCGCACGTTTGGGACGCCGCTTCCGCCGCGGGAAAACTCCAGGTTTTCGACTTTCACTGGTCCTGGACTTCTCCCTACACCTTCTGGGCCGGCCTGATCGGCGGCTGCTTCCTCACCACCGCAAGCCATGGCACCGACCAACTGGTCGTCCAGCGCCTGCTCAGCGCCAGGAACGAACAGCAGAGTCGCCTCGCGCTACTCTCCAGCTGGGCCGTTATTTTCGTCCAGTTCACTCTGTTCCTGACCATCGGCGTGATGTTGTGGGTGCTGCGTGAGGGCAAACCCATCGTCGGGGCCTCCGACCGCCTTTACCCCTCGTTCATCTGGGAAACCCTGCCAGTCGGCATCGCCGGGCTTTCCATGGCCGCCATTCTTGCCGCCGCCATGGCCAACCTGTCAGCCGCACTGAATTCGCTCGCCTCCGCCACGGTGGTGGATTTCTACCAGCCGCTCACCGGGTCCCGCCACACCCCGGAGCACTACCTGCGGGTTTCACGCCTCTCCACCATTTTTTGGGGAGCCGTGCTCGCCGCTATCGCCCTCGTCGCCGGCCAGTGGGGTTCGGTCCTCGAATCCGGCCTCTCCATCGCTTCCGTCACCCTCGGAATTCTGCTCGGCGTGTTTCTGCTTGGCGTCCTGACGAAGCGGCCCGGCGAGCGCGCCGCCATCACCGGGGTCGTCGCAGGCGCGATCACCATGCTTTTTGTAAAACTCGGGACCAAAATACCTTTTACCTGGTGGGTCCTGATCGGCAGTTCAGTCACTTTCAGCGTCGGCTGGCTGGCTTCATTCGTGGTAACGGAGAGGAAACGGAACTCATGACAGAACTACGGCGCGACCTCGGCCTGGCGGCGGCACTCGCCATTGTGATCGGAACGGTTATCGGCAGCGGTATTTTCCGCGTCCCCCAGACAATGATCCAGAACGTTGGTACCGTTCAGATGGTTTTTCTGGTTTGGGTCGTCGGGGGCGCGCTTTCTCTGGCGGGAGCGCTGACCTATGCCGAACTCGCGGCTGCACTTCCGGGTGCCGGGGGCGAATACGTCTACCTCACAGAGGCGTACGGGCCCATGTGGGGCTATTTGTACAGCTGGACCCAGCTATCCGTCGCCAAGAGCGGCTCCATCGCCACCCTCGCTACCGCCTTTTTCGAGTACACCGCGCACTTCATCCCGGAATTTGAGAAGGTCTGGTTCCAGTTAGGCCCGCTCCCCATCAAATACGGCCAGATCTTTGCACTCCTCCTCATTCTCCTTCTCGGAATGATTAACTATTTCGGCGTGAAGGTCGGCGGCAACGTCCAGATTGCTGTCACAGTTCTGAAAGTCGGCCTCATCGCCTTCGTCATCGGCGCCGGACTTTTTTACGCACATCCCGCGGCCCATGCCGCGCCTTTGGCCGCGCCGCCCATCCAGACCGGATTTATTGCCGCCCTCGTCGCCGCACTCTGGGCCTACGATGGCTGGAATAACGTCGGCATGGTCGCATCTGAAATCCGCAACCCCAAACGCAACCTGCCGCTTGCACTGATTGCCGGCACCTCCATCGTAATTGCGATTTATATGTTGGCGAACTGGGCATACTTCCGCGTTCTCACTCCGGCTGAAGTCGCCGGCCACAAACTGGTCGCCGCGGAAATGATGCAACGCGTCCAGGGTCCCGCAGGTGCCGCGGCAGTTTCCCTCGCCGCCATGATTTCCATTTTCGCTGCTTTAAACGGCTCTATTTTGTCCGGCGCGCGCGTACCCTACGCAGCCGCCCGCGACGGCCTGTTCTTTCGCTCCGCCGCGCGCGTGCACCCGGCTTTTCACACTCCCGGCGTTTCCATCATGATGCTGACCGGCTGGTCCTGCGTGCTGGTCCTATCAGGAAAATACGATGATCTGTTTAATTTCGTGATTTTTGGCAGCTGGATACTTTATGCTA
>JBBQDH010000093.1:0-21517 GCA_038319515.1 Bryobacterales bacterium
CGATAAGCCAGGTTACCCGGGAAGTAAGGTCCAAAGTAAGTCGCGCCGTCCTTCTTCAGACGCCGCGTCACATAAACCCGCGGATGCCGTTCGTTCGTCAGCTTGATATACGGATATGTTTTGTCGTCGCGAAGAAGAACGTTGTAGCGCGGCTGGTACTGCTTGATGAGGTTATTCTCAAGCGCCAGCGCCTCCTTCTCGTTATCCACCAGGATATAGTCGAGGTCGCGCGCCTCACTGATCAGTGATCCGGTTTTCGCCTCCGCCAGCCGGTCTTCGTTGAAGTAACTGCGCACACGGGCGCGCAAATTCTTCGCTTTGCCGACGTAGATGACCTTGTCGGCACCGTCCTTGTAGAGATACACTCCGGGCCCCGGAGGCAGCTGCCCCACCTTTTCCCGGAGCACGTTTGGAATGGCTTGCATCAAACTGGCGAGGGCGCGGGTCGCGCCGGAGACAATATAATTAAAGTATGTCACGCGGACTGCTTGCTCTTCTGCTCACTGCTATTGCCGCTATCGGCCAAACACCGGAACCCAAAAAGGTGCCGGAGAAGCCGGAAGTGCAGGTTCCCGATCCCGCTCAGCTGCCTCCGGAAGAGGACGACGACGCGAAGCCCGAACAGTTTAGTTTCAATCCGGTCAAGTCGAAGCGCGATGTCGAGGTCGGCAAACTGCAACTCAAGAAGGGAAATCTGAAGGGTGCCTCCAGCCGCTTCACCACTGCCACCAAATGGAATGAAGCGAACGCGGAAGCGTGGTTACTCCTGGGCGAGGTGGAAGAGAAGCGTACCGATCCCAAGGCGGCCCGCGCCGCTTACCAGAAGTATCTGGAACTGGTCCCCACTGCGAAGAATGCCGCCGAAGTGAAGAAGCGCATGGGGAGGCTGAAGGCTTAGCCTCCATGCGTCCTCTGTTCCTGGTCTTTCTTTCCGCACTCGCGGCTGCTCAGTCCCCCGAACCCGGAACACTGCCGAATCGCTGGCCAACCGGGGGACCCAACTGCATCGAAATGCAGGAATTCTACATTCACCAGTACAACCCGAACTTCTATATCCTGCGCCAGTCCGGCTGCACCGACTATGAAAAACCCTTTCTCTACCTCATCTTCGGTTCCGAAAAGGCGCTACTCTGGGACACCGGTTCCCGTAACGCAAGAGTCCGCGAAGCTGTTGACCGTCTCATCGAACGCTGGCTGAAAGCGAATTCGAAATCCGGTATTCCGCTGCTCATCCTCCACTCCCACGGCCACGGCGACCACGTCGCCGGCGATCCCCAATTCACTGGCCGCCCGGACACAACATTTGTGAAAGGCAATACTGACATTGACCTCGGCAATCGCCCTCTCGACCTCATTCCCATCCCCGGCCATACCGCCGATTCCATCGCCCTCTACGACCGCCGCACCGCTATTCTGCTGACAGGCGACACCGTTTATCCCGGACGTCTCTACGTGAATGCCAGTCAGTTCGACACCTTCCGGCAAAGCATCCACCGGCTGGCCGAATTCGCCGACACACACCAGATCGCGCACGTTCTCGGGAATCACATCGAACAAACCCGCACGCCTTTTATTGACTACCCCACTGGTACGAAATACCAGCCCGATGAACACGAACTCGCCCTTGGCGCGTCGAATATCTTTGAACTCGACCGCGCATTACAACGCACCACTAAACCCGAGGCGATCGCCTTGCGGGATATGACCGTCGCCGTGCGCAATCCCGTTCGGCCATAATGAGGAATCCGTTTATGAACCGCTTCATCCTGATCTTGCCCGCGGTCTTCTGCCTAACCCTGTATGCAGCGGACGGCCCGCCGAAAACCCGGCTCTCCGAAGTCGAAAACATCGCGCCCAAACACTATCTGGTGGATTTAACGCTCGATCCAGGGAAAACAACCTTCGCTGGTCGCGTCACCATTGATATGAATTTCCAGGCGCCTCTGCAAACCCTTTGGCTGAACCAGGGAAAGATCAAGATCCAAACTGCGGTTCTCAAGGCGGGTGGCAAAGATCTCAAAGCCGAAATCGTTCCAGGCGGCGACGACTTCGTCGGCCTCCATTTCCCGGCGATATTAGCCGCCGGCCCTGCCACCGCCACCATTGAATACACCGGCGTCATCGAAGAACGCAACAGCAGCGGCATCTTCCGCCAGCAGGAGAGCGGCAACTGGTACATCTATTCCCAGTTCGAGCCCACCGATGCGCGCGCCGCTTTCCCGTGTTTCGACGAGCCCACCTACAAGACGCCCTACCAGCTCACCATGCACGTCCCGGAGAAGAATTCCGCCATCAGCAATACTCCGGTCGCGTCTGAGAAAGTCAGCGCCGGGATCAGGACCGTCGTCTTCAGAGAAACCAAACCCCTGCCCAGCTATCTCGTGGCTTTTGCCGTTGGACCCTTCGAATTCGTCAACGCAGGTGTCGCCGGCAAGAACAAAGTCCCCGTGCGTATGGTGGTTCCGAAGGGTAAGACAGGCGAAGCGAAGTACGCGGCCGAAGTCACCGCGACCATCCTCAATCGCCTCGAAGATTATTTCGGCATTCCCTACCCGTATGAGAAAGCCGATCAGGTAGCCATCCCGAACACCGCTGGCTTTGGAGCCATGGAGAACGTCGGCATGGTCACCTACGACCAATCGCTGATTCTCGCGGATCCTAAAACCGACCAGATCGGTCGCCAGCGCAACTATGCGCTCGTCGCCGCACACGAGCTCGCCCACCAGTGGTTTGGCGACCTGGTGACCACCTCGTGGTGGGACGACATCTGGCTGAACGAAGCTTTCGCCACCTGGATGGAACGCAAGCTCATCGCGGAATGGAAACCCGAATGGCAGACCCGCGTGGCCGATGTCGGCGCCATGATGCGCGCTGCGTCCGATGACAGCCTGGTCTCCGCCCGCAAGATTCGTCAGGAAATCCTCGCCAAAGACGACATCAACAACGCATTCGACTCCATTACCTACGAAAAGGGCGCATCCGTCATCGGCATGTTCGAAAACTGGATGGGCCCCGAAGAGTTCCGTAAAGGCGTGCAGGGCTATCTGAAACAGTACGCGTTCCGCGCCACAACTTCCGGCGAGTTCCTCGATTCCCTCAGCACTTCCAGCAAGCGCAACGTCACAAAGGCTTTTTCCACCTTCCTGAATCAGCCCGGCGTTCCCATGGTTTCCATGGCACTGGAATGCTCCGGCGGCAAAGCGAAACTGCGCGCCGGGCAGACCCGCTTCCTGCCCGTTGGCTCAAAGGGCGACGCGAAGCAGGTCTGGAACATTCCTCTCTGCGTCCGCTATGGCACCGGAACCACGGGCCAAAGCCAGTGCATGCTGATGACGCAGCCTTCGGAAACCTTTGAACTGACTGCTGCCAAAGGCTGCCCCGCGTGGGTGCAGGGCAACGACCAGGCCGTCGGCTACTACCGAGTGCAGTACCAGGGCGGCCTGCTCGCCGCGCTCACCAGTGGCGACGTCGCCGCTCGCCTCACAGCTCCGGAACGCGCCGAATTCATAGGCAACGCACAGGCGCTTTCGAAAGCAGGCAAACTCACCGCGGCAGAGTCACTGACGCTTGTCGACAAGTTTCACGCCGATCCCGACCGCTTTGTCACCCAGACGGCTATGGGTATGGCAACTGGCCCCCGAGAACACCTCGTGCCGGACAGCCTGATGCCCAACTATGAGCGATTCCTGCTGAAGAACTTCCAGAATCGCGCCCGCGACCTCGGCTGGACCGCCAAACCCGCAGACTCCGAAGACACCCGCCTGCTTCGCGCCTCCCTCGTTCGCCCTGTCGCGACCTGGGGAGGCGACATGGACCTCGCAAATCAGGCGAAGTCGCTCACCGAAAAATGGTTCGCTGACCACAACACCATCGACGCAAACATGCTGGGCTCCGTTCTTTCCACCGCCGCTTTCCATGGCGACAAGGCGCTGTTTGACCGCTTCCTCGCAGAGTTCTCAAAGAGCACAGACAAACAGGTTCGTCGTGCGCTTCTGGGGGCGATGAGTTCCTTTCGCGATGCCGCCTCCATTGAGGCCGGCATGCAGTCACTTCTGAACGGGACCATCCCGTTTATCGAAGGGCAGGGGATGCTGTTCAACGGACAGCAACAGACCTCCACCAGAAAGATGGCGCTGAATTTCCTCAGGGCGAACTTCGATCAGGTTGTGGCGAAGATGCCCACCGGCGGCGGTTTCGACTTTGGTTCCGTTCTGCCGAGTGTGGGCGGCTCTTACTGTGACGCCGCCTCACGCGACGAACTGAAAACCTTCTTCCAGCCCCGCGTCGAAAAGTTTGTCGGCGCGCCCCGCGCCCTCGATCAGGTCATCGAAGGCATTGATCTCTGCATCGCGAACAAAGCGGCGCAGTCGCCCAGCGTTGCGGAGTTCCTTTCGAAATATTAAAGGCATTGGCCGGGTTTTTTGCAGGCCGAATCCACGCAGTCTTCCGAAGTGGCGCGTTAGTGCAACCGGCGGTTCCACCTGGAGTCCCATGCCGTTTCCCGCCCAACAGCCGGCTGAATTCACGCGATTTCGTGCGACGCTTCTCCTCTTCGGGCGTCTTTGCCCGAAGAGGAGCCTTCCGCTTTGCCAATGCCAGAGCTTTGCGCCACGGTGTACCATAAAGTTCAACGTTGATGAAGCTCCTCGAAGCACTGGCTCCGGACAGTACCGACCGCAGCCTTGCGCTGGCACTTGACCCCGCCAAAATCCCGGCCCACATCGCCATCATCATGGATGGAAACGGTCGCTGGGCAAAGCGCCATGGTCTGCCTCGCTTTGCCGGCCATCGCGCAGGCGTCCAAATGGTCCGCAGCGTGGTGGAAGACTGCTCGCGCCTCGGCATTCAGGCGCTCACGCTTTACGCTTTCTCCGCAGAAAACTGGAAGCGACCCCGCACCGAAGTCGATATGCTTTGGCGGCTGCTTCGCTTCTACCTTCGCCACGAACTGGAAGACCTGCAGCGCAACAATATCCGCCTCCAGTCAAGCGGTCGTGTCGAAGCGCTGCCGCCCCGTGTTTACGAAGAACTCCGCTCGGTTGAACGCGCTACTGCCCGTAACACCGGCATGGTTCTCAACCTGGCCATCAACTACAGCGCCCGTAACGAGCTGGTGGACGCAGTCAACCTGATTGTCGACCAGGCCCGCGTCGCCGGCACGCTCGAAAATCTGGTCGTCGACGAAGAAATGATCTCCCGCCGGCTCTACACCGCCGGCCTGCCAGAGCCTGATCTGCTCATCCGCACTTCCGGCGAAATGCGCATCTCCAACTTCCTGCTCTGGCAGATCGCGTACGCGGAACTCTACGTCACCGAAACGCTTTGGCCTGATTTCAACCGGGAAGAACTGCTGCGCGCCATTCTCGAATTCCAGCGCCGTGAACGCCGTTTTGGCGGCATCGCCGAAGCCCCCCCGGACTCCGGCAGCGAACTGGATGAAGAAGCCGAGGAAATCGCCGTTTCTTTGAGATGAAGCGCATCCTCACCGCACTGGCCCTGGTCCCGGTCACCGTTTACACCGTTCTCTTTGCGCCATGGCCTTTCTTCATCGGCATTGTAGCGCTGATTTCGTGCCTTTGCTTCTACGAATATGCCGCTATGACCGGAGCATTCATGCCACTCGGTATCGTAGCCGGCCTGCTTATTCTGATCGCGCCCCCAGCTGAGACTACCCTCATCCTGTTCCTCAGCGCGCTGGCCGCCATGTGTCTTCCTCTCGCCTCCAATGAGTTGGAAAAGGCAGTCGCGCGCTCGGCAGCGCTGGTTCTGGGCATCCTCTATATATTCGGCGGCTGGAAATCCGCCGTCCTGCTGCACGACATCAATTCCCCACAAGTCAACGCAGGCCATCACTGGCTGATGTTCGGTCTGGTCGTCAACTGGGCCGGCGACACCGGTGCCTACTACGTCGGACGCCGCTTCGGACGTCGCAAACTGGCCCCGATCGTCAGCCCCGGCAAGACATGGGAAGGTGCCATTGCCTCCGTCTGCGCAGCCATGGCGTTTGGTCTGATTTATCTGCCGCTCGCCATTCCCGGCACCACGTTGTTCAAGGCTGCCGCGCTCTCTTTGCTTGCCAACATCGCCGGACAACTGGGAGACCTCGCCGAATCTGCCATCAAGCGCGCCTGCGGCGTCAAAGACAGCGGTAAGTTGCTGCCCGGCCACGGCGGTGTGCTGGATCGCGTGGATAGTTCGCTGTTCACACTGCCCGTTCTCTACGCCGGCATCGGCCTCTGGCGCTAGGTCCTGGCCATGCAGCAATACGACATCACGATGAAGAGCCTGCTTCACGATTTCGCGACAAAGGCGATTCCTCATCTGACCGGCGCCACGATTGTGGCATGGCGGAACGTGGAACTGCCGCAGGCGCGGAATCCGCGTGTGGATCTGTTGGGAGAGACTGATGACGGGCGCCTGCTCCATGTCGAGTCTGAGGTTCGCAACACGCCCGACCTGCCATGGCGGATGTTGGGTTACCGGGTGCGTATCCACGAGGTGGAGGGCCGCGATACCGTGCAGATGGTGTTCTACATCGGCGAAGCGCCGCTCACTATGGAGTCGGGACTGGCGCTTCCTGGTCTGATTTACCGGTTTGAACTCATTGATGTGAAGTTGCTGGACGGACGCCCCCTTCTCAGCAGCGCCGATGTGCGGGATAATATTCTTTCGGTGTTGATGCGGCTGCCTGACGAGCGCTCGGCGGCGCGGCAGATTGTCTTGAGAATTGCGGAACTGGATCCAGACGCAAGAGCTGATGCTCTTTGGCAACTGGTGACGCTCGCCGGACTGAGGCGAAAGATGCTGCAACATGTGCTGGAGGAGGTAAGAAAAGTGGACACTTTATACGACATCATGGAGCACCCTCTCTTTGGATCCCTGATCCGGAAAGGCCGTGAAGAAGGCCGTGAAGAGGGTCGCGAAGAAGGGGTGCGCGCCGAAGCGGTCCGACTGGCGCTTCGCCTGCTGACATCCCGCTTCGGCACACTGCCGGAGGGTCTTGCCGGCACGCTCGAACGCATGACTACGGAAAAACTGGAAGACGTCTGTATTCGCTCGACCGCAGCGGAAAAGTTGGACGATCTGAACCTCTGACTCGCGCCCCTTCGGGCTTGAGGTGTGACGGCTTGAAGGTGTGAAGGAAAGAGGCGCAACCGGCCCTCCTGAATGGGCCCGTCGGTTAGCTTATCTGGCGCCCTGCGTCCCGCACAATCGTTCGCGACCCCGCAAACAACACCACCGCCAGCAGCAGCGAAAGCACTGGCATAATCAGCATCGCCTGCTGCAGCCCCACTGCCCGGAAAGCTTCGGTCATCACGCCCGACCCCGCCGTATCCGCCGCCCGCCGCGCCATCATGTCGCTCACTTTGCCAGTCAGCAGTGGCCCAAACGATGCCCCGCAAAGGTACATCGCCATGAAATAAATCGCCATGGCGATCCCCCGCATGGTGGGCGCGACGATATCCTGGATAGACGAATAGACGAACCCATAATAGCTGCAAAGTGTTCCATAAAAGACGGTTATCAGCGCCACTGCGGTTGTCACGTCACCGGAGTTGATCCCAAACCACGCCGCCGGGCAACCTGCCAGCGCCAATGCCGCCGCGCAAACCATCCGCCCATCCTTCCGCCACCGGATTACCCTGTCCCCCACCCAGCCCGCAATCAGGCTGCCCGCAATGCCGCCCACCCCATACGCAATCCCGGTTCCCACCCCCGCATGAGCGAGGCTCACGTGGTGGACCCTGCTGAGAAACGCAGGCAGGAACTGCCCCAGTGCATACATGTTGAAATTCAGCAGCGCGCCGGAAATGATGATCCATAGAAACGTCGGGATCCGCAGCAGCACCAGTGGCGAAGCGGCAGGCGCCGCGGCCCGGGCATCATCCGAAGCCCCGCGCATCGGTTCCGGCAACCGAAGCAGCAAAGGAATCAGCAGCATGGCTGGCACCGCCGCCGCTACCATCGCCATCCGCCACCCAAAGGCCTGTGCAATTGGACCGCTCAGGAAATAATTCAGCGACGCGCCCACTGGCACGCCGATCATGAACAGCGCCAGCGCCCTGGCCCGTTTGTGAGGCGGAAACAGATCGCCGATCCAGCTTGTTGCCGCCGGAGCCACCACAGCTTCACCCACCGCGAAGCCCAGCCGCGACCCCAGTAACATCCCGTAAGTGGTCGCAACCGCCGCCAGCGCCGTCAGCAGACTCCACACAGCCATCCCGCCCGCCAGCAAATGCTTCCGGCTTTTCCGGTCCGCCAGTCGCCCCAGCGGAACCCCCACAATCGCGTAAAGCCAGATGAACGCGCTGCCAATGAATCCCACCTGCGTGTCATTCAAGTGGAATTCTTTCCGGATCGGCTCTGTCAGCGCGCCTAATACGTTCCGGTCGTAAAAGTTCAGTATGTTGATTGCAATCAGAACGATCAGGGTTCTCATGGGCATTTGGATGGGCATGGTTGCGGCGTGGGTCGAATCGTATCACAACCCCGTCCGGTAAACTAAGAGTTCCCGCCCACGTCGGCACCCAGGCTCCCCGCCGAACACAACAGGAGATCCATCAACATGAGCGCAAACCCAATTGGCGAGGACCACCACGTTCTTACCCTCGAAGAGATCAGCAATCTGACTCAGGAAGGCGGGCAGCCGGCTGAGACGCTGATGAACGTAGTCGCGCTCATCGCGAAGCGCTTCGAAACCGAAGTTTGCTCTGCGTATTTGCTCGAACCGGATCGCGGCAACCTCGTTCTCGCGGCGACTGTCGGTCTGCGTCGTGAATGTATCGGAACTCTCCGCCTCGGCCTGCATGAAGGCCTCACAGGACTGGTTGCCGAGGAACTGCGCGCCGTCGCTGTCAGCCAGGTGAACACTCACCCTCGCTTCAAGTTCTTCGGCGACGCCGGCGAAGAAGGCTATCAGTCTTTCCTCGGCGTGCCGGTCATCGAACGAGGCATTCTCCAGGGCGTCCTGGTCGTTCAGACGAAAGACGTACGCGTCTTCCACAACGATGAAGTCCGCATGTTGATGGAAGCCGCCGCCGAAGTGGCTCCCGTGATCGGCGAAGCCCGCAACGTGGCCCGCTTTATCGCCCCCACACAGGAACGCCTCTGGGCTCTCGCCCGCAACTTGTGGTGGAGTTGGGACCACGAAGTGACCAGCATCTTCCGTGAACTCGATCCTGTCCGTTTCCGCGAACTGAACCACAACCCCATCTCGCTGCTCTCTGAGATGCCGCTGGCAAAAATCGAACGCCGAGCCGGCGAATTGATGATGCACAGCCGCATCAACTACGCGTACCGCCGCCTGCAGGAATACCTGCGCGCCGACCGCACCTGGGCGGGCACCCACGCAGGCGTTCTTCGCCCCCGCCCCGTGGCGTATTTCTCTGCGGAATTCGGCATCCACGAATCCGTGCCGATCTATTCCGGCGGCCTTGGTGTCCTCGCCGGTGACCATATCAAAAGCGCGTCCGATCTGGATATCCCGCTCGTCGGAATCGGCCTGTTCTACGCCCAGGGCTATTTTCGCCAGCGCCTCAACCAGGAAGGCTGGCAGCTGGAAGACTACCTGCCGACCGATGTGAACTCGCTCCCCATGGAACCGGCAATCGGCATGAACGGCGCGCCTGTCACGATTCAGATCGACACCCGCCGCGGATCGATTCGTGCCAAGGTCTGGCGGATGAACGTGGGTCGCATCCACCTTTATCTGCTCGATTCCAATGTGGAAGGCAATGCCCCGGAAGATCGCGAACTGACATCCCAGCTTTACGGCGGCGACGGGCGCATCCGTATTCGTCAGGAACTCCTGCTGGGTGTGGGCGGCGTGCGCGCTCTTCGTGCCCTCGGGATTACCCCCGGCGTCTATCACATGAATGAAGGGCACTCCGGCTTCGCGGTGCTGGAAGCCATTCGCACCCGCATGTCGGATGAAGGGCTGAGTTTTGACCAGGCCGCGCCAGTCGTCACCCGCGAAGTGGTTTTCACCACTCACACCCCCGTCCCCGCCGGGCATGACCGCTTTCATGCTGACCTGATTGATGAGCACCTCGGGCCTCTGAGAGAGGCGCTGGGGATCTCGCATGAACGCCTGATGGAACTGGGCCGTGAAGACCCCCACAACCACCACGAGTTCTGCATGACCGTCTTGGGCCTCAAGCTCTCCCGCCGCGCCAACGCCGTGTCGGCACTGCACGGCGAAGTTTCGCGCTCCATGTGGACCAGCCTTTTCCCCGGCCGCTCCGAAGACGCCGTGCCCATAGGACACATCACCAACGGCGTCCACGTGCCGTCCTGGCTGGCCCCGCAGATGTTCCGCCTTTACGACCGCCACCTCGGATCCGGCTGGCATGAGCATTCCGGCGAATCCCGCATCTGGGAAGGCATTGAGAATATCGACGACGCCGAACTCTGGGAAACACACCTCAGTCTGAAGGCCCGCCTGCTGGACTTCCTGCGTCGCCGCGCAGTTGACCAGTCGCGCGTCCGCAATGAATCGCCGGAAACCCTGCAGCGCCTCGGCAAGGTTTTCAGCCCGGATGCGCTCACCATCGGTTTTGCGCGCCGCTTCGCGACGTACAAACGCGCCAACCTGATCCTCGCTGATATCGAACGCCTGGGCACCATGATCAACGATGCCAAACGCCCTGTTCAGTTCGTCTTTGCCGGTAACGCTCATCCGCGTGACGAGCCCGGCAAGCGCGTGCTGCAGCAGATCGCCGAACTGATGCGCGACCGCCAGTTTGCAGAGCGCTTCCTGTTCATTGAGGATTACGACATCAACGTAGGACGCCATCTGGTCCAGGGCGTCGATGTCTGGCTGAATAACCCGCGTCGCCCGCTCGAAGCCTCAGGCACCAGCGGCCAGAAGGTCGTTCTGAACGGAGGTCTGAACCTCAGCGTCCCGGATGGCTGGTGGGCAGAGGCTTACGACGGTCTGAATGGCTGCTCCATCGGGACCGGTCGCACTCACAGCAATCTGGATGTCCATGACCGCCGCGACAGCGAAGAACTCTACCGCGTCCTCAAAGAGGAAGTGATTCCGCTTTATTACCAGCGTGATCGTGACGGCCTGCCCCGCGGCTGGATTAAGCGCATGAAGCGGACTATTCGTACCCTGGGCTGGCGTTTCAACGCCGACCGCATGGTGATGGACTACACGCTGAAGTGCTATGTGCCGGCAGCGGGTGGCACGTCCAGCGATATGTCACGGACAAGTTAGCGAAAGCCCGGTGTCCCGGCGGACAAGCAAATTGCGGGATAGTGAATCTATGATCCGCAAACAACTTGCCTCCGGTTTTCTGTGTCTGTCAACGTGGTTTGCCACAGCGTCGGGTGCAGCCGGGCAGTCTTTCGAAATCGCCTCCGTGAAGACGACCGCCCCGGGCACCAGCGGTCTCTCCTGCAGCGGTGGACCGGGGACCGAAAATCCGACCGTCTGGCGCTGCCACAATATCCCACTTGGCCTGGTGATTCTCCGGGCTTTCCGGTTTCAGGATTTCGAGTTTGATTCTCGTGATTCCTGCTGTACAGGGCGATTTGATTTTGATGTGCGAATGCCGGCGGGCACGAACCGGGCACAGTTTGATGAGATGCTCCGGAATCTGCTGCGGCAGCGGCTGGGTCTGGCGCTTCATTTCGAGCAAAAGCAAATGCCCGCTTTCGCATTGACGGTGGCGCCGAAAGGTCTGAAGCTGAAGCAATCGGCGGCGAACGCTCCGGTAGTTTCCGAACAACCATGGTGGGCATCGCCTGCCCTTGAATTCGGCAAAGACGGCTATCCCGAATTCCCGCTCGGTCGCGGCGGTCTGGCCAACGGAAACGGCGGACGCTATCGCTGGGTCGCAGTCAGTGTTTCGGCACAGGAAATCGCGCGGACTCTCGCCGACCAACTGCATCGTCCGGTGATTGACGCCACGCAATTGAACGGTCGCTACGACTTCGACCTGAAGTGGGTGGTGGACTACTCCTGGAACATGAGCGAGAAAACACGAGCCGAATTCACAGAGCAAGTCGGCACCGCTCCGGAAAAAGCTCCGGGGCCACTTCTTCCGCGTGCGCTTGAGGCGCAACTGGGACTTCGGCTAATTTCGAAAAAAGGCGTCGGCAGGTTAGTCGTAATCGATCACGTAAACAAGCTTCCGACGGACAACTGAGTCGGATGCAAAGTATCGGATCAACCCATGTCACGCACCAGTTAGAGGTTCGTCCGGGTACGCCTGTTCGAATTGGCGCCAGGGTTTACCGATCTGGCAGTTCTGTCCTCTTTGCCCCTTTTGGTCAAAACGCAGGCGCGTCTAACCGTGCCACTCGATAACAGTATCCTCGACAATCGGGAACACCTGATCATCCGTTGTCCGCTTCACCGGATGGCCTCCGGTCAGCGACCCAAACGCGGGCAACACCGCGAAATCCCTCGTGAAATGAAAGCACGACAAATGCATTCGTGGAAAGCCACGCCCACCCACCACCAGCTTGGGATGAATGTGCCCGCCGATCACAAACTTCCCCTCATACCGCGCCGGGACATGCTCCAGACGGAACGGCCCGCGCTCCAGAAATTCGCACTCCTCAAAGCCGAACTGCGCCCGCACTTCCTGCGGTGCCCTGTCGTGATTGCCCCGGACCCAGTGCATCCGCACATCCCGATGCAATTCCCGCCACCCCTGAATCGCCTGCACCACCCCCGGCGTGCATCCCGCCGCCGCATGAATCCAGTCGCCCAGAATTCCCACGCTGCGGGCACCGGTGGAATGCAGCACCCGCGTCAGCCGCTGCAGATCCTCCTCCATGTTGCCTTCCGGTAAAGGCACATGCCGCGCCCGAAAAACCGCGGCTTTCCCACAATGCACATCTGCCACCAGCAGCATTCTTTCGCGCGGCCAATACACCGCGCGTTCCGGCAGCAGAATCAGCCGCTCGCCCTGCACCTCAATTTCCAGACTCACGACGCTGACTTCTCCAGTTTCTGCTGCATTTTCCGAATACGATCCAGCAGTTTTTCACTGCTGACAGCGCTGCCCCTAATCCGATCAGCAATCAGCGGAAATGCCAGCGGCGAGGGGCGTTCCAGACGAATCAGCACCGTCCGGCTCGCCGCCATTCGCCCGAGTGTAGTCCGCAACCGACCGGCCTCAAGCCCAACCTCCATCGCTTCCAGCCGAGCCTGTTCCACCAGCAGGTTCCCCGGATCCAGCCGCGCCAGAACATCGTAAATCAATCCCGAAGTCGCCTGCACCTGCCGCGCCGTTTTCCCCTGGCCGGGATAACCCTGAAACGTCAGTCCTGCCACGCGCGCAATCCCACGAAACTGCCGCCTGCTCAGCTCCGCCGCGTTCACGCTGCCCGCGATATCTTCCTCCAGCCCCTCCGGTGTGAACAGCGACTCAGCGATCGCCTCCTCAATGGCAATCGGATCGCCCGACAGCAGCTCCACACCGTAATCCGTCGCGGTTGTCGTAATAGATTGCGGGCGCAGCCGCGTCAGGCGATACGCCAGCAGCGTAGCCAGCCCCTCATGCGCCAGCAACCCTTCAAAAGGATACAAAAAGACATGGAAACCATCGCGCAACTGCAGCGTTTCGACCAGCAATTCATCCATGCCGGGAATCGCTGAAAGCTGCCGCTGTGTCTCCAGCACAGGACGGATCGCCCGCATCTCCGCACCCTTCAGCTGTCCGTCCCGTGCCTCTTCCAGCTTGCGGCGGACCTCCGCCGACAGCAGCGAACTCAGCGGCATCCGGCTACCCATCCACCGGGGCACAATGCCTTTCACCCCTTGCGTCGGTTTCACCCAGGCCGTCATGTCGCGCAGCATCACCATTTCCAGCAGCTTGCCGGAGAAGACAAACGCCTGACCCGGCTGCAGCCCCGCGAGGAAGGTCTCTTCCATGTGGCCCAATACCGGGCCGCTCATATACTGCACCTTTAATGAGTTATCCCCGGTAATTGTCCCGATATTCATCCGGTGCCGCCGCACCACCGCTGCATCCGCCGCCAACCACCGCCCTGCCTCGTCCTGAATGAGCTTGTGATAATCCGGGTAAGCCCCCAGCGCCGTCCCGCCGCGCGACACAAACGCCATCGCCCAGTCCCACTGGGCTGCCGTCAGATTCCGGTAGGCATACGTGCGGCGCACTTCGCTCAGCAGTTCCTCTGCCTCAAAGCCCTCCCCGCACCCCACCGTGACCATATGCTGGGTCAGCACGTCGAGCGGCTTCTGTAGCGGCAGGCGCGACTCCAGATGCCCCGCCGCAATCGCCTCCCGCGCCGCGCACGCCTCCACCAGTTCGAACGCATGGGCAGGCACCACAGTAGCCCGGCTCAGCCCGCCCGGCTGGTGCCCGCTGCGGCCCGCCCGCTGCAGCAACCGCGCCACACCTTTTGGGCTGCCGATCTGGATCACACGGTCCACCGCCGTAAAGTCCACGCCCAGATCCAGACTCGACGTGCACACCACGCACCGCAGCGCCCCCTGACGCAACTGCGACTCCACCCAGTCGCGCGACTCCCGGCTCATCGAGCCATGGTGCAGCGCCATCTGCCCCGCCAGATCCGGAAAGGCCTCCAGAAGCATCTGATACCAGGTTTCCGCCTGTGATCGAGTGTTCGTGAACACCAGCGTCGATTTCGCCTGTTCCAGTTCCCTTGCCACCTGCGGCAGCAAATGCGCACCCAGATGGCCTGCCCACGGAAACCGGTCCATTGTCTCCGGCAGCAGCGAATCGATGCGGATCTTCTTCGGCTGCCGGCCCTCCACAATCACACCGCTCTTTGCTTCGCTGCCCAACAACACCCGCAACGCTTCGTCCAGATTGCCGATAGTGGCGGAGAGCCCCCAGGTCCGCATCCCCGGAGCCCAACCCCGCAACCGCGCCAGCGCCAACTCGGTCTGCACACCGCGTTTGCTCCCGAGTTGATCATGCCACTCGTCGACAACCACCATGCGCAGCCCGCTGAACCGCACGCGCGCGTCTTCATAACTGAGCATCACGGAAAGGCTTTCGGGCGTGGTCACCAGCGCGTTCGGGCTACGCAGTTGCTGCTTTCGCCGCGCGGCAGTCGGCGTGTCGCCCGTGCGCGCTTCCACTGTCCAGTCCAGTTTCAGGTCCACCACAGGTTCCCGCAGGCTGGCCAGGGTGTCGGCGGCAAGTGCCCGCAGCGGGGTGATCCAAAGTACGCGCAGTTGATCACCCGGCGGCGTACCTTCCAGCGCCGCGAACCATGCCGCATAGGTCTTGCCCGTACCTGTTGCCGCGTGAATCAGCCCCTGCCGACCCTCACGATGGTTCTTCCAGACGGCCCGTTGAAAGGCGAACGGCTTCCAGCCGCGTTCGTCAAACCATCGGACGGCAGATCCTTTCACGAGAGCAATGCTTTCACGCTCTCAATCGTGTCCGCCTCCGCAGCTTTCTTGTCTGTCCGCCACCGCGCCATACGCGGGAACCGTACCGCCACACCCGACTTATGCCGCGCCGATCTCTGAATCCCCTCAAACGCAAGCTCGAAAACCAGCTCAGGCTTCACCGTGCAGACGGGTCCGAATTTCTCGATTGTATTCCTGCGAATGAAGCTGTCCACCGCGCGGATCTCCTCATCAGTCAGCCCGGAATAGGCCTTTGCGAACGCCACCAGCCGCTCGCCGTCCCAAACCCCGAACGTGTAATCGGTGTACAGACTGGCGCGCCTGCCGTGCCCGCGCTGGGCGTAGATCAGCACCGCATCCACGGAGTATGGTTCGATCTTCCATTTCCACCAGTGCCCCTTTTCCCGCCCGGTGCCGTATGCGGAATCGAGGCGCTTCAACATCACCCCTTCCGCCGGAACATCCCGGGCGGCTCCGCGCAGGTGCCCCACTTCATCCCAGTCGTCTGCCGGCAGGCGTTCGGAAAAATGCAGCGGCAGCGTTTCCAGCAATGCCCGCCGCTCCCGCAGAGGCCGCGTGCGAATGTCATCGCCCTGCCACTCGGGCAGATCGAAGGCGACCAGCCTCGCCGGAACCTTCTCCAGAATCGCGCGGCCCGGCTTTTTCCGCGCGATCCGGTGCTGCAGATCCGCAAAAGGCAGTGCCCGCCCGTCGCGCCAGCCCAGGATTTCGCCATCAATCACCACCCCGTCCGGCAGCTTCGAAGCCTCGATAACAATCTCCGGAAAGCGGTCTGTCAACTGCTCGCCACCCCGCGACCAGATATGCGTCGCTCCGCCCCGCCGGATGAGCTGCGCCCGGATGCCGTCCCATTTGTACTCCACCATCCACTCGCTTACATCGCCCAGTGCTTCGGGGCTCCCCTCCAATGGGTGTGCCAGATAAAACGGATACGGGCGCGTGTGATTCGCATCCGAAGTTTCCGCCGAAGCGAGCATCGCCCACGCCTCTGCAGACGGATACCAGTTGCCGGTGAGCCGGTGCGCTATCACTTCCGCCGGCACCTCGGTCGCCCCCGCCAGCGCCCGCAAAACCAGGCCTTCGGAGACGCCCACGCGAAAGGCACCCGTGATCATCTTGTTCCACACAAAACGCTGCTGTGCGGAAAGCTTCGCCCAGCACTCCAGCACCGTCGCACGCTGCCTTTCTTCCGGATAGCCTTTCAGAGGGAGGAGGTACTCCTCAATCCATTCCGCCAGCCCACGGGTCTCACCGGAACCGGTGCCTTCCGGTAGCAGAAGCGCCGCCGTTTCCGCAAGGTCGCCCACCGATTCATAGCACTCCGCGAATAACCAGTCCGGTATTCCAGCCGTTGCTGCCGCCCACTCGGCGAGCAGTCGGGAACGGAAGGGTGCCCGCAGCTTGCCGCCGCGCAGGAAATAGGTGGCCCAGGCTGCGTCCGCTGGTGCCGATTCCCGGAAATACTGCTCCATCGCCGCCACTTTGCGATTCGTTTTCGTGGTGGAGTCGAGCGCGGCATAAAGCTCCGCAAATCGCCTCATGCTTCCACCACTGCCTGTTCCACGGCCTCTTCATCACCCACAAACTGCGTGGCCAGCCCTTCTGCCGCGACGCCCTTCTCCCGCAGCCACCGCACCAGCGGATCCACCGAACCATGCGTCACCCAAACCGTTTCGGCTCCGGTTTCGCGGATAGCGCGCAGCAGGCCCGGCCAATCGGCATGGTCAGACAGTACGAAACCCCGGTCCACCGATCTCCTGCGGCGTTGCCCACGCACCTGCATCCACCCCGACGCAGTTGCCGTGGAGTAATCCCCGAAACGGTTGAGCCAGGAAGAGCCATCCGCGCCAGGCGGGGCCACGATCAGCGCCCCCGCGAAATCCCGGGTAGATGCGGACAGCGCGTTCGTCGTCGCGGGCAGTTTGACTCCCTCGTCGCGGTAAACCTCGCTGATCCGCTCCACCGCGCCATGCGTGAAAATCGGCCCGATCGAGGCGTCCACACCAGCCAGCAACCGCTGCGCCTTACCGAGCGAATATCCATAGAGAACGCTCGCCCGGCCCTCCGAGCGATTCTGCGCCCACCACTTATTGATCTCTTCGAAGATGGATCGGTCCGGAGCCCAGTGGTAGATAGGTAGCGCGAAGGTTGCTTCGGACACGAAGCCATGGCAGCGGACCGGTTCGAAGGGGGCACAAGTCGGGTCAGCGCCTAATTTGTAATCGCCCGAAACCACCCACGAATAGCCCTTGGCCTCAATCTGGACCTGCGCTGAACCGAGGATGTGCCCTGCCGGGAACAGGGTCACGACTACATCGTTAAACCGAACGGGTTCTCCGTAGGGCACGCCCTGGATTGAGGATTCCGCGCCCAGCCGCGCCTTCAGAACTCCAGCGCCCTGCTGTGCGCAAAGATAAGACGCGGAACCCACCCGCGCATGGTCCGCGTGTCCGTGTGTGATGACGGCGCGTTCCACAGGTCGCCAAGGGTCGATATAGAAGTCCCCGCCTGGACAGTAAATCCCGGCGCCTCGCAATTCGATGAGTGGTGGCCAGTCCATCCCTGCTTTTTAGGATGGCGGATCAGGCCACACAGGATTCTTTATTCCCCTGAGCTCAAGCAATGGCCAAACGAATTCCGGCAGCGAGTTGGAGGTTGTCTGTGTATTCGATATGCAGGACCCGCCTCGGCGCATCACTCAGGGCCTTGGATGACGCGTGGATCAAGAGGGGGCGCATTGTGATGACACCCCCGCGCTGCGACAGACATTCGATTTGCACATTCGAACCCAATCGCTGTTGGATTTCCGCATCACTGAGAACGCCATCCCGGTGGGAATTGGGAACGACCCGCAACGGCCCGTTGTCCGTCGCGGATTCATCCAGGTGAATGCGCAGCGCGATCACCCGTTCCAGTGCCCAGGCGGGTGCGTGGGAGTAAACGAATCCGTCTTTCTACGACCACGGGCCCCAGCCGGATCCGACATGAGGTGCCTCGTCCCGGCCCGTCCCGCCGAATGCCCGACAGCGGCGGTCAGAGTCTCGCACTCCCGGACGCTAAGAACCGCAGGGTCCGTCGAATAGCCGCAATGCCGAATGTTCCACATCCTGGACAGCTCAGCCGAGGCGGGACTGAGCCTGATCGAGAATTTTCACCAAATCGAAGCCGCCAGAATGCTCTTTTCTGACGAGTTCATGGATCGTGGCAACGGGCCTGGACAGCACTTCATTGAGTCTTGCCAATTGCCGGTCCCGGGACTCAATGGACCGGGCCAGGATCTCCGCTCGTTCCTCAAATGTCATCGGCTCCCAGTCTGCCGAAATCATACCGCCGCCCTGTTCCGCGCGGCTCCGAAATACCGCAGCGTCGCTTCTGAAATCAGGCGGCTTGCCTGACCATCTCCATAAGGGTTGTGAACGCGCGCCATCGCGTCGCGCGCCGGCTCATCATCCAGCAGCCGCGAAACTTCCGCAACAATCCGCTCTTCATCCGTACCCACCAGCCGCACCGTCCCGGCCTCCACCGCCTCCGGGCGCTCCGTCTTGTCCCGCATCACGATGACAGGTTTCCCCAGTGACGGACCTTCTTCCTGGATCCCGCCGGAATCGGTCAGCAGTAAATACGCCCGTTGCATCAGATCCACAAATGGCACGTAGTCCAGCGGTTCCACCAGGTGCACCCCGGGCAAACCGTTCAGGTGCCGCCGCACGGGGTCCATCACATTCGGGTTACGGTGCACCGGCCAGACAATTTCCACATCGCCGCGATCTGCAATCCGTCGCAGCGCGGCGCAGATCCCCTCGAAGCCGGCCCCGAAGCTTTCGCGTCGATGCGCGGTTACCACAATCAGGCGTCTTTCAGGATCGGTAAACCGCCAAGCCTTGCCCTGCAAGTCGCCCGAAACCAGCCGGTCGCGTACATGCAGCACGGCATCAATGCCGGAATTTCCGGTTACATGAATGGTCTCGGCAGCCACGCCTTCGCGCAGCAGATTCCCTCGCGCCCCGTCCGTCGCCGCGAAGTGAAGCGACGCCAGCCGACCCGTCAACACGCGATTCATCTCTTCCGGAAAAGGCGAGGCCAAATCGCCGGTTCGCAGGCCGGCCTCCACATGGCCCACCGGAATTCGCGCATAGAACGCCGCAAGGGCACCGCAAAACGTACTGGTGGTGTCGCCCTGCACATAGACAATGTCGGGCTTCACTTTGTCCAGCACAGCCTCAAGGGAAGACAGCATGCGCGACGACAAAGCCGTCAGCGTTTGATTCGCCGTCATCAGGTTCAGATCGAAATCGGGGGTAACACGAAATGCCGCCAGCACCTGATCCAGCATCTGTCGGTGCTGCGCGGTCACGGCGACCTGGACCGCAAATTCCTGCGGCCTCGCCTGCATGTGAAGGATTACGGGGCAGAGCTTGATCGCTTCCGGGCGGGTTCCGAATATAAAAAGAGTTTTTACCATCTCTTCAGAACCAGTGCGCGGAGCGCGAAAAAATCTCCTGGGAAAATTACCGGTGGCGGAACGTAATCCGACCCTTGGTCAGATCGTACGGGGAAAGCTCCATGGTGACCTTGTCGCCTGCCAGCACCCGAATACGGTTGCGGCGAAGCCGGCCGGCGAGATGCGCCAGCACAATCCGTTCATGTTCCAGCTGCACACTAAACAGACCGCTCGGAAACTTCTCAAGCACGGTCCCGGTTACTTCAATACTGTCTTCCTTACTCATTCCACCTCATTCTTCCTGGATGCCGACACCGCTGTGACTCAAGCTGTAAAAAACAAAAGCGGGGCTGCCGCAGTTCTTACCGCGCAGCCCCGTCGATAATTGCGGTGATCAACTATAAGCCAAGTATAGCCTGGATCACCAGGTATACCCTCCCGCGCCATTCACCCTGTCGGTGTAAAATATCAGCAGGCGAGCCCCGTCTCCATCGTCCTGACCAGGTAGTGACTCTCGGCGGAACAACGAAAATATGTTTCTACACCCCCTGCCCGCTCTTCTCATGACCTCGACGATGACGAAAATCTCGCGCGGTCTCTTCGATGACACGTTTGCCGGAATCCACCGTTTGGCGTGGTTCGACTGGGTGCTTCTCGTCCCCTATTTCGGCATTCTGGCCATCCTCTCCATCTACGGTCTCCACCGCTTCGACACCATCTACACCTACTTCAAACACCGCAAGAAGGCCACCGGCGAAGCCGTCCCTTTCGAAAATCTGCCGCCCGTCACCATTCAGCTTCCTCTCTATAACGAACGCTACGTGCTGGAGCGCCTGATCGACGAAGTGGTCAAAATAGAATACCCCCGTGAACTGCTGCAGATTCAGGTTCTGGACGATTCCACCGACGACACCCACCAATTCGCCGAAGCTCTCTGTGAGCGCTACCGCAACATCGGCCACAACATCGAATATCGCCACCGCACCAATCGCGAAGGCTTCAAGGCAGGCGCTCTGCAGGAAGGTCTGGAATCTGCAACCGGCGAGTTTGTGGCCGTTTTCGACGCAGACTTCCTTCCGCCCGCGGACTTCCTCACCCGCACTATCCACCACTTTTCCGATGCCAAAGTCGGTGTTGTCCAGACGCGATGGTCTTACCTCAACAGCGATTTCAATTCTCTGACCGAAGTGCAGCGTGTCCTTCTGGACGGCCACTTCATCCTGGAGCATGGTGCCCGTTCGCGCGCCGGTTACTTCTTCAACTTCAATGGCACGGCCGGCATTCTGCGCAAGTCGATGATTGCCGACGCGGGTGGCTGGCAGCACGACACACTCACTGAAGATTCTGACCTCAGCTACCGCGCTCAGGTCAAAGGCTGGAAGTTTGTCTACCTGCCTGGCGTGGATTGCCCCTCTGAACTGCCTGTCGAAATGCACGGTTTCCAGGTGCAGCAGTTCCGCTGGGCGAAGGGCCTCACGCAGTGCGCCAAAAAACTGCTGCCTGGCATCGTGAAGGCGGACATCCCGTTCCGCGTAAAAGCCGAGGCGTTCATGCACCTGACGCCGAACATTTCCTATCCGCTGATGATCCTGGTTTCGATGCTGATGCTCCCCGTCATGATCGTCCGGTTCTACATGGGCGCGTGGGAAATGGTGCTGCTCGACCTGCCGCTTATCGTGGCGTCCTTCTGG
>JBBQDH010000094.1:0-21469 GCA_038319515.1 Bryobacterales bacterium
GCGGCGCAGGATCAGTTCTTCCCCTTCGTCCTCTTCCTGGACGGACATGGTGGTGTACTCGGCCACGAACTGATTCGGGGTCATCCCGAAGAACTTGGCGAGCCGTGCCACATCGCGCTCCGCAATATTCGTTTCCGCTACTTTGCAGCAGTTCGCGCAGGCGCGGCAATCGATCTGATCTTCAATCTCTTCCGCCACATGCCGGAACTGCCGCTCCGGGAAGTAGTGCGCCTTCATATGGCGGCGGAAAAGCTCGTTTTCCTTCAGTTTCTTTTCGCCCAGGCGCTGGATCTGGACCAGATCGGTAATCACTACCTTTCAGGGTACCCAATCGTGACGGGGAACTGAGAGAATGTTTCAAATGGCTCATCACGACCCCTCCATCGCCCAGTGGGACAAGTCCTTCTTCGGGCACCCCCGCGGCCTCTCCACCTGCTTCTTCACAGAAATGTGGGAACGGTTCAGTTACTACGGCATGCGGGCCCTGCTGATCCTCTTTATGACGGCCACGGCAGCGAAGGGCGGTCTGGCCTTCCCGACGTCGAAGGCGGGTGCGATCTACGGACTCTACACCGCTATCGCGTATCTGATGAGCCTGCCCGGCGGCTGGATTGCGGACCGCATCCTGGGTCAGCGGAAGGCCGTGCTTTACGGCGGGATCTGCATCACCGTCGGGGAGTTCTGTCTGGCGGTTTCCAACATGACGGCGTTTTACCTGGGGCTGGCGCTGGTGGCCTGCGGGACTGGTTTGTTAAAGCCGAATATCAGCACCATGGTGGGCTGCCTTTACGGCAAGGACGACAAGCGGCGCGACGCCGGCTTTTCAGTCTTCTACATGGGCATCAACACCGGCGCGTTTCTCGCCCCGCTGGTTTGCGGTTATCTGGGCCAGAACTACGATTGGCACTACGGGTTCCTGGCGGCAGGCGTCGGGATGGCGATCGGCGTCATCCAGTATTCGCTGGGCGCGAAGTATCTGGGGCAGGCAGGGCTGACCAGCGTGGGCACGGAAGCGGATCGGCGGCTGTTCAAACAGGTCGCGCTGGGCTCAGTGGCTGCCATTGCACTCGGCGCTGCATTGATGTTCCTGGGTATCATTGATCCCACAGCGGAGAAGCTATCGGATATCTTTGGCACAGGCCTGCTGCTGGTGGTCGTGGTTTTCTTCGGCTGGCTGCTGACGTCGAAGGACTATACGGCAATCGAACGACGGCGTTTTTGGGTGATTCTGGTGCTGTTCCTGGCAGCCGCGCTGTTCTGGTCGGCGTTCGAGCAGGCCGGGTCCACCCTCAACCTGTTCGCCGAACGCAACACCAACCTGCACGCCTGGGACTTCCCGCTGTGGGGACTGTTCCGCGCCAGTTACTACCAGAGCTTCAATTCCCTGTTCATGATTTTCGGCATGGCGGTCTTCTTCTCCTGGTTGTGGCTGAAGCTGGGCAGAAATGAGCCGAGCAGCACTGCGAAGTTCTCCATCGGGCTGCTGTTCGCCGGGTTGGGATTCGCGATTCTGATTCCCGTGGCCAGCTCAACCAACGTCAGCCCGTGGTGGCTGGCGCTGACCTATATGCTGCATACTGTGGGCGAACTGTGCCTGAGCCCGGTTGGGCTGAGCGCCATGACGAAGCTGGCACCGGCGCGCGCGGTCGGGCTGATCATGGGCGTCTGGTTTCTGGCGACGTCGGTTGGCAACTTCATCGGCGGGCGGCTGGCGTCCGTGTATGAGACTTTCCCGCTGCCGCAGCTTTTTGGTCTGGTGGCCGGTTTCTGCTTCCTGCTGGCGATTGTTTTGGTGTTCATGATCCGCCCCATGCGCGGGCTTTCAGAAGGGGTGAACTAGTTTGCAGGCGATTTGGGAGCGGTACCGGGACCAGTTTCCCGTCACCAGGAACCTGATCTATCTGAATCATGCGGCGGTTTCGCCGCTTAGCCGCCGGTGCGCGGAAGCGATGCAGGGGCTGGCCCAGGACGCGCTCGACTGGGGTAGTTTCCACTATGGCGACTGGATGGAGACCTACGAGGGGCTGCGGAAATCGACCGCGCATCTGATTAACGCGAAGCCCGCCGACATCGCGATTGTGAAGAATACTTCCGAGGGCGTGGCAACCATCGCGATGGGGATGGACTGGAAACCGGGCGATGTCATGGTGGCGTTCACCGAAGAGTTCCCGGCGAATTTCTTTCCGTGGAAGCAACTGGAATCCGAGGGCGTGGTGGTGCGGTGGCTCTCGATCTACGATCCGCTGGAACGAATAGACGAAGCCGCCAGAGGGGCGAAGTTGCTGGCGATCAGCTTCGTAAATTACCTGAACGGATACCGCGTAAACCTAAGAGAAATCGGGGAGATCTGCGCGCGGCACGAGTGTTTCTATTTCGTGGATGCGATCCAGGGGATGGGGGTGTTTCCGATTGACGTAGAAGACATGAAGATCGACGGGCTGGCCGCTGACGCGCACAAATGGATGATCGGGCCGGAGGGTTGCGGGGTGCTGTATGTGCGCCAGGAGCGGCAAAAACAAATCCAACCGAAACAGATTGGCTGGACCAATTTCGCGCATTACAACGACTACGCCTCGCGGGATATGACGCTGCGACCGGATGCCGGGCGGTATGAGTCGGGGACCCTTAACACCATTGGTTGCTATGGAGTACGGGCGGCGGTGGACTTTCTGCTGGAGGTTGGGGTGGGGAATATCCGCCCGGCAGTGCAGGGTTTGGCGGACAGGATCTATGAGGGTGCCCGCGAGATTGGGTTCGAGTGTGCAATTTCACGAACGCCGGGGACCGGGAGCGGTATTGTGACGGTTCGGAAGCCGGGAATCGACAGCGCACTGATCGCCCGCAAGCTGAAGGATGCCGGGATTGTGGTGGCGACCCGGCAGGGTTGGGTTCGGCTGTCCCCGCACTTCTACATCTCGCCGGATGACATTGGGCGGACTTTGGCAGAGATGGATGCCGCTTGACTCCCACCCCACCCTGCGAAACAATACAACAGATGCTCAAACAGGCACTTCTCGGCGCGCACGTCTTCTGCACTCTCACCCGGGGCCAAACTCAGCCCAAACTCATCGCCGGCCATCCCAACCTCAACGGCATCTGGCAGGCCCTCAACACCGCCAACTGGGACCTCCAGGAGCACCCCTCCCGCCCCGGCCTCATCCCCACCCTCGGCGCTGCCGCAGCCGAACCCGGCGGCCTGGGGGTAGTCGAAAATGACGATATCCCCTACCTCCCCGAAGCCCGCGCCAAACGCGCCGCCAACTTCAAAAACCGCCTCACCCTCGACCCCGAAATCCGCTGCTACCTCCCCGGCATCCCCCGCGCCAACTACCAGCCCCACCCCTTCCAAATCCTCCAAAACGACAAGGCCATCTTCTTCGCCTACCAGTTCGCCGGAGCCGTCCGCAACATCTTCCTCAAAGATCCCGGCCCCGCCCCCGCCGACTCCTGGATGGGCCAGTCCGTCGGCCACTGGGAAGGTCAAACTCTCGTCATCTCCGTCACCGACCTCGACGAACGCACCTGGTTCGACCGCGCCGGCAACCACCACTCCGATGCCCTCCGCGTCACCGAACGCTTCACCCTCCTCAGCCCCGAACTCCTCGACTACCAGGCCACCATCGAAGACCCCAAAACCTTCTCCCGCCCCTGGAAAATCCGCATGCCGCTCTACAAACACGTCGAAAAGAATGCCCGCCTCGCCGAATTTAAATGTGTCGAATTCGCCGAAGATTTAATGTACGGGGAATTCAATAAATCCAAATGAAACTTCTAATCGCCCTTCTCCTCACCGCCATTCCCGTCGAAGCCCACCACGCCTTCGCCGCCGAGTTCGACGCCAAAAAGCCCGTCCACCTGGAAGGCACGCTCACCAAAGTCGAACTCATCAACCCCCACGCCTGGATCCACGTCGACGTGAAGGACGCCACCGGCAAGACCACCAGTTGGATGATCGAAGCGGGCAGTCCCAACGTCCTGCTCCGCCGCGGCTTCACCAAAACCTCCATCGCCCCCGGCACGAAGGTCGTCGTCGAAGGCTACCAGTCCAAGGATGGGTCAAACCGTGCCAACGGCCGCGACATCTCCCTCCCCGACGGTCGCAAGCTCTTTCTCGGCTCCTCCGGCGACACCGGAGCCCCCTACGATCCCAAAAAGTAACGCCATGAGACTCATCACCCTCGCCATTCTCACAACCGCGTTCGCAACCGCCCAGACCGACCTCACCGGCATCTGGACCAACTCCACCATCACGCCCCTCGAACGTGCCGCCGGAGCCAAAGCGACCCTCACCGACGCGGAAGCCAAGGTTTACGAAAAGAAAGCCGCCGAAGAACTCAACAAGCTCGACGGAGCCTCCGAAGGCCCCCTTCTGGCCGCGACAGGCTCCAACGGCACCGGAGGCTACAACGTCCTCTTCGTCGATCGCGGCAACGAATTCGCCCGTGTCGATGGCCAAAAGCGCAACTCCCTCATCATCGACCCGCCCGACGGTAAAGCCCCGCCCCTCAAGCCCGAAGCCCGCCAAAGAAACGCCGCCCAAAACCGCGTTCAACAAGGAGGCGTGAAGGATCGCCCCCTCCCCGAGCGCTGCCTCGTCGGGTTCGGCTCCACCTCCGGCCCGCCCATGCTGCCCGTGCTCTACAACAACAACTACCAGATCGTCCAGACGCCGGATACCGTCATGATCCTCGTCGAAATGGTGCATGATGCCCGCCTCGTCCGCATCAACGGAAAACACGCGGCCCCCAACGTCCGCAACTACCTGGGCGATTCCATCGGCCACTGGGAAGGCAAAACCCTCGTCGTCGACACCACCAATTTCAACGACAAGACGCGTTTCCGCGGCTCGTCCGAAAACCTCCACGTCATCGAGCGTTTCACCCGCGTCGCGCCCGACACCATCCTCTACCGCGTCACGCTCGACGACCCCACCACATGGGACAAACCCTGGACCCTCGAATACCCCTTCGTCGCCACCAAAGGCCCCATCTACGAATACGCATGCCACGAAGGCAACTACTCCATCACCGATATCCTCGGAGCAAAACCTTGAGGTTCCTCCTGCTCCTCCTCGCAGCGAGTGCCTTCGCCGCCGATGAGCCACCAGGCCTGACCCTCTTCAATAAGAACTGCGCTGTCTGTCACGACCATCCCGAAGGTCGTATCCCGCCCACCGCAGCACTCAGGAAACTCCCCGTCACCACGATCCGCCAGGCGCTGGCCACAGGAGTAATGCGGAGCCAGGGCGAAGCCCTCAACGATAGCGAAAAAACAGTCCTCGCGACATACCTTGGAGTCCCGCCCGCCATCACCGAAACGGCAGGCACGCAGCCCTGCCCCGCATCCGAAGGCAAATCCGAATGGACTGGCTGGAGCCCGGGCACCCAAAACTGGCGCTTCCAATCCACCGAAGCTGCGGGCCTCGCCGCCACCGACGTCCCGAAACTCAAACTCCGCTGGGCCGTGGGGCTCCCCGGCACCACCAACGTCCGCTCCCAGCCCACCGTCTGGCATGGACGCGTCTACATCGGAGCCCAGGACGGCTCAATCCTCAGCCTCAACGCTCAAACCGGCTGCACTTACTGGACCACCAAAGTCATCGCCATGGTCCGCACCGGCGTCGCCATCGGAATCGTGAACGGACAACCCATCGCCGTAGCCGGAGACGTCACCGGCACCCTCTACGCCCTTGACGCCAACACCGGCAAACTTCTCTGGCGACGCCGCCTCGACGAGCACCCCGCCACCATGGTCACCGCCACCCCCGTCTTCCACGAAGGTCGCATCTACGCAGGCACCTCCTCCTACGACGAGGTCGTCGCGAAAGACTACGTCTGCTGCACCTTCCGGGGCAGTGTTTCCGCCCTGAATGCCGCTGACGGCACGGTCGTCTGGAAGACCTGGACTATCCCCGAACCGGCCAAACCACAACCCGACAACAAGAAGGGTCGTAAGGTCCTCGGACCGTCCGGCGTAGGCGTCTGGGCTCCTGTGACGGTCGATCCGGCGCGCAACGTCCTCTACGTGCCCACCGGCGATAACTATTCCGATCCGCCCACGGCGAACAGCGATGCCCTGCTCACGCTCGCGCTGAACGATGGCCACATCGTCTGGTCAAAGCAACTCACCGCAGGTGACGCCTACAACACCGCCTGCAACAAAAAAGAAGAACTCTGCCCCGATTCGGGCGGCCCCGATCACGACCTCGGAGCCCCGCCCATCATGGTCGGCCATACCCTGCTCCTCGGGCAAAAATCCGGCGTCATGACCGCGATCGACGTCGATCACAAAGGTGAGATCCTCTGGCAAACCCGCGTCGGTGTCGGAGGTCCGTTAGGCGGCATCCAGTGGGGTCCCGCAACGGACGGGAGTCAGGTCTACGTAGCCGTCTCAGACTTCGGCACAAAGAAGCCCGGCAGCCTCTCCGCCCTGCGCGTCGAGACCGGTGCCATCGTCTGGCAGACTCTGGACTCCGCCCCGCATTCCGCCGCCGTCACAGCCATCCCCGGCGTCGTCTTCTCCGGTGCTGCCGACTCTCACATGCGGGCCTATGACACCGAAACCGGCAAGGTGATCTGGGACTTTAACGCCAACCAGGAATTCCCCACCGTCAACGGAATCAAGGCCAAAGGTGGCTCATTTGATGCTGCCGGACCTGCCGTAGCAGGAGGCTTGGTCTTCATCGGATCTGGCTACGGCCAGTGGGGCGGACCCGCCGGAAACGTGCTCCTGGCCTTCAGTCCAGCAGGAAGTCCAGCACCGCGCGATTGAACACTTCCGGCACCTGAATGTGCGGCACATGCCCCACGTTCGGAATCAAAGCCAACTGCGCCCCCGGGATGGTATCGGCGATGTGCTTCGCCTGAGCGGGGAAATTCGCCCCGTCTTTTTCGCCGCCCAGGACCAGCGTTTTGGCGCGGATGTGGGACCAGTCCTGCACCACCGGATCCAGATATGTGATCTGCCGGTAGATCGACTGCACCATCGCCACCTGCGCCCAGTCCGGTGCGTGCGTCGGAGCATCGAGGATCTTGACGTAAGCCTCGTACTCCGGCTTCCACGCATCCGGGAAGTAGCGTTGAATGGTGCCCAGCGCCGCCTGATAGGCCTGCTCCGAATTCCGCGCCATCAGAGCTTTGTAAGACTCCTGAGCGCTGCGCCACGGCTGTTGCCAGCGTACATCAGTAAGACCGATCGGATTGCAGATCACAATCCGGTCCACCAAATCCGGATAAGACGCTGCAAACCGGGCAGTCAGCATGCCGCCCATCGAGTGGCCAACCACGGAGACTTTTGAAATATGCAGCGATTCCAACAGGCTCTTCGTATTCAGAGCCATGTCATGAAAGTTATAAGGGATGATCGGTTTCGAAGAGCGGCCAAATCCGATCTGATCCGGCACCACAACCCGGAACCCGGCAGTCCGAAGCGCTTCAATCGGCCCGCCGAAATAAAAGCCCCCGAAGTTCATGCCATGAAAGAGCACCACCGTCCGGCCATTGGGAGTGCCCGCCGCCGGCACGTCCATGTAAGCCATCTTTACATCCTGGCCATAGACAGTAAGAGGCAGGTAAGCGACCGGATACGGATAATCCTGAGCAGCAGCGGCAGCAGCCAGTGCCAGTGTAAGAAGCAGTGCTTTCATAGCGGACTCTTAGTTCCGGGCAACCTGAAAGTGACTCAGCGATTGAGCATACTGAGCGACGCCCTTATAAAGCGCCTCTGCAATCTTTTGGCGATACTCCGGCTTACTAAGATTCGACTCTTCCCGCAGGTTCGTCAGAAACCCGATTTCCGCCAGCACCGAAGGCATCGATGCGCCAATCAGCACTACAAACGGAGCCCGCTTTACACCACGGTTCTTAGCCGCCACATTCGACCGCGCCACCTGCGGGAAAATCGCATCCTGAATGGTCTGCGCAAAGGTCTGGCTCTCGGCAATCTTGTCGTTCAGCGTAATTGAACTGATCAGATCCTTCAGTTCCCCCACGCTTTTCTCAGAACCCGCGTTCTCACGTGCCGCCACGTCCAAAGCACTCGCCGAGTTGGTGAAGTTCAGGAAAAATGTCTCAGTCCCCGCAACTACCGGCGACGGCGAAGAGTTCGCATGGATCGAAAGGAACAAATCGGCATGGCCCGCATTAGCAATCGCCGTTCGTTCCGGCAGTGGGATGAACGTGTCATCGGAACGCGTCAGCAATACATCCGCGCCCAGTCGCGACTGCACCAGCTTCGAAAGCCGCAGCGCCACATCCAGCACCACATCCTTCTCAAGAAGCCCGTTCGCGCCATGCGTGCCTTCGTCGTGCCCGCCGTGTCCGGCGTCAATCACAATGCGGTTGACCTTCAGCCCCAATGCCCGGGTCAACGAGCGGGAAGCATTCTCAGAGGTCGTCGGCACACGGAATGTAACAGTCTTCGGCGGCCTGTACGAGGGCAGCCCCGGCAAGCGCGGCGGCGACATCGGAAGGGGGTCCGGCAAAGTCGGTGGGAGCCCGGAGATCATTACGGTCTTTGTCGGACGCCGCACTCGTTCCGGCGGACGGATCTCAATCACCAAACGGTTGGGTGCTTCAAGCCGCGTCACCGTGAACGTGCCCGGCCCGGTCAGATCGAAAACAATCCGCGTCGTCCCCGGAACCGTTTCGGCAATGCGCACCCGCTGCACCAGCGCGTCATTGATCTGCTTCGCCGCATGCCGTTTGCCCTCCATCAGCGGACTCGAATGCAGCACGTCGAAGAACAGCCGGTCAGGGTTGTACGCGCGATCCGCCCTAAACTCCGCCGGACCTGTAGTCTCCACGATGACCCGTGTCGAATCCGCATGAGACCACGACCGAATGCCTGTTACCTGAATTATGCCGGATTTTGGCGCAGCAACCGAGGGCAGGATCAAAATCGCCGCCGCAAGTTGCAGTCGCCTGTTCATGGTGTCCTATTGAGTCCGGTAGTAGACCAGACCGTCTTCTCCGACAGATGCCTGGATTGGTCGGTGTGTTTCAGTAGTTTCGACGGCGACCGGTTCCGGCGGAGCCTGCTGCGCCCGAACCTGCCGCGCCACCTTCAGGTTTTTCGCCACACGGATGACGTAACTGCGCGTTTCCGGGAAGGGGGGAATGCCGTGATACTTGTCGACAGCGCCCTCGCCCGCGTTGTAGGCGGCCACGGCCTTCGCGTAGTCGTTGTTGTAATACTCCAGCAGAAAGCGAAGGTACCGGACACCACCCTGGATGTTGTCTTTCGGGTCGAACGGGTCGGAGACGCCAAACCGGCGGGCCGTGGAGGGGATCAACTGCATCAGCCCCAGCGCGCCTTTGGGGGACACGGCACGGGCATTGTAGTTGCTTTCCGCACGGATGACAGAGTGCACCAGCGCGTCTTCCACGCCCTCTTCAAGCGCAATCCGGTTGATGAGAGCGGCGACTTCAGAGGGCTCCGGCACCACCGAAACCGAAGTTCGCACCAGCCGGCCGGAACGCAGGTCCGAGCGAACATCGGTCTCCGATGCCGCAAAGGCGGGCGCCGCCAGCAATAATATAAAACAAAGTCGCAACGTGATGTCCGATGATACCAAGAAAGCGGGCTGGATTTTAGTCGGTGGCCGAAGTGCGCGCATGGGCTGCGACAAGGCCTTCGTCGAAGTGGAAGGGCGGGCGCTCGCGCTGCGAGTGGCGGACAGGATCGCGCCGGTCTGCGGCTCAGTGACGCTGGTGGGCGATCCGGCGATATACAGCGCGCTTGGCTTGCCGGTCATCGAAGACGCGTTCCCCGGGCAGGGTCCGCTGGCAGGCATCGAAGCGGCGCTGCGGTGCACGACTGCCGACCAAAACCTGATCGTCGCCTGCGATATGCCGGCTCTGGAAATTGCAGTGATCGAAGAGCTCTTCGCGGCGGGCGGCGATTGCGCGGTCCCGCAGTACGCCGACGGTAAGCTGGAGCCGCTCTGTGCCGTGTACCACCGGCGCTTCCATGCAACCGTGTTGAGCGCCCTGAATTCAGGCATCCGCGCAGTCAAAGACGTGCTCCGTCCGCAAACAGGAGAGCCCCTTGCGGTACTCTTGGTACGAGTGCATTCCCCTGCTCCGTTCGCCAACCTGAACACGCCTGAAGACGTGCGGAAATACACGAATGGCTGAAGAGTACCCGCACTATATCGAAGTCCGTCACGTTTATAAGACGTTCGACAAGCCGGTTTTAGTCGATTCGAATTTTTTCGTGGATGCAGGACAGACTGTCGCGATCATTGGGCGCTCCGGTGTTGGCAAGTCCGTTTCGCTCGGCCACATCATGGGCTTCCTGAAGCCGGACAAGGGCCGGGTGATTGTGGCGCACGAAGATATCACCGACATGGACGAGGCCGAACTGAACCGCGTGCGCCGCAAGGTCACGATGGTATTCCAGTCGGGCGCGCTGTTCGATTCGCTGACGGTGGCCGAAAATATCCTGTTCCCTCTGGAGCTCCGCGAAGACTTCGATGAGAAGAACAAAGACGACATTGTGGATGGCCTGCTGGAACTGGTGGGCATTCCGGGCTCCGGCGAGTCGTTTCCAACGGACCTGCCGGTAGGTTACAAGCGTGCTGTCGCCATTGCGAGGGCGCTGGCGGCGGAACCGCAGTGCATTCTCTACGACGAGCCCACCACGATGGTGGACCCGATCATGAGCGACCATCTGACGCAACTGATGCTGCGGCTGAAAAAAGAGATGGGGCTGACGTCGGTGGTGGTGACGCATGATCTGGATCTGCTGCATCGCGTGGCCGACAAGGTGGTATTTCTGAGCAAGGGGAACATTGCGTTCTTCGGGCCGCCGGCTGAGATGTACAAGTCGCCGGATCCGGATATACAGGACTTCCTGGAACTCGACAAGGTGATTCGGGGAACGGAGATGTCGGAAGATGATCCATTTCGCAAAGGCCTGGGCGGCGTCGCTAACGATAGCTAGCCTGCTTGCGGCGCAGAGTGATGAGGCCGTGCGGCGCGGGATCGCGTTCATGGACCGCATGGCCGACAACCCGAAGGTGTTTGCGGATTACGGCGACGACCTGCTGCACTTTTATGCCGAAGTTGGAGCGCCAAAGGGGCATGAACTGGCGTTGCGGTGGGTGAAGGCGCATCAGTCGGTTCCGGCGCATGCCACGCCCGATGAATTACTGGCGCTGTCGACGGGCGCGTGGTCGGCTGAACATCTGGGTGTTTCGGCGAAGGGCCTTCGCGAGGCAGTTCGCAGGCAGGCGCGGAAGTACACATCAAAGGAAATGCTGGGTTTTGATATGGCCCATGAGCCACCGGCGAATTTTGATATGTGGTGCGACGCGCTGATCACTTCGTTCACGGGCGATCTGGTATCGAGCAAAGCGGTATTGCGATGGCTGCCGGCAATGCGGCCCTATTCACTCCCGAGTGATTCCGTTACCTACGCGATTACCCACACCATCTACGTTTTGAACGGGTATGGTGTCTATGCAATGGACCGAAAATGCTTTGAGCCCGAGTTCGAATATCTGCGCGCGCATCTTCCCGATGCGATCCGCATGAACGACCCGGAAACAACCGGCGAGTTTCTCGATACTCTGCGGGCCTTCGGCATGACAGACAGCGATCCGCTGATCCGACAGGGCGTCACATTCCTGTTGTCGAAGCAGAACCCCGACGGCAGCTTCGGCGATCCGAACGAGCCCGATATCTACACGCGCTACCACAGCACGTGGACGGCAATTGACGGCTTGCGCCAGTATCACTTGAAGCCTGCGCGCGGCTGCCCTGCATCCTGGCGGACCAGATGAATCGTGACCTTCCGACGATCGTTCGGATCGAATTTGACAGGCTCGCCCTGGGCTTCGATCGGTTTCAGAAATGCGGAATCGAGCCAGGCGCCTTCCTCGACATCAGGCCAGCCGAAGAGTTTCGATTCGCCCGGCGCGATGCCTTTGATCTGAAAGCGCCCGGCCTGGTCGGCTTCAGTGACGCGGTAGGCATCGGCACGTTCGCGGAGCTCCGGGGCGGGCACCAGCACGACGGTGGCACCTGCCGCAGGTTTGCCGTCCTGATCGAGGACCAGACCTTCGACACTTGCTCCGTCTGATCCAAGCACGATTTCGACCGGGAATTCAGCCGGGCCGGACACGGTGAAACCCTGCTGGAAAATGTCGTTATCACCGGACCGGATACTCTTCACATAGAGCTCTCTGGCGCGAATAGTCGAGGACGCGTTCACCGCGTAGTGGCCGGTCGCGAGGCGGAGCCGAAAGGTGTCACCTTCGCCAATACCCGCATCTGGCGAATCCAGGTCTCCCGATTCAAACATTATGAACCGACCGGCGACCGACGCGGTTTTGCCTTCCGCACCTGCTTCCACGGTGATGTGTCCGCGCACTTCCGCACCAGGGGTGACGGTGACGCGAAGGTCGTCGATATCGGCCGACACCTGCACCGGCACACGGGCTTTCCATTCCGGGCTGCCAATTAATGAGATCACGAATGGATCACGCTTTTCCGGTTCGGCGGCGGTGGCAACCACAGTGTATGAACCGGGTGGCACATTCACGAAGGTGAAGTCCTGCGGGCCTGCCGGGATGGCGCGCGCCTGGGTCCCTCCGTAGCCGCGAGTGGTGTAGTGCAGTTCGACACGTGGAAGCAGGCCAGCGGGGACGTCCACGTGAAGCCGGATCTTGTAGAGCGGCGTTTCCACGGGGATCATGTCGATTCCGGTGACGCGTGCGCCGGCGGCGACCTCGATAATAGTGGCAGCGGCCGGGTCGAGTGCGCGCGGGTAGAAAGTGGTTGCCGGGCGTCTGACAGGAGTGTCTGACGGGGGCGAGTGATCCACGACGTTGAGCCGGTGCCCCGGCGGCTCGCGTTCGAGCCGGACGGAGTAGCGCCCCGGTGCCAGATCATGAAAACTGTACTGGCCCAGATAGTCGGTTTCAGTGTCATTGACGCCGGAAATATCCGGCCGATTGCCGGTGCGGCCATGACGAAACAGAGTCATGTGAGCGCCGGAGACGGGCTCGCCGTCAGAATCCCTGACAACGCCTGCAATCACGCCCCATGGCTGCATGCGGATTTGCAGGCCTTCGAGATCGTGCCCCGTTTCGAGGGTGACCGGAGGGCCGTGATCCGCGCCGGGTTTAGCGCCATAGGGAGCGTCGAGATAACCATTGCGAATGGCGGTCACGCGGTATTGACCGGGTTCAAGGCGCTGCAGAGAAAACTGACCCTTGTCGTTGGTGACGGTGGAAGCGACAACGGGATTCTTCGCCCCGACCGGCTCCGCGACGACGGAAGCCTTGCGGAGCGGCTCGCCGGTCCGCGCATCCCGCACTGTTCCGGACATGGCGCCATCGGGTGCCGCGAACAGCAGAGTGAGGAGAGCGACCGGGAGCATATGTGAATTGTACGAAAACGGGCGGGAGCGGAGGGTTAATGGCAATCCGGTTGCCGAACTTCGTGCCATAGTCCGCCGACGAGTGCGAAACCTAACTATGAATCTGATGCTCCGGGCGACTCAGGTAGCGGCGCACAAGGATAGGAAGAGCTATATGATTTCGCGGCAGTCGGTAGAGTTTCTCGGACTCATGCGCCGGAAGCGAAAGGCACGTGCAGTTTCAGCGGTGCTTGAGGAGATTCTGCAGGCGGCACGACGCGAGCAGGAACGAGCGGATGCTGACTTGCCCGTCACTGCCTTTTACGACTCGCTTTCCGATGATGAAGCGAAAGAAGAAGCGGCTTGGGATCAGTTCGCGCTGGATCAGTTGCCGCAGGAGATCCGCTGATTGGCCGCATCTGTCAGAGGTCCGCTGCGGGGTGAAATTCGGTTGGTTCAGCTTCCCACCGACCCGCCAGACAAAAGGCAGGAGGCCATTGGTCATTGTTTCCGGTGATTCACGAAACCGGCACGAACGGGCGGAGAATGTAACGACTGTCAGCAAGGCGAATCTGGTGGTGCCGACTGGAGGGTTGCGACCAATCAGCGATACGCGGAACTGTGAGTTGGCGGTGAAGGCTGCGTTGGCGATGGGCTGCGGGGATTTTGGAAAGTAGCGGACGACAGACTATTTGGAGAGTAGTCTCCTATCCGCACGATCCGACCTCGTCGCGGAGATGGCAGTATCAGCCAGAAGCCTGAGAGCGCGGTTCACGGCTTCGCTGTTCGGAAACATGCCGGCTACTTCCGGATCCAGGAGAACAAGATTTGAAGCCGTTGTTGTGTGCGAGAGGTATTTGCCGCGGACTCCACCCTTGAGCTTCGTGAGATCGTATTGCTTTCGCATCTCATCGTTGTCAGTCGCCGGAGGTTTCTTCATAATGTTTCTGCTCACGTTTGGTGGCCGGTCTTGCACTGATGATTCTGATCCGCGACTCCCGATGGCAATGGGAGACGAACAGAAGCCTCTGATCGATAGTATGACCGATTGTGATCTCTCGTGATTCCCCTACAGAGTGATCCGGATCGGGAAACGTCAATGCGAGGGGGTCGAGAAACACGGTCGCGGCTTCCTCGAAAGACACTTCGTGCTTCTTTAAGTTCGCGACGGCCTTGCTGACATCCCATTCGTAAAGCACGCGAGTCAAGGGTAACGCACCGGGGCATTGCCACCGCAACCCAGATGTAGATAATGTAGAGGGACCGAGGGACTCAATATGATCAAGCTCAAAATCAACGGGCGGGAGCGGACGTTTGACGGCGATCCGGATATGCCGCTGCTGTGGTATCTGCGCGACGAAATCGACATGACGGGCACGAAGTTTGGGTGCGGCGTCGGGCTTTGTGGCGCTTGCACCGTGCATGTGGCAGGCGAGGCGGTACGGTCGTGCTCCACCACCATGAAGCAGGCGGCCGGCAAGACGGTCACCACCATTGAAGGGCTGAGCCCGGATGGAAATCATCCGCTGCAGAAGGCCTGGATGCAGGCGAATGCGCCGCAATGCGGGTACTGCCAGACAGGGCAGATCATGCAGGCGGCGGCGCTGCTGAGTAAGAATCATCATCCGACGGATCAGCAGATTGACAGCGCGATGTCGGGGAATATTTGCCGGTGCGGGACGTATCAGCGAATCCGGTCGGCGATTAAGACGGCCGCGAAGGAGATGGCATGAGCATAGAGAATGTGAGCCGGCGGAACTTCCTCGGTGGCGTGTTTTCGACGGGCGCGCTGGTGCTGGCGGTCGATTTGCTGCCGGACTCGCTTTGGGCGGATACGAATGAGTATCGCGGGAAGGCTGCCGCGGCGGCGCTGCGTCCCAGCATTTATTTAGGGCTTGAGCCGGACGGTACGGTTTACATCGTGACGCACCGGTCGGAGATGGGCACGGGCATCCGGACGACGCTGCCCATGGTGGCGGCGGACGAACTCGACGCGGACTTCAGTAAGGTCAGGATTGAGCAGGGGATCGGAGATAAGAATTACGGCGACCAGAATACGGACGGGTCGAAGTCGATTCGCGGGTTCTATACGGCGTTCCGGGAGACGGGCGCGGCGGCGCGGCTGATGCTGCGGCAGGCGGCGGCGGAGCAGTGGAATGTGCCGGTGGCGGAATGCTCGGCGAAGATGCATGTGGTGACGCATACGCCTACGGGCAAGACGTTGGGCTATGGCTCGCTGGCGACGGCGGCGGGTAAGTTGCCGGTTCCGAAGCCGGAGACGCTGACTCTGAAGCCGCAGAGCGAATGGCGGTTTATTGGGAAAGACTCGAAGATTGCGGACCTGGCGGATATCGTGCAGGGCAAGGCGGTTTTCGGGATGGACGTGAAGCGCGAAGGGATGCTGTATGCGTCGGTGGAGCGGCCTCCGGTAATGGGCGGGTCGGTGCAGTCGTTCGATAACAAGGCGACGCTGCTGGTGAAGGGCGTGAAGCAGACGGAATCGATTGATCCGTTTAAGCCGCCGTACACGTTCCAGCCGCTGGGTGGTGTGGCGGTGATTGCGGACAGCACGTGGGCGGCGTTCCAGGGCCGGAAAAAGCTGAAGGTCGAATGGAATAACGGCGCGAATGCCAGTCACGATTCAGAAGCCTATAAGAAAGAGCTCTTAGCCACGGCGCGGCAGCCTGGTAAGGTGGTGCGGAATATCGGCGATGTGGATGCGGCGTTTGCGAAGGGTGGCAGGATTGTCGACGCGGAATATTATGTTCCGCTGTTGGCGCATGCCACGATGGAGCCGCCGGTCGCGCTGGCTGAGTATAAGAACGGCAAGGTAGAGTGCTGGGTTCCGACACAGAATCCGCAGGCCGTGCAGGATACGGTGGCGGGCGCGGTGGGGATCAGGCCGGAAGATGTCACGTGCCATGTGACGCTGCTGGGTGGCGGATTTGGTCGTAAGTCTAAGCCGGATTATGTGGCCGAGGCGGCGATCCTGTCTAAGAAGACGGGTAAGCCGATTAAGCTGGTCTGGAGCCGCGAGGACGATCTGAAGTTTGATTATTATCACGCGGTGGCCGGGATGTATCATAAGGCCGCGCTGGATGAGAAGGGTAAGACGACGGCCTGGCTGCACCGGTCCGTGTTCCCTTCGATTTCGTCGATGAACGATGCAAGTTCCATGTACGGGTTCTTTGTGGAACACGGGATGGGGCTGAACGATATGCCGTTCGACATTCCGAATCACCGGGCTGAGAATGGACCGGCGAAGGCGCATGTCCGGATTGGGTGGCTGCGGAGCGTGGCGAATATTTACCATGTGTTTTCGGCGCTGAGTTTTGCGGATGAACTGGCGCATGCGGCGGGTCGGGATTCACTGGAATATCAGCTGGAACTGATTGGGCCGGGGAAGATTATTGACTTCAAATCGCAGGGTGTGAGCGATTACTGGAACTATGGCGAGCCGTATGAGAAGTTCCCGTTCGACACGGCGCGGCTGAGGAAGGTGCTGGAGATCGCGGGCGAGAAATCGGGCTGGGGTAAGAGGAAGAACGGCAACGGCTGGGGTATGGGTGTGGCTGTGGCGCGGAGCTTCACGTCTTACGTGGCGAGCGTGGTTGAGGTGGAAGTGGATAAGGCCGGGAAGATCCGGATTCCGCGTTCGTGGCAGGTGGCGGATGTGGGTCAGGTGATTAATCCGGAGCGGGTGCAGTCGCAGTTCGAGGGCGCGGCGGTGATGGGTGCGAGCATTGCTCTGTCGGGCGAAATCAGTTTGTCGGACGGGCGTGTGAAGCAGTCGAATTTCCATGATTATCCGGTGGCGCGGATGAATCAGGCACCGATTCAGACGAATGTGCATATTGTGGAGAGTTCGGCGTTGCCAGGTGGTGTGGGCGAGCCGGGTGTGCCGCCATATGTGCCGGCGTTTGCGAATGCGGTGTTCGCGGCGACGGGAAAACGGATTCGCGAGTTGCCGTTTTCTAAGCACAAGCTGGTGTAGGTACGTGTGGTTTGGAGAGCCGGCGCTGAAAAGCGCCGGCTTTTGTTGATTCGCCCACAACAAGGTCGGGGCGACCCGTCTCGACCTTCACCATTTCTCGTCCGGGATATCCGCTATCCGAATGCGATCATCGTCCGGATGGTAGTGCATGAGAGGTGTCTTAGCGAATCCTGATCCTCTGACGGAATTGCGTTTCAGGGTGGCCGCAGGCCGGGTGCGGATTCGTCGAAGGCGTGTGACGAAGACGGGCTAAGCTGCGGCCTCGGACCGGATCATGCAGACCGGCGACGCTGAGATTTCCATGCCTCTGGCTGCTGCGCTGCTGCCATCAAGACGCGGGCGCGATTACAATCCGCGACCGTACAGATTGGTCTTCGAGAGGCGGTCGAAGTGATCGAAAAGAATTGCCGTGATTTCGCCGACAGGGTTCAGGTTGCCTTTCAGATATGTGCTGTAGACGCTGATGACAAATGGGCGCTGGTCCAGGAATACGACGGCGACTTCGCATTTGACGCGGTCCAGCGAGCCGGGTTTGGAGGCGACGCGTATGTTGGCGGGGATCACTTTGCGGATGTCGGCTTTGGTGGCCGTCATCACTTCCAGCATTTCGCGGGAAGCACTTTCGTCCACTGCCTTGCCGCGATAAATCATCTCCGTCAGGCGGGCCATTTCGAGCGGGGTAGAAACGTTCTCTTCATTGCGGCGGGCGGCGGCAATGTCGATCATGCGGCGGCGGAGGCGGGTTTGCAGGAAGCCCATCTCGTCCATGGCGCGGTTCACTTTGGCCATGCCGAGGAGTTCGATGAGCTTGTTGGTGGCGGTATTGTCGCTCACCTGAATCATGGCTTCCAGGAGTTCGCGCACGGTGAGTTTGCCGGTGGATTTAGTGGCTTTGTCGACGACAGGGCTCTCTTCGACCAGGTCTTTCGCGTGGACCGGGATTTGGTCAGTCAGCTTGAGGTCACCCGCACGAATGGCGCGGTAGAGCTGAATCATGACGGGCACTTTGATGGTACTGGCGGTTGGGAAGACCGTATCGGCGTGGAAAGTGAGGGTATGTCCGGTGGTCAGGTCGATAGCCGCCACGCCGAGGACGCCATCGAGCGCTGAATCGACAATGGCGATTCGCGCGAGGGTTTTCTGTTCAAACAGGTCGGCGGCGGTGGTCTGCGCCGGGGTGCGGGCGCAGAGGGCAAGGAGTATGGCGGCTGAGCGAAGCAGCATGAAGGGAGCTTAGCAGTCTTCCAGAATACTTTGCAGCTTTGACTTCGATTCTGCGATTCGTTTGAGAGCGGCTTTCGTCATCACATGGCCGGCGACGGCTCCTCCGACAGCGGTGAATGACCACACGCGGGCTCCTCAAGCGGGTCGGTGGCAGGTCGTCGCGGGCGGCGTGGGCGGCGACGATCTGCCGGAACTTATCTGTGTTGCTCACTGTACAGATAGTCTGGCGTGAACGGTCGCGAATTACATCAGATCAGGAAGAATTCGGAAGACGCGAATGGCTCCCGCAGCGCCGACGGATTCGACGCCCCAATCCACGGGGTGCTGCAGCATGTCGGCGCCGATTTGGGCAAAGGCGTCGTTTGAGACCGGGATGAGGATGTAGTGATAGCCGATGCGGCGGATGTAGGCAGTGGCGTCACGGCGCAGGTCGATACTGCGGGCGTGGTGTTCGGCCTTTGCTTCGATTCCTTCCCAGTGGCCGGTGGCGGAGAGCGCTTCGGTGTTTTGGCTGGCCTGATCGCCGGGCCAGATGAGGAGGTCCGCGCCGCGGGAGTCGCCGGTGGCCTGGAGGCTGACGGATTCGCCGGGGCGGTACATTTTCCAGGATTGCGGAGGAGTTACGGCGTTTGGAAAGGATGCTTCGACGATGCGGAGGTCAGTGCGCGCGGTGAGGCGCAGGGCGCGGTAATCGCCTTCGGTCCAGCGCCAGGAGAGCAGGCGGGCGCGATTGCCGCGGCTCATCCAGGCGAAGTGCAGGGCATCTGTGAGGCGGGCGGCCTCCACGGAGTGCCAGTAGGTGAGCGATTCGCGGGGCATGTAGAAGTCGGGAACGGTCAGGCAGGCGAGGATTTTCGCGCCGGGGCTGGTGTTTTTGGCGATGACGGTGGTGATGGCGAAATCGGGAATGGTTTGGGTGAGCCAGGTTTGTTGGGGGGTGAGGCCGAGGGCGGCTTTGAGGGGGAGGGTGCGAAGGCGCCACTCGTGGCGGGAATCGTAGAGATCCATCACGGGAGGGGCGGCGCTGAGGGCCTGGAGGGCGACGAGGCCGAGGCCGAGGGGGCCGGGCAGGACGGAGGCGAGCGCGAGGGAGGCGGGGGCAAGGGCGGGCAGGAGGAAGCGGGTTCCGGTGTTGGCGGCGATGGGAATGGCGAGGAGCGCGGCGGCGGTGAGCAGGACCTTCCCTGGCCTGGTGCGGAGCGCGAGTAACGCGACGGGAAGCAGCAGGAAAGCGGCTCCGAGAAGGCCCTGGTTGCCACCGGCGATGGTGTAGTCGAATAGTGCAGTGCGTGCGGAGAAGCCGGGGCGAAAAGCGCTGTAGCTGGCGACGAGGTGCTGTTCGAGTTCGGGGCTGGAAACGGGGTTGGGGAACCAGGCGTTCAGGAACGGAGCGACGGGGTTGCCTGTTAGCCAGTACGCGCGGGCAAGCCAGGGGAGGATGACGGCGGCCGTGATGGCGGTGAATACCAGGGCGGGGCCGGCGCGGCGGGCGCGGACGATGACGAAGCCCAGGGCTGCGACGGCGATCCAGCCGAAAGTGGGCTTGATGGAGTAGCAGAAGCCGGCGTTGAAGGCAGCGCAGAGAAGGAGCGGGTTGTGGCGTTCGCGGTCCCAGCGGAGCAGCAGGTAAAGGGTGGCGCAGGTGGCGGCGACCAGGCCCGCGTCGGTGTAGGCCGCGGTTCCGGCAACTCCACAGACGGGTGCCAGAAAGAAGATGGTGGCTGCGGTGGAGCCCGCAGTGGCGGGGAGGCGCAGTTCGGTGGCAATGGCCCTGAGCAGGGGAATGGTAGCGAGAAGGAAAGCGAGGTGGACGAGTTTGGCGGCTTCGGCGCCGCCGATGGCGAAGGCAGGAACGAAGAGCATTTCGAGGCCCTGCGGCAGGACGTCGTAGAAAGTCAGGCGGTTCGTGAAGGCATGTAGCCGGGCGTAGTCAGAGACCAGGCGCAGGTGGTAGCCGATGGCGTCGGGCTGAATTTCGGGGGCGAGGGCGTAAATGGAGTAGAGGACAGTGAATGCGGCCAGAATGGCGAGGTGGAAGCGGGGCAATGGGGGCGGGGGCGAGGTGATTGCGGCCTGCATGCGGAGGGCTGCGGCGAGCAGTATGGCAGCGAGGGCCAGCCACGCAGGGACAGAGCCGACGCCGGCAGTGAGCAATGCGAAGACGAGGGCGGAGACCAGGACAGCGCCGGTTGTGAAGCGGACGGCAAGCGGCAGGGCGGTGCGGGGGGCAACCAGGCTTCCGGCGGCGGTGATGGCGGCGAGAACGAGGGCGCTCCCCGCGAGGATTCCGGATAGTCGGAGGATAAGTTCCAAGGTGCTGTTACGAGAAATTGGGGAATTTGGTTTTATTTGTTGTCTTTGTCACTGTCTTTGCTTTTGTCTTTGCCTTTGTCAGCGGCGGCAGGGTAGCGGACACCGATGACGATGCGGGCACCACAGGCGACATTGATGGCAGCGGCGGCAAAGGAGGGAGTTTTCAGCAGAATTTTCGGGTTATTGGAAAGTCCATAGCCTTCGCGGGGGCGACCGCTGGGCTTGCGATCCAGATGTTTGTTGCCGTTTTCGTCATGCAGGATGGCGATGGCGTAGCGACCGGCCGGCATGTCGAAGGTGGCGGGAATGTCGCCTGGACTGGCGGGGATGCCTTTGCTGCGAAAGGCGTCGTCGGATTTTTCGGGCCAGCCTGTTTTGGAATTGAACACCACAAAGCCCACAGTGCCCTGCGTTCCGCGCACGCCCTGCGCCACCACGGTTACCGGGCATGCACCGGGGGCGAGGGACAGAAGGCCGAAGAACAAAACAAGTGCGTGCATGGACTTGGTTATCATAACGGTTGGCCTGCCTGTCGCGACCGTGGACTACGCTGACGCTTGCGCTGCTGCTGAC
>JBBQDH010000095.1:0-21380 GCA_038319515.1 Bryobacterales bacterium
GCCCGGCAGCGGCGTGTAGTTGCCAATGTTGTAGCTGGGCACGGAGGTCTCATTCGCTATCCCCCGCAGCTTAGGCAGTTCGCTGTCGAAGTAAGCAGGAAGCCCGAAGGTCTTGGCCATATTAATGCCGGTGAAAGGCTGCACCCGCAGATAGGTCCAGCGTCCGTAGGAGGCCCGTACGTCCAGCACCATCGTGGGAGTCGGCAGCCAGGTTATCCCCGCCACCGCAGTTGTGGTCACGAAGGTTTCCGGCGAGTAAGGATCGCCGCCGAAAATGCCGTTGCCAAACGGCGCGAACGGCGTATTCGCGGAGTTCCAGCGCGTAAAGCGCCCGAAAGTGCGGAATTTATCGGTGACGTTATAGTCGTAACGCCCCGTCACCTGATCGTTGTCGCCGCCCGAAGTGGCATTGCGGGTGTAATTGCCAATTGCTGAATTCGCGGTGCCTGGTTGATTCGGCGCGGCGAATATCGGAAAGGCCACCATCTTAGCCGCCACCGGGTTGATCCGGCTGGGCGGAATGATGTTGCCCCCAAACGGAGCGCGCTGGATGGTCTGCCCTGTTACGCACGCCGCGTTCGAACTCTTGCCGCATTGCGTCAGCGGATCATAAATCGGAATGACCGCGCCCGACGCATTCTTATATCCCGAAAAGTCACCCCCGTACATCGCTGTCAGCGGCACAGTTGCCAGAAAATTCGCGCCCTGCCGTTGCCGATAACCCTCATAGCCGGCGAAAAAGAAAATCTTGTCTTTTTTTACCGGGCCTCCGAAGGTCCCGCCGAACTGGTTCTGCGTAAACGCCGGCTTACCTGTGTTGTTGGCATTCGCGAAGAAGGTGTTCGCGTTTAGTACCCGGTTGCGGATGAACTCATAAGCCGATCCGTGGAACTGATTCGTCCCGCTCTTCGAAGCGATGTTGATCACACCGCCCGCATAGCGCCCAAACTCCGCGCTGTTGCTGCTGGTCTGCACGCGGAACTCTGAAACCACGTCCGGGCTCGGCACCAGCACCGTCAGGTTGCCAACGCCCGCATTAGCAGGCACGCCGTCAAAGTAGGTGGCACTCTGATTCGCAATGCCGCCGCCAATCTGGTAGTTGCCCGCAGCGAACACGTTCTTACCAGTGAGAGCATTCCCCTCCGTGCTGCCCTGCGGCACCACGCCCGGCACCAGCCCCACCAGGCTGAGCAGATTCCTTCCATTCACGGGCAGTTCCTGCACCGTTCTGGTATTCACCGACTGACTAAGGCTCGCATTTTCCGTCTGCAGCAAAGCCGCTGATGCGGAGACCTCCACTGACTGGGTTACATCGCCCAGTTGCATCACCACATCAGCACGGATCGTACCGGCGATAGTGACTTCCACTGCTGCCACCGCAGCGCGTTTAAATCCCGTCATCTCCACTTCGACGCGATAAGTCGCGGGTACCAGATTGAGGAACGAATATCCCCCGTCAGCGCCGGTTTGTCCCTGCCGGCGTTCCTGCGTGCCGCTGTTGATGATCGTGACCGACGCTCCGCGGAGAGCCGAATCGGATGGATCGGTAACTGTTCCCACCACCGATCCATAAAACGACTGGCCAAATAGTGAAGGCGCCGACGTGATCAACATGACGGCGCCGATTAGAGCTCGCTTCCCGATTTTGTTTTCCATTCATCCCCTCAGACCTGGAGGCCAGTACCTCCGAAAACTGGAGACCGTTCTATCACAGCGAAACAGCAGATGCAAAGGGGTCTCCAAAAAGCAAACAAATAACAGCAGCTTACCGGGGAGAGAGGTGCTGCCTGACAAACCGCGCTTGCTCGCTATCGGGGCCAAGCGTCTTCTCGTAGACAGCCAGTGCCTGCCTTAGCAACACCTCTCCCGTCTTGTCCCCGGCTTCGCGCAGCAGCACGCCCAGATTGGCAACATTAGCCGCTGTTTCGGGCCTGTCCGCGCCGTACATCGCCGTGTCGACTAAAATTGCCCGGCGGAATAATTGCGCGGCTCCGATGTAATCTTTGCGGTTCCACAGAACATCCGCCAGGTTCGTGCACGTCATGGAGAGTTCCGAACTCTCCGGCCCGAACTTCTCTTCTGCCAGACGCAGCGCCCGACGTTCGAGTTGTTCTGCTTCCCCCAACTGACCCGCTCCTTCCAGCAGATTTCCCAGCGTGTTGAGCACAGCCACCGTGACACGGTAGTCGGGCTTTGCAAGCGAGTCCTGAATGATGAGCGCCCGCCGCAACTCCGGTTCCGCAGCCCGATCGTTACCTTTTGCCCGCAAGGCCAGGGCCAGTTCGTGCAGCAGCACGGCCACCCGGCGGTCCGGCTTGCCGGATGCCGATTCCACCGCTGTCACGGCATTGCGCAGGTAGACGTCCGCGTTCTTTTGGTCAATCCGCGCCAACGCAGCGAAGGAGCGTGCGGACACCGTCAGATCTCGTCCCGCCGCCGCTTGCCGGTAAAACCCGATAGCCTCTTCCTGTTTGCCCTGCGCTTCCAAAGTCACTGCCAGGTTCTCGCGGTCCACATCCACGGCCGGATCTGATCGTGCTACATCAATCGACAGAGCTCGTCGCAGCGGCCCTTCCGCGGAAGCCGCCTTGCCGGTCTCCTTCAGGAACTGCCCCAGCTCCGAAGCGCTCCGCGCCACTCGTGGATGGTCCGCGCCAAACTCCTTTTCGCGTAGCCCCAGAGCCTTCTCGTAAATTGGCACCAGCGTGGAAGGATCCGAGGGATTCGCATAGGCCGAGCCCGAACGTGCAGCCGGAGCAGCCCGCAATACCTTCACCGCTCTCCGTGACGGCGCCAGTGGGTTGCCCTTCTGTTCATAAATGCCAATCCAGTGATTGGTGAACTTCAGAGCCGGGCTGGTGGTCACCTGCGGCATATGGCAATCCACGCATGCACGCGCCGCAACCGCAGCCTTGTGTGTCACGGCTTTATGGCACGCGATGCACTTCGCGTTATAACTAACCTTCGTAGTCTGCAGCGGCTCATGCGGGTTGTGGCAAGTCACGCACGAAAGCGCCCCGTTGCTGTTCCGGAAACATGCGGCCCGATGTAGATAAGAAGGCTGATGCCGTACATTCCATGCGTTACCCCAGTCCGTATCGTCATCCAGTTCGCTGGCCTGGCGGTGACACACCCCACACAATTCATTCAGTTCTGCGGTTCGCAGCTTCTTCGGATTGCCAATCGTACCCGCCGCGCCTGTTGCCTTTACATGCGCGGCACCGGGCCCGTGGCATGCCTCGCATCGAATGCCGGGTTCCGAAGGTTCCACTTTGTACGAATCTGACAGCTTCACGGGGCCAGTCGAGTGGCAGCGGAAACAGCGCAATGCCGTTCCCACCGAATCAAACATCCGGTAGACCGCATCCACAGGGCTGTCATGCCCCGGCGTGAGCCCCATTTGCTTTGTGGCGGTGTAATAGCTCAGCCCGTGCTCTACCAACGTGTCTTCGCCCTTCTGGCTCACCCAGGTAGTTGCCTTGGCCCCCGCGCCAAACGCCCACTGGCCCTGCGCTCCCGGCGCCGCCGGCGCAAGGGCCTTCGCATGGCCTGTTTTCGACTGCGATTCGAATTTTGCACTGTGGCATCCGCGGCAGGCCTGGCTTCCAACGTATTGCGCGTGCGCAGTGCAGGCAACAAGCGAGAAAATCAGCCGGAAAGTTCTCATTTGGGCTGCAGGCGCCGAAATTCGCGCATCTCCTGGTCCGCCTTGGCTGCATCGCCCTGCTGCCGGTAAATGCCTGCCAGACCAAAGTGCGCCTTCGCCGCAAGCGCACTGTCTTTCTCAGCCGCAATTGCATCCCGCCATGCGTTTTCCGCCAACGCCTTGTCGCCATCCAGGGAAGCGGCTTTTCCCAAGGCATAGAGCGTTTCGGGCATCCCGGGCGCCAACTCATTCGCGCGCATCAATACCTGCCGCGCTTCCCTGATCTTGCCTTGTTGCAGCAGCGCGTCGCCTAGTTTGTAGGCAGCCTCAGCATCACCAGGCTGCATTCCCGCCTCCGCCAGAAACTCCGCTTCAGCCTTGTCCCACTGCTTCACAGAAGCATACAGGTCTCCGAACTCCAGATGCAAACCCGGAGTGCCGGGCTTGAGCCGAATTGCCTCCGCGTACTCTTTCTCCGCTCCTGGCAAATTTTTGAGAACCGCATACGTCTCTCCCAATACCTGATGGGAGCGGGCCGAATCAGGCTGTGCTGCGCGGAGATCATTGAAGCTCTGTCGCGAAAGGAGTCCCGCCGCGCGACCCAGGTAATACAGCAAATCCGGATCTCCGGGCCGCTTCGCCAACGAGACCTGCAGATTGCCAATCGCCTCAGATAACCTGCCTGCCCGTAGCTGCGCCACGCCAAGTGCATCCAGAGCCCCGACCTTTTCCAGATATGGCATCGCTTCACCCGAGTAGCCCGCCGAAAGCAGCGCGAACCCCAGCAATTGTTGCGCCCCGATCAACGTTCCGTCCAGTTCCAGTGAATGCCTGAGCGGCGCGATCGCCGCTGCATAGTCACCTGTTCTCATCAGCGCATCGCCCAGCGTGACAAAAGCCGCCGGCAGTTGCGGCGCAAGCTCCGTTACCTTCCGGAACTCCGCAATCGCCTCCGCCATCCGGCCCTGCTTCTGCGCCTCCACACCGGCCTCTATGTGCGGTCCGGCGTCCGGCGGAATCGCTGATTGCAGCAGCACCATCGCAGTCAGCACCAGACACGAGATCATCGAATGGCCTCCGTCACTTGCAGTATCTGGTCACCACGAACACCGCTGAGCTTCTGCACCGAGCCCGATGGCCAGCGAACTTCCACGTTCGCTGTTACGTCCGTCCCGAGTCCAAAGTGCACCCGTTTGTCTGACGAAGACACATAGCTCCCGGCGGCTGTGGCGTGTTGCGATTGGCCGTTCACCAGAACCCTTGCGCCCATTCCGTCCCGATTACTCCGCGTGCCACGCAGCGCGATTGTAAGCCAGTGGCCCCCTTCCGCCTTGTTGTGGAACACCACAGGCGGTCCGCCCAGGACGCTCATCACCACATCAATCCGGCCGTCATTGTCCAGATCCCCAAACGCCGCCCCGCGCCCCGCCACGGGCAAATCGCCACTGATCGGCGCTCGTTCGAAGCGCCCATTGCGATTCAAAGCCAGCAGAGGCGATTCCATTGCATGAAGTGACGGATCGATCTTCTCCACGTTATCCATTACATGCCCCTGCGCGACAAACAGATCCTTCCAGCCATCGTTGTCCAGATCCTCCAGCCGCACGCCCCATCCGGAATGCGCGCCGGAGAGCGCGGTGAGGCCGCTCGGTAGTGAACGATATGAAAACTGTCCTTGCCCTTCATTGCGGTACAGCGCATAGTTCTGCCGCGCCAGATCGGTCACCACAATATCGGGCCGTCCGTCATTATCGTAATCCCTGAAATCTACACCCATGCCCGAAATCCGCGCTCCGTCGTCGGTCAACGCCACGCCTGCTTCCGCCGCGCGCTCAGTGAACGTGCCGTTTCCGTTATTGTGAAACAGAAACTGCTCCATCCCGTCATTCGCCACAAACACATCCGCGAAGCCATCGTCATCGTAGTCCGCGAACGCCACGCCCAGGCCCTTGCCCTTGTGCGCCCCAATACCCGATGCCTGGCTCACATCTTCAAACGTGCCGTCGCCCCGATTTCGAAACAGCACATTGCTCACCCCTGCATACTCTGAAGGCGAACAGTAAACACGCGGAGAGGTCCCGCAGGATTTATTGTGTTGGGGATCCCACGCCAGATAGCGCGTCACGAACAGATCAACCCTGCCATCGTTGTTGTAGTCGAAGAAACCCGCTGAAACCGACCATCCGCCCGCCGCCACGCCGGCCTTCGCCGTCACATCGGTGAACGTGCCGTTTCCGTTATTCCGATAAAGAACGTTGCGCCCGTAACTGGTCACATAAAGATCGGTGAAGCCGTCGTTATCGTAGTCTGCCGCCGCGACGCCCATCCCGTAGTTCCCGTCGCCCGCCGCCGACAGGCCCGCAGCCTGGGTTACATCGCTGAAGCTGCCATCTTTGTTCTGCCGATAAAGCCTGTTCCAATACTTCGGATTCGCCCGATCAAAGCCGGTGCCCGTCAAACGCCCGCTGTTCACAAAAAACACGTCCAGCAGACCGTCGTTGTTGTAGTCGAGCAGCGCTACGCCTCCGCCCATCGCCTCAATCATGTTCTTCTCCGCTGTCGGTGAATTCTCATGCCGGAACGTGATCCCCGGCGGTGTGCGCACCTCGAACAGCGGACCCGCCGACCCCGCCATCAGTAGCGCCAACAAGACCAGCGAACTACTTCCAGAAATCGCCATGGATCTCCCGAAACGCCACCGGCGTCACTTTCGCGATCGTATCCCCCCGCCAGGTCTCGGCCTCAATCACCATTTCCCAGGCGTCCGGCGAACCCGCCCTCCTCCACTGTTCGTCGATCAGGCGCAGGCCGTCAACCGACGTCAGCATCGTGGCTATGCTCACGGGCGAACGCCCCAACAGAAGGAGTATCCGGGTATGCTCCGGTCGTTGGGGCAGCACCGCGATGATACCCGGAAACCGAATTCGGTCCGCAGCATAATCCACCTGTTTGAAGTCTTTCGCCTCGCCTGCCTGCGGATTCCGATTGCCAACCACATCCGGCTCCACCCGCTCAATATAGAAATTCAGCTTTCGCGAAATCTGATCCAGGTAGACAGCGGTTCGCGGCATTCCCACGAAAATGGTGTTCTGCGATGCCACCGAATCCGCCGCGAATTTCCGCGATTCAATCAACGCCACCGGCGCATGCCCCTGCAGGTATTGCACCAGCCGAACTCCCGAGTTCATCTCCGGCGCGCCGACATAATTCTGCGCCAGTCTGGGCGGCCCCCATTTCGCTGCAATCTCCCGCAGCGCAGCCGAAGACTCCCAGTTCGAAAACTCTGATACGGATAGGTCCCGCACATTGAAACCATGCTCCGGCCAGAAGAAATAGATCGGGCTGGGCAGCACCACCTGCACCGGTCTCGACCCGGCCAGAAAAGTCTTCCAAAACGCCGGCAGGGGCTGCTCCGCAGGAGTCGCCCTCTCCAGCGAAACCAGTCTCCAACTCAACCCCGCGCAAACCGCCAACAGGATCGCAACGGCAGCCAGCAGATACCTTGGCGGCGCCGCCTTAGGCCGTTCTGGCGGAGGCACAACCGGAGCTTCGAGGTAAGTCCACTGCAGGTCATGTTGCCCAAGCGGGATGGAAAGCTTCAGCGGAAACGCTTCGCCTTTTGCTTCATAGAACTCTTTCAGCTTGGCCCGCAACCGTGAGATCTGCACCCGCACCGTGGAATCCGCCTTCGGATCGAAGCTCTCCGGGCGCCCCAGCGCATCAACGGCGACAGCATACTCACTCACCGGCTTCCCCCGGTTCGCCCACAGATATCCCAGCAGCGTCCGCATCATTGGTGCGGACCGAAACGCATCGCTCTCCACGATCTGCGTCAGCAGTTCTTCAGGCGGTGTTGCGGGGCTGTGAGGGGCAATCGGCATGGACCCGGCGAACTACGATTCTATAGCGGTTGCAAATTCGCACAGTCCGGGCTCTGCCTGGCAGTCTCATTTGTGCATGGCATCCCCGGTTTCCGGAGCAAGCCGCGAGTGCTTCCTCAAAGTGATCAGGTTCCCTCAGGACGCCAGGTTAATATTTGGCCGTGCGAAATGCCGGACCGCAGGAAATATAGTTTTAAATTAGTGCTTGACACGGAATGCGGGGGGGGTAATACTTGCGCATGGCTGAAAATATAGGCCTTGAAAGGAACTTTAATGAAGTCAATACTACTCTCCGCAGGAATCCGCACAGTTGTACTGTTCGGGCTCGCACTGATTCCGGGGGTCATTCCGAACGGAAAAGCTGTTCAGTGCACCGACGCCCTGTATAAAGATGGCACGCAATACTGTGTTCAGTGCTATGTCGAAGGCCCAGGCGGAGACTGGTATCCTGTCGGCGACACACAGTGGTGGCAACGGATGTGATTTCCGGAATTCCTGCGGCGGTAAAGCGCGATGGCTGGACTGTCGCTGAGTGCTATAAACAGTTCGGCGGAGTCAATTAATCCGGGAGATAGCGACGGGAATCCGGCCCGCCGCCTCACGGTTCACGACGATATCACAGCGTTTGGGGGAGGGGCTTCTAAATGTGGAAACTATTGTTCGCTATTATCACCGTCGCCGGGCTGTTTGCGGCTGCCCCGATCAGGGTTTCGTGGAATACCGGAAATGCCCACCTGAAAAGAGCGCCAACGGTTTCGACGGAAGGTCTGACGCGCGCCGGGACTGTCGATCTGATCGTTGATCTGGCGACTGACGGGACGGTGAAACGCGTGGCGAGTTCGGTCGGCCCGGAGGATTTGCGGGAGCGCGTCACAGCATCCCTGAAAACATGTCAATTCGCTGGTCCGGATATTCCGGAATCTGCCCACATTATCGTCTATTTCGTGGCGGGCGCAGGCCCCCCCATGCCCTCTCCTCCTCCGTTCGGCCGGACGCTGGCCGAGTTGAGGTTCTCCTACGTTTCGGAATCCGACCAGTCCGCCGTCATCCGCGGAATCGGGGTGCGGGCCGGTCAGATCCTGACTGATGAGAAGTTTGGGTCCGCCAGCCGTGCGGTGCGGGCAATTAATCCGGAACTCCAACTCATGCTGACGCTCCACGCCGGCCAGCCGGTTCTTGTGGTAACAGGAAGAAGCCAGGGTCCCAGCCGATGAAGGCCTTCCCGGTTCTGGCATTACTGCTGCTCGGCGGCGGAACTGTTGTTGCCGCCCCTCAAAAGGGCCGTGCTGCAGATACTTCGCGAATGGCCGGGAAGGTGATCGATGCCGTGGACGGGAAGCCGATTCCACAGGCCACGGTTCGTCTGCGCCTCGTCTCGGCGGGTTTCGCCTCCGGTCCGGACTCCCCACAGTCCGCCTACGAAACCGAATCGGACGCTGACGGCATATTTGCAGTTGCCAATATCCAACCAGGGGTCTACAGAGTTTTCGCCGACTCGTCGGGATACGTACGCAGGTTCTACAATTCCCGTCCCGTCGGGCCTGATTCGCCCGGCGAACAGCTGAGGGTAGAGCCCGGCAAGACGATCGAGGGCCTGGACATACGGCTGACTCGGCAGGGCCGCATTGCCGGGCAGGTACTGGACGAGAACGGAATGCCACTGGCCCACGTGCATGTCGGAGCGCAGCGGGCCTTCTATGACAATGGACACCGTATTCTGTTGCCCATGTCGTTTACGGAAACGGACCTTGATGGTGTCTACTACCTCAGCGCGCTTCCGCCAGGCAAATACTACATCTGCGCCGAGGATCGGGACACGGGCAGCATATCCGGTTTGCAGGGAGGCGGTATTCCCGAAGGACTGCGCCGTGAATCAGGGGGAAATGTCCTGCAGCGAACCTGGTATCCCAATGCGGTCTCAACCGATGCCGCTGTACCTGTAAGCGTGGAGTCCGGAGCCGACGTGAGAGGAATCGTCATCCGTCCCCGACGTGAGAAAGTCTTCCGGGTTCGGGGAGAAGTGTCCTGGCCCGGCGACAAGGCGCCTGAACGGCCCCCGGTCCTTTCGCTAACACCATTTGGCTACGACCTGACAGGCTCGGTGCAGGCTCTTAAGGCGATAGTCCGGCGCGACACCGGCGCGTTTATGTTTGAAGAGGTCCGCCCCGGCAGATACTATGTGGAACCTGCCCGGACCGGGATCAATTCCTTTTTTGCCGATGTGGCGTTCGCGGGTGTGACGGAATTGTTGGTGAAGAACGAAGATGTAGCGGATCTGAAGCTCAGCCTCGGGTTCGCACCCGACCTCTACGGCATAATCCGCGTGGAAGGCGATGAAGCGCTGCCCACCGCGACGGGTGCTGCTGTAAGCCCGCCCGCAAAGCCCGGTAACGCTGCGAAGCCGAAGGTCTCCGTTGTCCCGCCTCCTCCAGGCACCAAAGGGCTCCCGCGCAAGGCGGAGGAATCTCCTGCCCCTGCCGCGCAGGATTTGCCGATGCCGACATCCGGCCCGCCGTCATCTTCTGAGCTTTCGATCCGCCTGGAATCCGTTGACCGACTGACCCTGAACCCTCCCTCCGTCGCCGCCCGGCCCGGAGGGAGTTTCAAGCTCCCGACGGTACCCGCCGACCGGTACTCGGTCACTGTGGCCGGACTCTCCGAAGATACCTACATTGCGTCTATTCGCCTCGGCGGCCACAACCTGCCCGGAGCAGTTCTGGACCTCCGTTCCGGAGCGACGGGGTCGCTGGACATCCTTCTCCGCCGCTCCGCTGCGGAGTGGAGCGGGACTGCCAAGGACCGTAACGGGAAAGGCATACCGGATTTGTTGGTCTCTGTCTGGAGCGCCGATGGAGATATCCCCGGGCAAGGGGCAAAAGCGTTGACGGAACTGACAGACGGCAATGGCCACTTCCGTTTCGCCGGTCTCGCGCCCGGAAACTATCTGGGTGTCGCATGGGAAGACGTAGGGCACGACCTTGCGAAAGCGGCGGCGTTTTGCCGCCTCTTCGCAGCGGACGCAACAAAGGCGGAACTGATAGAAAAAGGCAAAAAGTCCCTCAATGTGCCCGTTGTTCCGCGCACGGAAATTGAGAAAGCGCTGTCTTACTTCAGATAGCCGCACGCCTTACCGCTGGCTGCGGAATTAGCCCTTGCCGGGGGCCGTCAGGATCATTATGACTGCGTTTGCTGTCTTTACCTGTATGAGCAGATACTTTGGATGCTACGCGGTGATCCATCACGGAAGCCTGCATGACCAGAAACCCCCGATTTTGTCGGTTTCACTCTGGTGACCGCAAGGTTTGCGCAACAACGCCATGAAAATCGCCATGGCTAGCGGGGCTAGCGCCTGATGCTTGGCGCGATCTTCCGCGTGGCGCAATTGACCGTTTGTGAAACGAGTCTGAATCAGATGCCGGATGATCTCTATGCAAGCACACCAAAATCCGAGGATGAAGCACTTCGTATTTCTTGCCGGGAGATTCCGTTCTCTGCGCGTTCTCCCCGGTTGGTATGGGATACCATCTGTCCGCCCGCCCCCCCCTACCATTCGGCGGCAAATAGATATATGATTCATAGCCGAACGTCGCCATGCGTGTATATCTGAAACTTCACCTCCTGCTCACCCTTGCGGCTGTCGCCTGCCTGGCCCAGCCGCCCGTCAACCGCTTTGACAATCCCGAAGGTCGGGCGCAGGGCGCGGCATTATTCCAGATCAACTGCGCCTACTGCCATGGCGTGCGAGGCGAAGGCGGTCGCGGAGCCGACCTCACCACCGGCGTCTACCGACACGGCGGTTCTGACCGCGAGCTGTTCTCTAACATCCGCAACGGCATCCCCGGCACCGAAATGCCTGCCCTTCGCGGCACCGATGACGAAGCCTGGAAAATGGCAGCCTTCATAAAAACCTTCAACGGCTCCGGTACTGCAGAAAAAGCATCCGGCGACTTCAATGCAGGCCGTGCCATCTACGCCGGAAAAGGCAACTGTGCTGCGTGCCACTCCATCGGTGGCGAGGGCGGCACAGTTGGTCCGGATCTCGCGGGTATCGGGCGTCGGCGCGGACTCCCTCATCTGATGGAATCTCTCGTCTCCCCCGAAGCCGATGTCCCCAACGCTTTCCGCGCCGTGCAACTCACTACCAAAACCGGTCAGAACGTCGGCGGCATCCGCCTCAACGAAGACGACGTTTCTATTCAACTGCGCGATACCGATGGCAACCTTCGGTCCTTTTTCAAAGACAATCTGAAAGAGATTCGCCGCAATAAGCCTTCCCTCATGCCGGCGTACGGTTCAATGCTCAACAAAGCGGAACTGGATAATCTGGTGGCTTACCTGAGTTCGCTCCGGAGCGCACAATGAGAACCCTGACATTCTTCGTCCTCGGCTGCGCGGGCCTCTGCGCACAAGGCCTCCCCGTCACTGCCGACCGCCTGCTGCACGCCGACAAGGAACCCGGCAACTGGCTGATGTACTCCGGCACCTACAACAGCTGGCGCTTCAGCAACCTCAACCAGATTAATTCGACCAACGTGAAGAACCTGAAAGCCAAATGGATCTTTCAGGCTCATAGTCAGGACAAGTTCGAAACCACCCCTCTCGTCGTCGACGGCGTCATGTACCTCACCCGCCCCGAAAACGACGTCTTCGCGCTCGACGCCGCTACCGGTCGCGTCCTGTGGACCTACTCCTACAAGAACCCCGAACGCACCTACAACTGCTGCGGCAAAGTGAATCGCGGCCTCGCCATCCTGGGCAGCCGGCTTTATATGAACACGCTCGATATGCACCTGATCGCCATCGACGCCAGGACCGGTCGGGAACTCTGGAAGACTGAAATCTACGATTACCTTGCCGACGGTGGCTACGCCGCTACCGGTGCGCCCCTCGTAATTAAAGACAAAATCATCGTCGGCATGGCAGGTGGCGAACACCCCGGCTCCGGCTTCCTGGACGCTTACGATGCCATCACCGGCAAGAAAGTCTGGCGCTTCCACACCATTCCCCAACCCGGCGAACCGAACTTTGGCACCTGGGCGGGTGACTCCTGGAAGACCGGCGGCGTCGCCACCTGGAACAACGGCTCCTACGATCCCGACACCAACACCGTCTTCTGGGGCACCAGCAATCCCTGGCCCGACTACAACGCCGATATGCGCAAGGGCGACAACCTCTACTCCTGTTCCGTGCTGGCGCTCGACCCCGATACCGGCAAGCTCAAATGGCACTTCCAATTCACCCCGCAGGACACCCATGATTGGGATGCAACCCAAATTCCCATCCTGCTCGATGGCCAGGTTCGCGGCGAACAGCGCAAGCTGATCGCGTGGCCTTCCAGGAATGGATTTTTCTACCTGCTTGACCGCAATACCGGCCAGTTCATCCTCGCGAAGAATTTTGTCCGTCAGACCTGGGCGAAAGGTTTTGACGATAAAGGCCGTCCGGAAGTCAACCCTGGTCAGGACCCGACCGAAGAGGGCAACGACCAGATCTTCCCCGGCGTCGATGGCGGGGCGAACTGGATGTCACACAGCTTCAGCCCTCTCACCCGACTCCTGTATGTCTTCGCGCGGGACGAACATCGCGTTTTTACCAAGAACTCTGTGCGCCACGTGAACGACGGAGAAACGCCCCTTAACAATGGAGCTCCTCCGAAATCCGCTCCTCTGATTGCCGCGACAGCGCCGCAAAACACCGGAATCTTCGGAGCCGGTGGCAATCTCCCGGCCGATCCCAACGCAGCAGCTCGCAATCCGCGCGCCGCCCGCTTCGCCCCGGAAGAAAGCTGGGGCAAGGTCGCCGCCATTGATCCCGTCTCAGGGCTCATCAAGTGGGAGCACAAAGTGATTTCCCCTCCCTGGGGTGGTGTGATGTCGACCGCCGGTAACCTCGTCTTTGGCGGCACCACCGAAGGCATCATTTTCGCTCTGGATGCGCGCACTGGTGAGCGTCTCTGGTACTTCGGGGCGAATGACAGGGTGTACGCTTCCCCCGTCAGCTTCCTTGCAAACGGCAAGCAGTATGTCTCGCTTGCCGTGGGGGACGTGCTGATGACTTTCGGTCTGGACTAAGTAAGTTGCTTTATTATCACTACGTAACAGCGCGTAACAGACACCTTGCAACTTGTATGGCCGGAGTAGAACGTCCATCTTGTAAGGAGCGGAATTGTTCCCGTGGAGACTGTGCCTTGTCGGAGAGAACATGATGAATCGCCCCTTTCGCTGGGTGTTGCTGACCTTGGCGGTGGCACTGCCTGCCGCAGCCCAGCGCGCTCCCTTGTTCAAGAGTGAGGTCCTCCCGGTACTGGAGAAAAGTTGCGTCGGCTGCCATGGCCCCAAGCAGAAAATGGCCAGCCTCGACCTCAGTTCCTTTGCCGGTATGATGCAGGGCAGCGCCAGCGGTCCCGTCATCGCGCCCGGAAAGCCTGAGCGCAGCCTCATGTGGAAGCTGATCGAAGGCGGTCAGATGCCCCAGGGCGGCAAGCTGACTGACGGCGAAAAGCAACTGATCCGTACATATATAGAGCAGGGTCGCTTCCCTACCGTCGAGCCGGAAACCGAGGCCGAGATGCGCAGCAAGGATACGGCACGCATCACACAAAAAGACCGCGACTGGTGGTCTTTTAAAAAGCCGGTAAAACCGACGGCACCCGCCGCAGCCGATCTTGCTATCAACTCTTTTATCAACTCCCAGCTCTCCAAACGCGGCTGGAAAATGCAAAACGAAGCCGACCGCGTCACGATGATCCGGCGTGCCTTCCTTGACCTCACCGGTCTTCCCCCCACGCCAGCCGAGGTCAAAGCCTTCGTTGATGATAAAACGCCCAAAGCCTGGGAGACGGTCATCGACACGCTGCTCGCGTCACCGCATTACGGCGAACACTGGGGCCGCCACTGGCTCGACGTCGCTGGCTATTCCGATTCCCGCGGCGATGCGGGCGACAGCGACCGCGAAGTCTCCTGGAAGTATCGCGACTATGTCATCAACGCGATGAACAGGAACAAGCCGATCAATCAGTTCCTGATCGAACAGATGGCCGGCGATCAACTGGTGAACTACAAGCCCGGATCCCGCCCATCTCCGGACCAGATTGAGCCCCTCACCGCCACTGGCTTCCTCCGCACCACTGCGGATATCACCGATAACCAGACCATCTATGAAGTAGACAAGTACTTCGACGCCCAGCAGAAGGCGATGGAGACCAGTCTCCGGGCCACCATGGGCCTTACCGTCCAGTGCTCCCGCTGCCACGATCACAAGTTCGATCCCCTGCTGCAACGCGATTACTACCGCATGATGTCCATCTTCCAGTCCGTCTTCGATCCCGAAAACTGGCTCGCCGGTGACCTCAACTTTGGCCCCTGGCCCAGCCGCATGGTTCTCGACATGGAACCCGGAGCCCGGGACGCGTGGATTAAAGACGTCACCAGCCGCGACACCAAAGCGCTCCGCCGCCTGGACGATCTGCTCGAAGCCACGTACCAGACATACCGCGCCGAACTGAAGACCGGACGCGATCTTTCCGACACCGCAAAGCGCGCGCAAATCCGTAAGGACATCGAGAGTAATCCGGACCTCGAAGTGGACCGCAACGCTCAGCGCGACTTCATCACCGATCAGGAACTCGAAAAGCGCTACAGCGAACTCGCCGCGTGGAAGGATGAAATTCAGATCAAGCGCAACTCGCGCCGGGAAAAGTCAAAAATTCCGCCGAACTACATCGAAGCGGCCTGGGATGTCTCGAAGAACCCGTCGGCTACCTATGTCCTGCAGCGCGGTAACTATCTCGCGCCAGGCGCAGAAGTCCACCCAGGCATTCCGGTCGTTCTCGATAATCCGCAGAAACTGCTCGAGTTTCCCGATCCAAAGGACCACCCCGAATGGAACGGCACTAACCGCCGGCTGATTCTGGCCAATTGGATGGTGTCATCTGAAAACCCGCTCACTGCCCGCGTGTTCGTGAACCGCGTCTGGCAGTGGCACTTCGGCGAAGGCCTGGTTCGCTCTGTCGACGACTTCGGTACCCAGGGCGCGAAGCCCACGCACCCCGAACTGCTTGACTACCTGGCTGTCAGTTTCCAGGAACACAACTGGGATTTGAAGTGGCTCACCAAACAGATCATGATGTCGAAGGCTTATCGCCAGAGCTCTGCGGAAGTTCCGGAATACATGGCGGCCGACCCGTCCGACAAGCTTCTCTGGCGTAAAGCCCCGCTCCGCCTCGAAGCCGAAACCATCCGCGATTCCATGCTGCAAATCAGCGGCCTGATCAGCACGAAGATGTTCGGCCCGCAGGTGCAGATCAAACGTGGCCCCGATGGTCAGTGGCTCGAAGATGAGAAGAAGAGTATCAATGGCCAGAACCGCCGCAGTCTCTATCTCGCCCAGACCCGCACTCGCTGGGTCTCTTTCCTGCACGTCTTCGATTGCCCCGATATGACTTCCGACAATCAGGCCGAACGTTTCCGTTCCGCGCTGCCCACGCAGTCGCTCGCCATGATGAACAATCCGCTCGCCATGCGCGTTTCGAAAGCCTTCACCGAAAAGGTCCTCGAACAAAGCAGAAATAATTACGAAGAGGCTGTTTCCATTGCCTATCGGGAGGCCTACAACCGTGCCCCCGAACCACGTGAACTCGAGATCGCAAAGAAGTCAATCGCGGCCGAATCGGATCCCAAAGAAGGACTTCGCCTGTTCGTCCAGGCAATGTTCGGTGCCAACAATTTCCTCTACAGTTACTAGAACGGAGAGCCAGCCATGAGATCAAGCTTAAACCGCAGACAAATATTGCAGGAAATGGGCGTCGGCTTCGGCGCAATGGCGATGAATTCCATGTTGCAGGACCGTCTCTTCGGTGCCGAATCCGCCTCGGCCAAAGAGCGAACCTACGACCTGAAGCCGAAGCCGTCTCTGTTCCCGGCCCGCGCCAAACGCGTTATCTTCATCTACGTCGGCGGCGGCCCCAGCACCATCGACATGTGGGACCCCAAGCCGGCCCTCGTTAAGTTCGACGGCAAAGCCGCGCCTTTTGAAATCAAGGGCCGCGCGCTTAACGGCTCGCAGCAGGTGATGGCCAGCCCCTGGAAATTCAAGCAGTCACCACAGACCGGTCGCTACGTCTCCGACCTACTCCCTTACTTCCAGAAAGTAGTCGACAAAACCACCTTCGTCCGCTCCATGACGACGGATCGCATCGACCACTCCACCGCCCAGTTCACCTTCGTCACCGGCCGCGGTTTCACTGGCTTCCCCTCCATCGGTTCCTGGGTAAACTACGCACTCGGTACGGAGAACCAGAACCTGCCCGGCTACATCGCCCTCGGCCAGGGCGCTACCATTGGCGACCGAGCCCACTCGTCCGCCTGGCTGCCCCCCATCTTCAACGGCACCAGCATGCGCGCCGACGCACAGGCGCCCATCTTCGATATCAAACGCCCTGAGAACGTCAGCGCCGCCCAGCAGCGCCGCTTCCTCGATATGGTTGGCCAGCTCAACCGCGTGCAGAAAGAAAAATCCTACGTTCTCGATCAGGACCTCGAATCCCGTATCGCCAACTACGAACTCGCAGCACGCATGCAGGTCGAGGCCCTTAAAGTCGCCGATCTCGATCAGGAAAGCGAGGCCACCAAAAAGCTCTACGGCATTGACCAGAAAGTCTCCGGCCCATTCGGTCGTCTCTGTCTAATGGCACGCCGCCTCGCCGAAAAAGACGTTCGGTTCATTCAGATCTACGGCGGTGGTGGCGGTAACTGGGATACCCACAACAACATTGAAGGCCAACTGCCCGGCCTCTGCGAGTACATCGATCAGGGCATGTCAGCCCTGCTTATCGACCTTGAACAGCGCGGCATGTTGAAGGACACGCTCGTCGTCTGGTCCGGTGAATTCGGTCGCCTGCCTACCATCGAAGCGAAGAACTCCAAGCCAGGTCGCGATCACAACCCTTACGGCTTCAGCATGTGGATGGCAGGCGCGGGCCTCAAGCCCGGCTTCGACCTCGGCGACACCGACGAACTCGGCTACGCTGCCGTCGGCCAAAAATGCAACCACAGCGATATCCACGCCACTATTCAGCACCTGCTCGGCATCGACTACCAGAAGAACACTTTCCCCTACGAAGGTCGCGATGAATCTCTGGTCGGCGTCAATCAGGCGCGTGTTCTCAAAGAATTATTCGCCTAACCTCTAAGGAGCCCGGAATGCGTTTACGTCACTTTTGGATGGCTGCGGCGCTTTGCTCCGCAACGGTGCTCGCAGGCTCCGACGCCGACACCCGCGCCCGCGATTATGTGCAATTCCTCGTCCACCAGCTGGACCAGTGGACCAGCGATCTTCCGCAGGCCTACAACATGGCGATGGTGCGGCCGCCCGTCGACGCAACAAAACTTTCGGAGCCCGAAAAGGCAGGTGCCACCAATCTTCGCGAAAGCATTCAGCGCCTGGCCGTCCTCAGCCAGGCCAAAGAACTGGCGAAGAATCCCGAATTCCGTGTACAGCTCCAAAAGACCGTGCAGGCCGCCGAGCCCGTCAACGCTGCTCTCGGCAAACAGCGCTTCCCGGAAGGGGTTGAACTCGACTGGGCGCAGATCCGCACCACTCTCAACAGCCTCGCGGCCATCTACCAATACCCGGAACTCGCGGTGCTTGAAATTCCTCCGCCTCCCAGTGCTTCGCGTACACTTGCAGCAATCCCCGCCGGAGCAGTCACCGGCTACGTGGTGGACCAGCGTTGCGCCGCCAGCGGCAAAGCTATGTGGACCAGCGTTTCCTGCGTCCAGAAATGCGTCCGCGATGGCGACAAAGTTGTCCTCGTCACCGAAGCCGGTAAAGTCTTCCAGTTCTCCAGCCAGGAAAAAATCGACGCCGAAAGCTACGGTCGCAAAGTCGCCGTAACGGGTAAGACTGAGGGCGACATTATCACCGTCGCCACCCTGCAAATCCTCTAATGCGCGCGGCAGTCCTGGCGTTTCTCATCCTCACCATTGCCTGGGCTCAGCCCCCGGCGATGCGAACGCGTTACCTGCCCACTCTTACCAATCCGGAAGTCGAACAGTACCTCAAACGGAACGACATTGTCTTCATCCCCGTCGGCACTGCCGAAACCTTCGGAGTCATGCCCTCCGATATGGAATACCGCATGGCCGAAGCCTACGCCACGAAGTTCGCCGCTGAGACAGACGGGCTCATCCTCCCCCATGTCACCTACTTCTATCCGGGCGTCACGGTCACGGGCTCTGCATCTGTCTACATTCCACAGGACGTCGGCCTCACTTACCTGAAGGCCCTCGCTCACTCACTTCTTAGACAAGGCTTCCGCCGCCAGATCTGGCTCTCTGCCCATGGACCCTCTGACCAATATGTCAGCGGCATGGTTCGCCAGTTCTTCGAAGAGACGAAAGTCCCCATCCTCTATATCCACTTGCCCTTGCTTTATAAGAACGCGCCCGGTCCGGATGTCTTTCACTCCGTCGGGTATGGCTCTTATTACATCCTCAACCGCATGGACGAGATCCCGCTGCAACTCGATATCCCGAAACCGACTCGCCAGCCGCTTCCCCGTCCCCCAGAGTCCTTGAGTATGCTCTCCGCGCTGGCACCTGAAAGCAGTGCCGTAGGTAGTTACGATCCCGATCCCCAACACAACGGCGGTAAGCCACTCGAGAACCCCGATATGACCGTCGCGGAGCGTGAACGCCGAGGCAAGGCGGGGGCCGCCATCATCGAAACAACTGCCAAAGCCGCCAACATTAAAGCAGTGGTCCAGGCCCTGCGCGATCAGGATAAGTACGTACAGGAAGTAATTATTCCCAACTTCAAAAGCATCCTCCCATGACTAAGAAATCTCTGCTCCTCGCCACGGTCTGTCTTACGTTCCTGCCTGCCGTTCCGGTCTCCGCGCAGGTCCGCAAACTCCACACCCGCGACCTCACCCGCCTCAGCCAGGTGCAGGTGGCGTCCTACCTGAAACGCAGCGACATTATCTTCATCCCCATCGGAGCCGTCGAAACCAACGGCATCATGCCCAGCGACCGGGACTACGTTTCGCCCCTTGGTATGGCGATGGCAATGGCCGAAGAAATTGACGCGGTCTACATGCCCGGCCTCATCTGGTCCTACGCCGGCACCACGCTCGTAGCGCCCGCCACCATCGACATCACTCCCACGCAGGGCAAAGACTACCTGCGCGCCGTTGCCGAATCACTCCTGAAACAAGGTTTTCGCCGCCAGGTTTATATCTCCATGGGGCAGGGCCCCGCGCCTCTTACCGGAGGCACTCTGGTTCGCGAATTCTTCGACGAACGCCACGTCCCCATCCTCTACATCGACATGGACACCTGGTTGCCCCGCCTCAAACTCGCGCCAGAAGTCCGCACGAAGCTGATGTACGGAGCCCACTACATCGCGGGCCGCATCGATGACATTCCGGTCAAGGGCGACTACGGTCACGCCGAATCCGTCGCCGCCGGTCCCGTCCCGGAAGACAAAGGACTCGCCGAACTCGGAAAGCTCGGCTTCACCGGCAGCCTCACTCTCGGCTCCTGGGTTCCCGATGTGATGGCTCATGGCAATGGACGCGAGCCTGAGCTCCCCGCCAATGCCGCCGAACGCGAAGCCTGGGGCAGGCAGGGTAAGGAACAGATCATCGCCATCGTCAGACAAATGCGTCTGCAGGAAGCCATGGAAAACCTGAAACTGCACGACGAATTCACCAATAGAGTACTCGTCCCCAAATACGGCAAAATCCTTCCGGGCGTGAACTGATGGGCATTTCCCGTCGTGCCGCCCTCGTCCACCTGACCGCCGCTGCTGCCACTTTGAGAGCCCTGCCCGCAAAGAAGATTCCCATCGGTTTACAGCAAACCGCAGTCATCCGGAACATTCAGCAGGACCTTCCGGGAACCCTCCGCGCCGTCGCGACCATGGGTTATGAGATCGTCGAATTCTCGGCTAACACCTTCATGACCTGGACTCCCGCCAAAGCGAAGGAAGTCCGCGCCATCCTGGACGACGTCCGCATCCGCTGCCGTTCCACCCACAACGAGATCTTGTCGTTCTCCAGTGACGGGCTCAAAAAATCGCTCGAACTCAATTACATCCTCGGCTCTGACACCCTGGTCTCCGTTCGCGGCCCTGCCCCTGTCGCTCCTTCCAAAACCCCCGTTATCGACGCCTGGAAGCGCTTCAGCGATCAACTCAGTCAGGCGGCAGGACCCATCAGGGCCGCCCAAATGACGCTCGGCTTTCACAACCACGGCATCGAATTCCAGCCCGTCGAATCCACCCGCCCCATAGACATTCTTGCCGCCAACAATGACATCGTGTCGTTCCACCTCAACATCGGTCTCTGCTTCCAGGGCGGCGGCGATCCGGTTGCTTTCATCCGCCAGTGTCCGGGGCGCATCCAGTCGCTTCTTATTCAGGACTACAAGGGCCACGCAAACTGGAAATCCATCATCCAGGCTGCCGAAAGCACCGGCGGCCTGCAGTTCTACCTCATCCAGCGCACCGACGGTCTTTCACTCGTCGAACGCCCGGGCGACGACCTCCTCGACCACGCTCGCAAGGACCTGCAGTATTTCCGCGAACTCCGCGGATGACGGCTTCCACGCGGGATGCTTCTCCCTAACCCGGATATCTCACAGGTAGTTGGCAAGAGGCCGCGATTCGTGGCATAACTGAGTTTCCCAACAAGCAGTTACAGCCCAAAAAGGAACGACCTCCGCCATGACAGAGTGTAACCAATCCAGCTTCGGATTTGAAGCGTTCGGCACGAGGAAAATCGTAAGCAAGTTCGACGGCGGCACGATCAGTACCGATGGCGGGGCTCTTTTGTTGCGCCAGACAGACAAGCG